>JAZRFR010000220.1:0-10281 GCA_045643785.1 Eubacteriales bacterium | reverse complement strand
GAGAGGAACTTCTTTCAAGAAGTTCCTCTTTGGCGTTCTCCCGCTCCCCTACAAACTGCAATTTCCATACTTATGCAATCGCCTGACCATCATTTTTGAAAGGAGCCGCGCCATGACTGTCGTACAGATCAACGTAACCTGCGATCAGGGAAGCACCGGGCGGATCTGCGCGGCCGTCAGCCGTCTGCTGGACGGCGCGGGTGTGGAGAACTATATCCTGCACGCCGATGGGGGCACCGCGCATCCCCGCGGTCTTGCCTACCCCAACCGAGGCGAGGTGAAAACGCAGGCGCTTATGTCCCGCGTACGGGGCAATTACGGCTTCAATTCCCGACGGGCGACCCGCCGCTTGCTTCGCCATCTGGACGCCATTTCCCCCGACGTGGTGCATCTGCATAATCTGCACGGACACAACCTGCATCTGGGGATGCTTCTGTCCTATCTGCGCGAGCGGGAAATCAAGGTCTTTTGGACCTTCCACGATTGCTGGGCCTTTACGGCCTACTGCCCGCACTTTGACGCCGCTCGGTGTGATCAATGGAAAGCCGAGTGCCGCAACTGCCCTCTGTGGCGGCGGTACAGTTGGTTTTTCGACAGAAGCCATCGCCTGTTTCATCAAAAAAGGGAAGCATCGAGGGGACTTGATCTGACGGTCGTCGCGCCCTCACTTTGGATGGCCGAGCAGGTGCGGCACTCGTTTTTCGGGCAGTATCCCCTCCGGGTGATCCGCAACGGAATTGATCTGCAGGTATTTTGTCCGACCCCCGGTGATTTCCGTGAGCGTTACGGCCTGCAGGATCGGACGGTGATCCTGGGTGTTGCCTACAAATGGACGCGCGGCAAGGGCTTCGACGTATTCGCCGCGCTGGCAGATGCCTTGGACGACTCCTGCAGGGTGGTTTTGGTGGGCGTGAGCGAAAAGCAGAAGAAGCGCCTGCCGCCGGGCGTGATCTGCCTCCCCCGTGTCACGAACCCGAAGGAGCTGGCCGCGCGGTATACCGCCGCCGACGTGTTTGTCAATCCCACGCGGGAGGAGACCCTGGGGCTGACCAATCTGGAGGCGCTGGCTTGCGGAACTCCCGTGATCACCTTTGACCGCGGCGGAAGTCCCGAGTGTGTGGATGAGACCTGCGGTAAAGTCGTTCCGTGCGACGATATACCTGCGTTGGTGGATGCGATTTATCGCGTGACCCGCGGAGGGGGAGTTTCTCCCGAGGCTTGCAGGGCGTATGCGAGCCGCTTCAACGCCGAGGACGCCTTCGGCGAATACGTAAAGCTGTATGGGATAGCCTATGAATCAACTGCAAGAGAAACAATTTGAACTGCTGGGCTGCTTTGTGCGGCTCTGCGAGAAATTGCAGATCCCCTACTTTCTGGTGTGCGGAAGCGCCCTGGGCGCTGTGAAGTATGGAGGCTTTATTCCTTGGGACGACGACGTGGACGTGGCGCTTCTCCGCCCCGACTACGACCGTTTCCTGCGGGAAGCGCCCGCGCTTCTGCCCGAAGGGCTGTTCCTGCAGACCTTTTGCAGTGACCCTGCCTATCCCCATATATTCGCCAAGCTGCGGGACAGCCGCACCGCCTTCGTGGAGCGTGAGGTAGCGCATCTGCCCATGAATCACGGCGTGTTCATCGACGTGTTTCCCCTGGATGGCTATCCCACGAAAAAGCGGGAGCAGAAACGCCTGGAACACCGCAAGCGTCTGTATCAGCGGCTGCTGCTGTCCGCTTTTCGGGGTGATTACCGCTTGCGGACGCGTATGGCGGTGAGGATCATGCGGCTGTTGGGGGTTCACAAGCGGACGAATCGGATTCTGACGAAATATGAGCGCCTGATCTCGGCATACGATCCCGCCACGTCGCCAATCCTGTGCAATCACGGGAATTGGCAGGGGAAGCTGGAGTACGCGCCGCGGGAGCAGTACGGGGAGGGAAGATCCGCTTCTTTTGAAGGAATGACGGTACGCATCCCCGCCGAGGCGGAGGCCTATCTGACCCAAAAGTACGGCGATTTCCGCGCCGACCTACCCCTGCAGGAACAAAGGGGACACCACGAGTGCGTCTTGGTCGATCCGACCAGACCCTACGATCGGGCGTTGGAGGGGGAACCCTCGCGGGAGATCAAGTGCCTGGTTCATTACGACTTACCCGACAGGGGCGAAGCGCGTGTCTGCCATCCTGCGGCGTACACGAAATCCAACTATATGTTCCATTGCTTCAGACGGCTGGGGCTGGATCTACGCATTCTGTCTGCCTCCATGACCAACGGGCCGAATTCCGTGGGAGGACGTGTGGAGAGAATAGACGACAGAACCATTCTGGAGCTTTTGCCCTGCGGCGGCCGACACGGGCATATCCGCAACGGATTTACCCGTTTGTTCTTTCAGCTGCGCCTGCTGTCGAGGCTCAAGGCGCTGGTGCAGGACGGGGATACCCTGTGGGTGTACCACTCCCTGGGGCTTACGTGGGCTCTGAACCGTCTCAAGCGTTGCCGACGCTTTCGCCTGATCCTGGAGGTGGAGGAGCTGTACGGGGATGCGTGGCAGTCACCGCGGATATCCCGTCGGGAGGTTCGATACGCCCGCATCGCCGACGCGTATATTTTCCCCAGCGAGGAATTGAACCGCCGCGTCAATTCGCAGGGGAAGCCCTACGTCATCACCCACGGAACCTATCGGCTGTCTGATTCGGAATGCCGTCCCACGTCCGACGGAATCGTACACGTGGTGTACGCGGGAACCCTGGAGCCCGTGAAGGGGGGCGTGTACGCCGCCATAGATGCGGCGAAGTATCTGCCCGGAAATTATCACGTGCATATCCTGGGAACCGGTACCGACGAGCATCTCCGCCGTATGCGGGAGACGTTGGACGCTGTCAGCGCCGAGAGTGTATGCAGGCTGACCTACGACGGCGTACTGTATGATGAGGCGTATACCGATTTCCTGCACTCCTGCCACATCGGTCTCAGCACCCAGGATCCTGCGGGGGCTTTCAACGCGACCTCCTTTCCGTCCAAGGTGCTGTCCTACATGGCAAGCGGCCTGCGGGTCGTCAGTGCAAGGATTCCCGTGGTGGAAAACTCTTTGGTGGGGGACTGCCTGTACTATTACGGCGAGCAATCGCCCGAGGCCATTGCCGCGGCCATACAAAGGGTGGATCTGTCCGACGGCTACGACGGCAAGGCCGTACTGCGCCGTCTGGACGAGGACTTCCTCGGCAATCTGAAGAAAATGATTTTTTAAAGTGCATTGTGATTTACCCAAACGGTCAAGAGGCACGGGGCGTAATTGCGATTCGTCAGCCTCCGTACCGGAACGATATTGACAAAACATCAGAATCCATGTATAATGAATGAAGATCTATTGCCTTTTGCAAAATATGTGATCAAGGAGACAGATATGATTCCGTACCGATATCGCTATATTCCCATGGGCCATGCCCGCTACGAAGGCGCCGTTCATAATAACGCCGCCTTTATCCTGGAAAAACAGCTTCTGGACAAGCCCCTCTGGGACAAGTTCGTTTACGTCTTTACCGAGCGCCCCGACGCCGCTGATCTGGGCTGGCGCGGCGAGTATTTCGGCAAGATGATGCGAGGTGCCTGCCTCACCTACCGCTATCTGCCCGACGAGACCCTGTACGGCGTTCTCTACGAAACCGTTCGCGGTATTCTGGATTCGCAGGACGAGTGGGGGCGCATCACCACCTATCCCGTGGAGAAGGAATTCTGCGGCTGGGATATGTGGACGAGAAAGTACGTCCTGGTCGGTTGTCTCTACTTCTACGGCATCTGCTGTGACGAAGCCTTCAATGAGCGGATCATCACCGCCATGAAGGGTCAGGTGGACTACCTGATGGACAAGCTGGGAGAGGATAAGCTCTCCATCCTCGATACCTCCCATTGGTGGGGTGGCGTCAACTCCGCCTCCATTCTGGAGCCCATCGTGGAGCTTTACAAGCTGACGGAAGAGGAAAAATACCTGACCTTCGCGAAGTACATTCTGGAATCCGGCGGCTGTCGCGACGGTAATCTCCTTGATCTTGCCGAGGAGGGAACCAAGATGCCCTTTGAGTACCCCGTGGTCAAGGCCTACGAGATGATGTCCTACTTCGAGGGCGCGCTGGCCTACTACGAGGTCACGGGACAGACAAGATACCTGAACATCGTGGAAAAATTCGTGGATGCCGTCTGTCAGAGCGATATCACCATCATCGGCTGCGCGGGCTGTACCCACGAGCTCTTCGACCACTCTGCCGTGATGCAGACCGAGGAGACCGAGCCTCTGGCCATCATGCAGGAGACCTGCGTCACGGTCACCTGGATGCGGCTTCTGGATCGTTTGCTCCGTCTGACGGGGAAGGTTGTCTACGCCGAAGAAATCGAAAAGTCAGCCTTCAACGCCTTGTACGGCAGTCTCAATTTCGAGGGTCTGCCCCAGCTTTCCAAGGAAGAAAATATCCGTGTTCCCGGCGTTCCCTTCGACAGCTACAGCCCCCTCACCTTCAAGGCCCGCGGCATCGGCATCGGCGGCTACAAGAAGTTCTCCACAGGCGGCTACTACGGCTGCTGCGCCTGCATCGGCGCGGCGGGTACCGCCCTGTTCCCCCTCGTGAGCGTCATGGCGCAGGACGACGGCTTCGTGCTGAACGAGTACGGTAACGGTGCCGTCTCCGCCATCACCCCTGCGGGCAATCCCGTAACCCTCAAGCTCTCGGGATATTTCGCAGACGAAGGGCACGCTACCGTTTCTCTTGCCTTGGATACCCCCGAGACCTTCACCCTCCGTCTCCGCGTCCCCGCATGGAGCCACGAGCCTACCCTCGCGGTGAACGGCGAGACCCAAACCGCCGCGATCGGTTACGTGGATCTGACCCGTGAATGGAAGGATGGAGACACCGTCACCCTCGACCTTCATCCCGAGGTGGAAATGCAGACCCTGAACGGCAAGATCGCCTTCACCTTCGGCGCTTTGGCGCTGGCTCGTGACGAGCAGAAGGAGGAGGGAGACATCGAAGCCCCCGTCGTGCCTGTCCTGCACAATGGCCGCCTTATCGTCAATCAGCTGGATGCCGAGACCGGCGAGACCGTGCGCTTCACCGTTAAGACCGAGGACGGTGACCTGCTCCTCACCGACTACGCCTCCTGCGGTAAGCGCTGGATGGAAGAGCGCAACCGCATTTCGGTGTGGCTGAATACTTGATTCGTTGATCGAAAATTGCAGTTTGTAGGGGAGCGGGAGAACGCCAAAGAGGAACTTCTTGAAAGAAGTTCCTCTCTGGACTCTCTTCAAGAACTTTCAAAAATGAATTATTTATCAATGCTTTTTTGAAAGTTTTTGGAGATCCAAGAACCTTTTTTCAAAAAGGTTCTTGGCCGCCGGAGGCCGCTCTCTCGCTCCCCTATAAACCCAAATTTGAAATCCTTCCACTATAAAAAAGGAGAACCATTATGAAAGAGCTTCATCTCATCTGTAACGCCCACCTCGACCCCGTCTGGCAGTGGGACTGGAACGAGGGCGCTACCGCCGCCCTGGCTACCTTCTACGCCGCCTGCGAGATTGCGGAGGAGTACGATTACATCTTCTGCCACAACGAAGCCCTCCTCTACGAGTTCGTGGAGACCTACGACCCCGCCCTTTTTGAACGCATCAAGGGGCTGGTCAAGGCAGGGAAGTGGCACATCATGGGTGGCTGGTACGTCCAGCCCGACTGCAACATTCCCTCGGGCGAGGGATTTGTCCGCCAGATCGAGTCGGGACTCTCCTACTTCAAGGAGAAGTTCGGGGTCATTCCCACGGCGGCGGTCAATTTCGACTCCTTCGGCCACACCCAAGGATTGGTGCAGATCCTGTCCAAGTGCGGCTACGACGGCTACATCTGCTGCCGCCCCATGCCCGAGTTCAACCCCTTCTCCGCTAACTATATGGAGTGGAAGGGCTTTGACGACAGTAGCGTAAAGGTCGCCCGCTTTGACGATCTCACCATCTACACCAACGATCTGGGGGATGCGGTCAACGCCGTCAAGCGCAAGATGCAGCCTTGGGACAAGGCGGGCGAGGAGATCGCCTTTGCCCTGTGGGGTGTGGGTAACCACGGCGGCGGCGCCTCCCGCAAGGATCTCGCCGAGCTGGCCGTCTTCATGGAGGAGCAGAAGGAGGCGGGGGTTCACGTGTTCCACTCTACCCCCGAGGCATTCTTTGCCGCATCCAAGCCCTCCGCCGTGTGGGATGATGCGCTCCAGCCCTGCTTCGTCAAGTGCTACACCTCCATCGCCCGCCTCAAGCACCGCTATGCCGAGGTGGAGAACAAGCTTCTGATCACCGAAAAGATCTGCGCCTATGCCTCCGCCGAGGGCGTGTATGACTACAACTTCGACGCCTTCGACGACGCCCAGAAGCGCATGGCCATGGTGCAGTTCCACGACGTCCTGTCGGGCACCTGCATCATCGAGGGCGAGAAGAGCAGTATGCAGAAGCTGGACTACGCCCTGGAGCTGCTGGATAAGGAATTCACCAAGGCCTTCATGGGCCTGTGCCGCGATTACGAGTGTGCCGTGCCCCTGAAGTACCCCATTTTCGTGTACAATCCCACCCCCTACACCGAGGAGGCCATCTTCACGGGTGACTTCTTCCTGCTCAGCGGTATCTGCTCCGAGACCGAGGGGTATGAGTTTACCGTAAAGAAAGACGTTCGCGGCGGTTCCGCCGCAGAGGTCCCCTTCCAGATCGTCAAGGAATCCTCCTGCATCAATCTGGATCGCAGTAAGCGTATGGCCATCAAGGACACGCTGAATCCCCTGTCCATGACCCGCTATGACGTAGAGGTGCGCCGCGGCAAGAAGAATGTTCTTGACCGCACGCCTCAGACCGAGTTTGTAAGCAAGCAGGGAACCAAGGCTGTCTTCGATCCCGTGGGTGGCGCCCTGACCTCCTTCTCTGTCGACGGCAAGGAGTACCTGAAGGGCGGTGCATTTTCCCCCATCGTCTACGACGACAACCCCGATCCTTGGGGCTGGCACATGTCTACCGTGGGTAAGAACTACACCCCCGCCACCTGCACCATTCCTCTCCGCGTCATCGAGCGGGGCGACCTGCTCACCACCGTGGAGAGCTTCTATAACACGGGCAAGTCCGACGTCCGCGTGGCGTATACCCTTTATAAGGATTTCAACTATATTGATATCACCGTCAATGCCTACTGGAACGACGCGGGCAAGGGCCTCAAGCTGGCCATTCCCGTGGCAGAGATCGGTCAGTTTATCGGCCAGACCGCCTTCGGTACCCAGACCTATACCCATGATTTGGAGCAATGCTCCCAGAGATTCGTGGGCATGAAGATGGGGGACAAGGTGCTGACCGTCTTCAAGGACGGCACCTACGGCTGTTCTCTGGAGAACGGCAAGCTCTACCTGGATCTCCTCAACGGCTCGGTCTACTGCGCCCATCCCATCGGGAATCTGCCCATCATGGACGAGGAACGCTTCCAGCCCTACATTGATCTCGGCCGCCACGAGTTCAAGCTCCGTCTGGAGATCTGTGACGAGGCAGACCTCGATCGCAAGGCTACTGCCTTCACCCAGAAGCCCTACGCTCTCAACTTCTACCCCCACGGTACGGGCGAGCGCCACGAGACCCCTGCCGTCACCCTGTCCGACGAGACGGTCACCCTCTCCTGTTTCCGCAAGGTGGATGCCGACACCTACATGGTTCGCCTGTACAACGGCATCGACGGAGACAAGATCTGCGCCTGCACCGTTTTCGACAAGACGCTGGATCTTGCTTTCGGTAAATACGAGGTCAAGACCCTCCTGTACAAGGATGGCGAGCTGACCGAACAGAGATCCATGCTGGCGCTGTAAGGAGTCTTTTATGAGGATGAGAAACGGTTTCGATACCGACGATCTCATTGGACGGCAGAACCGCGAAGACGAGCAGGGGGAAGCACCCGAGGAGTTTGTTATGCGGGAGTCCCCTTACACCGTGCTGGAGGCCGTGGGAGTGGGACTCGTCTCGTTGGCTATCGGTTTGTTTATATTCTTCTACCCCAAAATAGAAATTGGGGATTCCGTAGGATGGCTGGGTACCATTCTGGGTATAGCCTTACTTCTCATAGCCATACCTTTGGCTCTATACCGTGTCCGCGTGGACAGTGTCGGACTGCATATCGGCTACGGTCCCATTGCCACCAAAACCATCCTGTGGAGCGACGTTCGTTCGGTGAAGGTGATCCGCACGGACGGCGGTAGGACGGGGAAGCGCATCAAGCCCCATTGGGTCGTCAAGGAAATGGGGCTTTACGGGGAGAACGGATGCCTGTTCCACTGCAGTCATACTCTCAAGGGACTGACCTATTTAGTTCGCGCCGCGGCTCGTCGGGAGCTCCCCGCCGAGGAGGTTGAGCGGTTCTCCCTGAAGGATATGACCAAGGGGTGAGACGCTCGTATCCGTCCAATGTCCATGTAAAAACAGAAGCCCCGAGGCATACGCCTCGGGGCTTTGGTTATGAGATTGCCTGTATGGCCGCCGCGAGTCCCTTGACCATATCCTCAAGGGGCAGGGAAGCGACACCCTCCCCCGCCTGCTCGGGCAGGTAGGGAATGTGGATAAAGCCTATCCGTACGTCGGTTTTATCGTAGTGATGCAGGAGGGTGTAGAGCAGATCGTTGCACACGAACACCCCCGCCGAGTAGGACAGGGAGCAGGGAACTTCTGCCGCCTGCACAGCCGCGACCATCTCGCGGACGGGAAGGGTGGCAAAATACGCCGCGGGAGCATCGGCTATGACGGGTTGATTCTTTGGGGTGTACCCCAGGTTATCCGAAATCGTGGCCTCCCGCAGATTGATGGCCACCACCTCGGGGGTGATCGCCTTTCGTCCTCCTGCCTGTCCCACGCAGAGAATGACGTCGGGGTGCAGTTCTTTCGCCGTGGCGAGGACGGCCTCGGCCGCCAAACCGAATACCGTAGGGATCTCCAGCTTGGTCAGCGACCAATCGCCAACGGAATCGGGCAGCGCCATGACCGCTTCGCGGGCGGGATTGACGGTGGCACCGCCGAAGGGATCAAAGCCTGTAATCAGTAGTTTTTTCATAATGAGACCGCCTGTTGATGAATTGAGGGTTACCGCAGTCCAAGCGCGCTTGCCAGACGGCGCAGAAGCTCTGCGGGTTCGGTATCCATGGCGCGCAGGGGGGAGCGGAGCAGGATCTCGCCTCGTGCGTGCATGAGGGAGAGCATGCCTTCGGCCGCGCTGATGATGTGATACTCGCCTGCACGGAGGAAGATTTCCCGCTGAGGCTCGGCGGTAGCGGTGGCGTGAAGACGGCAAAGGGCTTGCAGGAGTCGGTACTCGGCGGCGGATGTGACACAGACCAGCTGGTAGGAGCGGCGCGCGTGGGTCAGAAGGAATTCCGACGTGAAGGCGGGACGGCCGCGGGAGGTGCCGACGATGCCGATGGGGTGATCCAGATACTCCCAGGATTTGACGGAAAAGAGATAGTATGCTTCTTCGCCGTTGGAGCGGCTCATGGGCACGGGAATGTCGCTCCGCTTCACCACGCGGATATCCGTGACCTCGCCGTAGCGCTTGATGCCCGGGCGGCGGGTCAGCCCCTCCTCATAGAGGGCGATCATACGGACGGGGAGATCGTGGGGCGGGACGGTCTTCACGGGAGCGTAGTAGGAAAGGGAAGCAAGGGTGTAGTCGAACTGGGCGTCGTTTCGCACCGTGCCGATGAGTACGTCACGGCGGGAAAAATCCACAGCGGCCAGTTCTTCGTCGGCGCAGTCGCCGGGAACGGAGGAAGGATCTTTCAGACGTTCGGCCAGCGTTTCGGCCTTGTCGGCCGTCTCTGCGGTCTCCGCGGTCTCCGCGGTCTCCGCGGGAATCGTATTTTCCATGCGCTTCTCCTTTCGTGATGGATGGTTGCAGAGTCATTATAGCATATTCGGTGGGCTTTGTCAATGCTTTTCTGTGATGGGGCGGTTCGGATGCGGCCTGTCTGCAAAGGAAAAAACAGACCCACGCGCCGTGTTCGGCGGTATGGGTCTGTTCTTTTTGCGGGGTATGGAATCAATCTCTGATCTCCACGTTGACCCGCTTGCCGCAGTCGGCGGAGGCTGCCTTGATGACCGTGCGGATGGCCTTGGCGATGCGACCGTGACGGCCGATCACCATGCCCATATCGTCAGGGGCGACCGTAAGGGTCAGGGTGATGGTGTCATCATCCTCCTCACGGATGACCTTGACCTCGTCGGGGCTATCCACGATAGCGGCAGCGAT
>JAZRFR010000219.1:0-5288 GCA_045643785.1 Eubacteriales bacterium | reverse complement strand
TGAATCCAACCAACAAATTGAATTTGTAGGGACAGGCGGTCGAACTTGTTCGACATCTCGTCTGTCCGCAAATAACATAGACCCGACAACGAACCTTGAGGGGTCAGTAGCGGACGGTCGAGGACGCCCGTCCCTACATGGGGTCATTGGAAAACCCACCGCCAAACCCCAATTTGACCACCTTATACGGG
Source organism: Eubacteriales bacterium (assembly GCA_045643785.1). Classification (GTDB taxonomy): domain Bacteria; phylum Bacillota; class Clostridia; order Oscillospirales; family CAG-272; genus CAMEON01. The sequence continues at coordinate 5,097 of JAZRFR010000219.1, read as the reverse complement.
TGTGGTATTGTCATCATTATACAACATTTTATTCAATAAGTCAAGAATTTTTATCCAAAACTTGTTGACATTTTCCAAAAACTATGGTACTATGGTGTTGCGGGGCGCAGATTGCTCCGACTCAATATGTAAGCGAGGATTTGAATATGGCAGATATGATCTTGGATAAGGCCGCCGGTCTGTGGCGCGCCGACAAGGTAGACTTTGGCGCGGGGAGCATCAGCGTCCGCGTTCACTTCGCCCATTCGGGGGATACCTCCCTGGGCTACATCCAAGCGGATGGGAAGGATATCGGCGTGATCGCCCTGTCCAGCTACGACAGCGAGGACACCGAGGCGCGGTGTGAGATCGATACCACCGCCGGGGTTCACGACGTCACCGTAAAGGTGCGCGGACGGGCAAAGCTTCTGTCCTTTGAGGTATCAAGCGAGCCCGTATACGCGGGCATCACCTACGAGCCCGTACCCGAAAAGGCCATTCTCGACCTGGGCTACGACACCTGGGAGGCCACGGATATGCTGGGGCGCAAGGTGGCCTCGGTGGAGGACGTGGGCAAGAAGAAGGACAAGCAGGTGGGTATCTTCTACTGGACCTGGCACGAGGGTCACGCAAATCTGCGCCCCGTGGACGTGGTGGACGTGCTGGACAAATACCCCGCCGCCGAGTACCGTAAGGATCACCCCGCCTGGGGGGAGCGTCCCTTCCAGCCCTACTGGCACGAGCCCTTCTACGGCTTCTACCGCGACTCCGACCCCTACATCATCCGCCATCACGCCGCGCTTTTGTCTGCGGCAGGGGTAGATTTCCTGCTCTTTGACTGCACCAACGGCGCTCTGGTGTGGCGCTCTGCCTACGAGCCTCTGTTCAAGGGTCTGCAGGAGGCGCGCCGCGATGGCATCAAGGTGCCCAAGGTGGCCTTCATGCTCAACTTCGGCCCCCAGGAGACCACCGAGCGGATGCTCCGCGCCCTGTATCAGAACGTCTATAAGCCCGGCCTGTACTCGGATCTGTGGTACATGCTGGACGGCAAGCCCATGATCATGGGCTATCCCGACGCGCTCCCCGCCGAGGGAACCTGCGAGGCCGATACCCGCATCCTGAATGAGATTCGCGAGTTCTTTACCTTCCGTCCCGGTCAGCCCGGCTACGGATGTGGGCCTATGAACAACAGCCAGTGGGGCTGGCTGGAGGTCTATCCCCAGCACAAGTACGTCACCCGTCCCGACGGTAGCTGTGAGATGGTCACCGTAGGCGTGGGACAGAATGCCAACAAGGATCGCATCTGCACTCACTTCAACGACGTAAAGACCTTTGGCCGCAGCTACACGGGCAAGTACGGTCACGCTCTCCTCACCCCCGACTCCTACAAGCATGGCTACAACGTCCAGGAGCAGTGGGAGCGCGCCCTGGATCTCGATCCCGATATCGTCTTTGTGACGGGCTGGAACGAGTGGATCATGGGTCAGTGGCACGAGCCCTGGCTGAGTGATCACGACTCCACCCAGCTGGCCATGGTGGATCAGTACGACCGGGAGCATAGCCGCGACATTGAGATGGATAAGGACGGTTACCTGGACACCTACTACCTCCAGCTGGCTCACAACATCCGCCGCTTCAAGGGTGCCAAGCCCCGTCAGGCCACCTCCCCCGCGGGCATCGTAGATCTGAGATCGGGGAACAAGGCCTGGAGCGCCGTGACCCCCGTGTACCGCAACCCCAAGGGCACCACCATCCACCGCGACTGGGACGGCTTCGGGGACTATCATTACGTCAACACCTCGGGCCGCAACGACATCGTAGAGGCTCGTGTCTCCCGCGATGAGAATTACCTCTACTTCCGTGTCAAGTGCGCCGACGCCATCACCCCCCGGGAGGGCGAGGGCTGGATGACGTTGTTCCTCGACGTTGACCGCTCCAAGGCCACGGGCTGGGAGGGCTACGATTTCGTCATCAACCGCACGGGCAAGAAGAATCAGGCCATGGTGGAGAAGTACGTCCGCACCCTGGAGGAGGGAAGCTTCACCTGGGAGACCGTCGGCACCGCCGAGCTTCGCGTATCGGGCGACACCCTGACCGTCGCCATCCCCCGCGCCCTGGTGGGTCTGGAGGGCAGACTGGACTTTGAGTTCAAGTGGAGCGACAATATGCAACAGGCCACCGTCATGGACTTCTACGCCAACGGTGATACCGCGCCCATCGGACGGTTCAATTATCTGTATAAGGAATGATCCGCGATCCCTACATCGGTTTTCAGAGAGGAAACAGCGAAAATGAAACCTATGAAAAGAATGTTGAGTCTGCTGCTCGTGCTGGCCATGTTGGCCGTGAGTCTTGCGGCCTGCGCGGGCGAGGCCGGCCCTCAGGGTGAGGTTGGCCCCCAAGGCGAAGTCGGCCCTCAGGGCGAAAAAGGCGAAAAAGGAGACGCAGGAGAACCCGGCGCCACCGGCCCCCAGGGCGTAATCGGTGACAAGGGTGACAAAGGCGATAAGGGTGATAAAGGTGACCCGGGTGACCCGGGCACCCCGGGTGCCCCCGGAGCTGCAGGTGGCAAGGGCGACAAGGGCGACAAAGGTGACCCGGGAGCGGCCGGCGTAGGCATTTCGAGTGTTGAGATCATCGACGGCGAGCTGGTGATCACCTACACCGACGGTACCGTGGTCAACCTGGGTCCCCTGATCCCGACCCAGGAGGGAACCCAAGGACTGGAGTTCTACCCCCTGCCCGACGGCACCTACGGTGTGACGATGGGTAAGACCCAGTATCTGGAGGAGATCGAGATTCCCGCAACTTACAACGGTGCGGCGGTTACCGAGATCCTTTCCGATGCATTTTTCGGCGCAACGAATCTGAAGACCATTCGCATCCCCGACACCGTGACGAGCATTGGCCGCAATGCGTTCAGCAATTGTACTGCTCTGGTGTCCATTGACATTCCCGAAAGAGTGACGAGCATTGGCGGCGCTGCGTTCAGCAATTGTACCGCGCTGATGTCCATTGACATTCCTGAAGGCGTGACGAGTATTGGCTACAGTGCGTTTTACGGCTGCACGTCCTTGACCGAGATTGTTATCCCCGACAGCGTGACGGATCTTGGGAACGATGCGTTCGGCTGCTGCTCCGGGTTGAAATCCCTCACGATCGGTGCCGGTACAACGTACGTATCTATGGGTACTCCCGATGGTACTTTTTCCTACGGAATGCCCTTGGAGGAGATCATTGTTTCGCCGGAAAATCCCGTGTACCACAGTGCAGGGAACTGCCTGATCCATACCGAGAGCAAAACGCTGCTGTTGGGCAGTAACAACAGTGTGATTCCCGTCGACGGCAGTGTCACGGCCATCAGTAGCCGAGCCTTCTACGGATGCGCCGACCTGACCGAAATCGTCATCCCCGGTAGTGTGGAGAGTATTGGATATTACGCATTTTCCGGGTGCGTAAACCTGTCCTCGGTTGTTATTGGCGAAGGCGTTCCGAGCATTGGACCGGGGGCGTTTAATGGATGCTCCAGTCTGACGTCCGTCGTAATCCCTGTCAGCGTGAAGAGTGTAGATAATGCCGCGTTCTATCAGTGTGACGCTCTGAACGACGTCTACTATACCGGCACCTCGGATGATTGGTTCCTTCTGAAGTTGGATATGGGATTGAACAATGACCCTCTCAAGAACGCCACCATTCATTACAACTGCGTTCCCGATTGAATAACCGTACCCCTCCCGACCATGTATCGGGAGGGGATTTTTTGCCGCAAAATCCAAAAAATTCACCGAAAAATCAAGAAGAATTTGCGTGCGGAGCCTGTTGGTTCATAAATTCGTTACAATAGTGTGGTATACTGTAAGATGTAGTATTATGGATACCCCTCGGCAGGGGCATCCGCAAGAGAAAAACATCACCGCATACCCGCAGGGCGTGCGTAAGAAAGGATCAACCATCCATGATTCAAATCGAGCATCTGGTTAAAAACTACGGCTCCAACTGCGCGGTGGACGACATCAGCCTCTCCATCGGCGAAGGCGAGATCGTCGGCTTCCTGGGCCCCAACGGCGCGGGCAAGTCCACCACCATGAACATCCTCACGGGCTACCTCTCCTCTACGGCGGGACGGGTCAGCGTGGCGGGCATTGACGTGCTGGGCGACCCCCTGAACGCCAAGCGGCAGATCGGGTATCTCCCCGAGCAGCCCCCCCTCTACCTGGACATGACCGTGGACGAGTACCTGAACTTCAACTACGACCTCAAGGGCTGCAAGCTCAACCGCGAGGCCCACCTCGGGGAGGTCTGCGAGGTGGTTCGCATCGGGGACGTCCGCAAGCGTGTCATCAAGAACCTCTCCAAGGGCTACCGTCAGCGCGTGGGTATCGCCGGTGCCCTGGTGGGCTCTCCCAAGGTCATCATTTTTGACGAGCCTACCGTAGGTCTGGATCCCAAGCAGATCATCGAGATCCGCAACCTCATCCGCTCCCTGGGCAGAGATCACACCGTCATCCTCTCCACCCACATCCTGCAGGAGGTGCAGGCGGTCTGCGATCGCATCATCATCATCAACAAGGGTCGCATCGTGGCCGATGAGAAGACCGAGAACATCACCCGCGTCATCGAGAACAACCGCCGCTTCAACGCCAAGATCTGCGGCCCTCAGGATCAGGTTCTGTCGGTTCTGCGGAATATGCAGGGCATCGTCTACTGCGAGGCGCTGGCTGAGCGGGACGGCGACGCCACCACCTTCATGATCGAGTCCGCCCCCGGTGTGGACATCCGCAAGAAGCTGTTCTTTACCCTGGCTGACCGCGGCTGGGCGCTGATCGGTATGGAAGCCCTGGGCCTGTCCCTGGAGGACATCTTCATCACCGTCGTGAACAAGTCCGAGGAGGACGATACCCCCACCCGCTACACCCGCCGCGCAAGATCCAAGCCCCGCAACGCCCTGGAGACCCAGGTGGCCACAGGTCTGGTGGCCGACGCCGATAAGCGCCGCGAGGAGCAGTCCGCCATCGGGGTGGAGGAGGAGTGAGAGAGGGGAACGAACTCCGGGGGACTTCTTGGAAAAAGTTCCCCCGTACCCCCCCCAGCACTTTTCCAACCCTTACTCGTAAAAAA
>JAZRFR010000218.1:0-3329 GCA_045643785.1 Eubacteriales bacterium | reverse complement strand
ATCAACGTGCTGGACACCCCCGGCTTCCTGGATTTCCAGGGCGAAGTCAAGCAGGCTGTCCGCGTGGCTGACGCCGCCGTCATTTGCGTAGACGGTAAGGCAGGCGTTGAGGTTGGTACCGAGCTTGCGTGGGACGCTGCTTGCGCCGCCGGTATTCCCAAGGCTTTCTTTATCAATAAGTGCGACGATCCCGAGACCAAGTTCGCCCGCGTGTTCCACCAGATCCACGCTACCTTCGGCGTATCCGTCTGTCCCGTGTTCATCCCCGTGGAGACCGGTAAGGACGTCACCATGATCGACCTCATCGACATGCAGGCCTTCAAGTACGACGAGAAGGGTAAGCGCGCCGGCGTTCCCATGAAGATCAACTGGGAGCAGACCGCTCACGACTATAAGGACGCTCTGAACGAGGCTCTGGCCGGTACCTCCGACGACCTCATGATGAAGTACTTCGAGGGTGAGTCCTTTACCAAGGAAGAGGCCGTTGAGGCTCTCCATAACGGTATCATCGAGGGCACCATCGTGCCCGTATACTGCGGTTCCGCTACCAACATGTGGGGCGTTGTCGCTATGCTGGACGCCATCGCAGGCTCCTTCCCCCGTCCTACCGCCCGCAAGGTGGAGAAGGACATGGGCGGCAAGCCCGTGGCCATCGACGTGGAGGGCGATCCCGCCATCTTCGTCTACAAGACCATCGCCGATCCCTTCGTAGGAAAGATGTCCTTCTTCAAGGTCATGACCGGCGTGCTCAAGAAGGATGCGGCTCTCCGCAACGTCCGTACCGGCACCACCGAGAAGATGGCTCACATCTACATCATGAAGGGTAAGGATCAGGTCGAGGTCGAGGAGCTGGCTTGCGGTGATCTGGGTATGATCGCCAAGCTGAACGACACCAACACGGGCGACACCCTGCGCGTCTCCGGCGACACCGTGTACGCTCCCGTCAAGTACGCTACTCCTTACATGTGCAAGGGTATTACCCCCGAGACCGCCAAGGACGAGTCCAAGATCTCCCAGGCCATCGCCAAGATGCTGGAGGAGGATATGACTCTCCGTTACGAGAACAACCCCGAGACCAAGCAGATGTGCATCTACGGTATCGGTGACATGCACCTGGCCGTTCTGTGCGCCAAGCTGAAGTCCCGCTTCGGTACCTCCGTCAAGCTGGACGAGCCCAAGATCCCCTACCGCGAGAAGATCACCAAGCCCTGCGACGTGGAAGGTAAGCACAAGAAGCAGAACGGCGGTTCCGGTCAGTACGGTCACGTCAAGATCCGCTTCGCTCCCGGCGAGGACGAGGGTCTGACCTTCGTGGATGCCACCGTGGGTGGCTCCGTGCCCAAGAACTTCATTCCTCACGTCCAGAAGGGTCTGGAGGACGCCATGGTCAAGGGCGCCGCAGGCTATCCTCTGGTTCAGCTGAAGGCCGGGCTGTACGGCGGTAGCTACCACGCCGTCGACTCCGACGAAATGTCCTTCAAGACCGCCGCCAACCTGGCCTACAAGAAGTGCCTGGAGCTGTCCGCTCCCGTACTCCTGGAGCCTGTGGGCGACCTGGCTGTCACCGTGCCCGACGCTCTCGTGGGCGACGTCATGGGCGACCTGAACAAGCGCCGCGGCAGCGTCATGGGTATGCACCCCTACGAGGGTAAGGTTGGTTACACCACCATCCTGGCCGCCGCTCCCAAGTCCGAGCTGGCCGATTACCCCATCTCTCTCCGCGCTATGTCCCAGGGCCGCGGCTGGTTCGACTTCGAGGTTACCGGCTACGACGTGGTTCCCAAGAACGTGCAGGATAAGATCATTGCCGCACAACAGTAATTGAATGACTATTTGGGAAGCCTCCTTCGGGGGGCTTCTCTTTTTATAAATATTTTTCACCCCCGCGCAAAGCGACAAACTTTGCGCGGGGGTTGTGTTATACTGGGGGCAGAAAGAAACAGAATTTTCAAATTGGGGTTATTGTGACGTATCCAATACATCGTAGGGCGGGGGCTTGCTCCCGCCGTTGCGCAAAAATATATTCGTTATCTTTTTGCCCCTGAGATGATCGGCGGGAGCAAGCCCCCGCCCTACCACGGAAATTGTCTCACCCTCCAATTTGCCTCCGGAAAGGACAACCCTATGCCACAGAAAACCGACCTGATCCCCAAGCCCCGCGCCCAATTTCTCTGCGACACGGCGGGGAGCATCCTGTCCATCCACGTTCGCGGGGAGATCGACCACCACACCGCGGCGGGCATCCGCCAGGGCATCGACGCCACCCTCTTTGAAAAACGCCCCAAAAAGCTTATTCTGGATCTGTCTGCCGTCAGCTTCATGGACTCCTCGGGGCTGGGGCTCATCATGGGCCGCTACTCGGTCATGAAGGAGCTGGGCGGGGAGATGACCGTCTGGAATCCCTCCCCCGAAACCCGTTCCATCCTCACCCTGGCGGGCATGGAACGGCTGGTGAAGATTGAATATCCCCCGGGAAACCGCCCGCAGGATAGCCGCCCGGCCGGAACCCGCCCGGCGGGAACCTACCCGCAGGAGACGGCATCCCTTCGAGGTTCTCGCTCCGGGACAAGTCCTGCGCGGGCTGCTTCGTCTCGGCCAAGCCCCCGCAGGCGAAAGAAATCGACGGGTGAGATCGCCGTCGCATCAAGAAAGGAGAAAGAAGCATGAGCCCCACGAGCCGCATAAGCAGAAGCAGTCAGTTTTCGGGGGAGGTTCTCAACAGGATCCAGATCAAGCTCCCCGCCCTGTCGGTCAACGAGGGCATGGCGCGGGCGGCGGTAGCGGCCTTTATCTCCCAGCTGGATCCCGGCGTGACCGAAATCGCGGACATCAAGTGCGCCGTCTCCGAGGCCGTGACCAACGCCATTGTCCACGGCTATAGAAACTTTGAAGAAACGGGAAGCATCGCCATCACGGTCAGCATCCTGGCGGGGCGCGCCGTCAAGATCGAGATCAAGGATAAGGGCTGCGGCATCCCCGACGTGGGACAGGCCCGTATGCCCCTCTACACCACCGACGCCGCCGGAGAGCGGAGCGGTATGGGCTTTACCGTCATGGAAAGCTTCACCGACGCCCTGAAGGTCACCTCCAAGGTGGGGAAGGGAACCACGGTCACCATGTGGAAGAAGCTGAGCGAAAGAGGACGGATTTAGTACATAGGAGTTCAAATTGCAGTTTGTGGGGGCTCTGCCCCCACCCCCCGCAAGCCCCTTTTGAAAAAGGGGCTTGACCCCCAAAACTTTCAAAAACATTGTCAAATAACCCTTTTTGAAAGTTTTGAGGATTCTTAAGGAACTTTTTCAAAAGTTCCTTAAACGGGGTCCAGGGGC
>JAZRFR010000217.1:0-16336 GCA_045643785.1 Eubacteriales bacterium | reverse complement strand
TAATTCTTTTGTGTGTTGATACTTTCTTGGCATACAATTACCCCCTTGATATGGTATCTATATTCTACCACATCAAGGGGGCTTTTGTCTACTGTCCGTTTTTAACGGACTTGTTCAAAAGCTGTCGGGGTTTTAACTTTCTTATTGAGAACCAGCCTTTTGGGGCAGTTTTTATTTCAGATCAAGGCGTATAGAAGGGAAGCATTACTCCGCGGCAGACGCTTCCGCCACACCGTCCACAACCGCATTCGCCGCGACCTCCTCGGCCGTCAGGGCGCGGTTATAGAAGCGAACCGAACGGTAGGTGGTGTCAAAGGTCTTGGCGGGATCGGAATGACCGATGAAGAGATCCCCTGCGCCCAGAGAGCCGGCGGCGGTGGTGATCTCACCCAGCATCTCGCCGTTGATATAGATGCGGGCGTGACCGCTACGGGAATAGGTCAGGGTGACGAGGCTGTTCTGCAGAAGCTCCAGACAACCCTTGATCTTGATACGGCCATTGCCCGTGGTCTTCAGCTCCAGCTCGTCCACGGAATTGCGGCGGAACAGAGCCAGCTGATCTCCGCTGCTGTTGATGAAGGTGTTGAAATCCTTTCCGAGAGAGGTGAAATCACCCAGCAGAAGCTCAATGGTAAAGGCCTCGCCGTTGATCACATCCACCACAGCATCCGGGAACATATGCTTGGAGCCTTTGGCACGAAGACCCGTGTCGGAGAAGTAGTTGTCGGCGTTCTTGGTGATGGCCATGTCATGGCCGCTGATCAGATCCTCCCAAACAGCACTCTCCTTGTCGTGGCCGTCGCGGGTGGATTGGGTACCGCTGTAGTAGGATACCAGACCGTCTGCCACGTAGTTATGCTCCACGGGCACGATCACCTCGGGCTCGGTCTCAGGCTCGGTCTCGGGCTCGGGACGCTCGGGAACAATGTAGGGGAACTCGATCTTCATGTAGTCGAGCGAACGCTCCCAGGCACGTACCTGCGTGGCCCCGCTTCCGGGATAGATCTTGTACAGGCAGGAGACGATATCGTATTCGCTGGCCGTGAGGAAGGTCTCCCCGTACAGCCACTTTCTGACCTCGTCGATCTGGTAGGTCTGGTTGGCGTTGTTCCATACCCAGATGGGGGTGGGCCACAGATGTACGTCGGCGTCAATGGCGTCGTACACGTCCTTGTTCACGCCGGCCTGGCCGTGGTGCGCCATCTGTACGATGTCGCTCTTCAGCTTGTCACCGTAGGTCGCCAGCAGGCGGCGGCCGCCGATGGAGCCGAGGTCATTGAGGAACAGAACGGTCTGCTCTCCAATGTGGGCGCGGAGAACGATAGAGGTATCGTTGACGTTGGAGGTGCCGTCGGCGGCATCCCAGGTCTGGAGAACGTCGATCTTCACACCGTCGATCTCAAAGGACAGACCCTTGGCCACGGCCTCGGAGTTGATGACAGCACCGTTCAGGTCGTCGTAGTAGGTGGAGCCTTCCTTGACCGTCGCGCCAATGACCTGACCGTACTTGTTGATGTTCTCCTTGATCTGAGAAGCCTCCATGTCGGCGTTCTGGCCGGCATACTCGGAGCTTCCGAACTCGGGGAAATCGAAGTAGATGTTGTTGATCTTGTAGTTGGAGTCTGTGGAGTAGTCCCGCATCATCTTGGACAGCTCGTAGATGTGATCCTTGTGGGCGTGGGAGAGGAACCAAGCCTCCACCTCAAAATACTCGCCTTCGCCCACACCCGCAATGGCGCGCAGGGCCGCAGGCATGTAGGGATCGCGATCCTTGCCCTCGCCGTCGATACCGCCGTCAATGACGATAAGCTTGCCGTTTGCGGTCTTGATGACGTAGGACTGCATCAGACTGTTCTTCTCGGGCGCCAGCTGGTACAGAGCCACAACCGAGGGCTCTTCGGTTTCGGTTTCTGCGGCGGTGGTTTCCTCAGGGGAGGGAACGGTTTCTGCGTCTGTTGTCTGATCAGAGGGCTCGGTTGCGGAGGGTTCGGTTGCGGAGGGCTGTGTGCCATCCGTGCCATCCGCAGTACCCGTCTCAGGGGTCGTGGGGGTGTCCTTGGTGCAAGCGAACAGCAGCGTGCACGTCAGCACCAGCAAGAGCGCAATCAATAGCTTTTTCATCATTTGAAAAGTCCTTTCCGGTTTTCAAGCCTGCCCTCACAAAAAGAATGCAGGCTTATTTATTGCTTTCATTATACCATGAATTCACATTCTGTCTGTGAATAAGATGTTAAAATTGAGTGGGCGGCAGAAAAACGATCCCCAAATTTCTCAAGAATCTCCTCCCTCACGTCTGCGACAAACGCCTCCAATTCCTCCTCGGAAAGATACGTCTCCCGCTCCGCCACGTCCTCCATCCCTTTGCGGTAAAAGGCCTCAATCTCCCGCCGCTTGATTTCAAAGGCATCCGCGGGGAAGATGGGCAGATAGCGGTTTTCCGTATCCTCTGCCGTGAGGAACAAACGGTAGGCAGACAGATCAGGGTTGCGCTTGAGGTAGAGAAAATCCATGTCGTACCAATCCTTTTTGAGGAACGCATAGAACCGCGCCACGGCTTCGGGGGTCTCCACCCCGCCCTCCAGGCGCAGATGGGCAAACCGCTCCTTGGCGGGTAGAACGACGGAAGCGAGCCAGGCGTTGTCGGTGACCAAATGGGAGATATACCCCAAATGAAACGCCGCCGCCATGGCATCGCGACTCTCCAACGCAGGGATCAACCATTCCTCCGCATACCCGTGGGGATCACAGCGGTCGCGGAGACCGCCCGCCGCGCTATCAAAGACCCGCATGAAATGGGAGGTGTCCTTGTTGGGGGTGTAGCCCACGCCGCTCGGGTTGGGCACACCGCTGTCGGGGGCAATATTGCCCAGCACGAAGGCGGCTTCCACATCAGAGGGCGCATCACCCAATACCCCCGCCGTCAGCAAAGCATCCGCCACGCGGAAATGTATCATCCAGGAGGCCATACCGTCACTCCACCACGCCCAGAATCAGCGGGCGGTCAGCAGGCTTCTCGGAACCGATCACCGTAGACGAAAGCAGCTTGTCCTCGGCGGCATCCAACAGCTCCTCGCGGGAGGCGTACAGGGTGGCGATCACTTGCCCCTTGGCTACCCCATCCCCCGTCTTGGCGCGGAGCAGGATCCCCGCCGCGGGGTCGATGACGTCCTCCTTGCGGTTGCGTCCCGCGCCCAGCAGGAGCGCCGCCGTGCCGTAGCCCTCGCAGTCCACCGCCGTGATGAATCCGTCGGCGGGAGCCTTTACCTCGCGGGAGTAAGGCGCGGCAGGGAACAACTCGGGACGGTAGATCCACGCGGGATCGCCGCCCTGGGCCTTCACCATGGCCGCAAAGGTGTCCAGCGCGCTTCCGTCTGTCATCACACGGCGCACGTTGGCTTCACACTCCTCGACCGTCCCGCGATCGGAGATCACCAGCATGTGAGTCGCCAGCGCCACACACAGCTCGGTGAAATCGGCAGGGCCACGGCCGTTCAACGTCTCAATGGCCTCGATGACCTCCAAGGAATTGCCAATAGCGTTACCCAGAGGTCTATCCATATCCGTAATGAGGGCGCGGACTCTCTTGCCCGCCCGCTTGCCGATATCCACCATGGCCTCGGCCAGGGCGCGGCTGTCGGCTTCGGACTTCATGAACGCGCCGCTGCCTGTTTTGACGTCCAGCAGAATGCAGTCGTCGTCAGCGGCCAGCTTCTTGCCCATGATGCTGGAGGCAATGAGGGGAAGACTATCTACCGTAGCCGTCACGTCCCGCAGGGCATATAACAGCTTGTCCGCGGGGGCGAGATCGGCGCTCTGCCCCACGATGGCAATGCCCACCTCGTTGACGATGGCCTCGAACTCGGCGGTGGTCAGATCGGTGCAAAAGCCCGTAATGGCCTCCAGCTTGTCCACGGTGCCGCCGGTATGACCCAGTCCCCGCCCGCTCATCTTGGCCACCTTAACGCCCAAAGCCGCCACGATGGGCGCCACGGCCAGGCTGGTCTTGTCTCCCACGCCGCCGGTGGAATGCTTGTCCACCCGCAGACCCTGAATGCCCTCGAAATGCAGAGTGTCCCCCGAATCCCGAATGGCCATGGTCAGGGCGGCGGTCTCGGCGGGGGTCATCCCCCGGAAGTAAACCGCCATGCAAAAGGCGGCGGCCTGGTAGTCGGGGATATCCCCCGCTACGTAGCCTCCGATAAATTCACGAATTTCAGCTTCGGTCAACGCTTGACCGTCCCGCTTCTTTTTGATAACGTCGTATGGGCGCATAGGTTTTCCTTTCAGCTTTTTGTCGGGCATAAACGTGTAGGGACATCCCGTCTGTCCATGGGCGCGCCTGCGTGTACGCCTGCGTATACGCTTGATTATTTACAAATTCTCTTTGGTAAACGCAAAGGGAAGCAAATCTCCCAGCGTCAGCACCCGCAATTCCTCGGCCGTCCCCAGGATCACGGGGGTATCGGGAGAACAGAACTCCGCCAAAACCTGACGGCAGACTCCGCAAGGGGTGCAGGCGGGGTCAATGCTGTCCCCGGAGCCGCCCGCCACAGCGATGGCGGCAAACTCCCGCTCCCCCTCGCTGACCGCCTTGAATACCGCGGTGCGCTCGGCGCAGTTGGTGGGGGTGTACCCCGCGTTCTCCACGTTACAACCGGTGTAGATCTTCCCGCTCTTTCCCAAAAGAGCCGCCCCTACACGGTAACCCGAGTAGGGGGAGTAGGCATATGCCCGCGCCGCCACAGCGGCCTCCATAAGAGAACGGTACAGTTCTTTTTTGTCGTTCATATTGGTTTTTATCCTTGATTTAAACAAAATGTAGAATAGTTAACAAAATGTAGAGAATTATTCCTCCGCAGGCTTCTCGAATCCGTGAATGAAGCCGTTTACGTCGGCCGAGCAGATATCCCCGCCGATGACGCGGTTTCGGTACACCAGGACGTTGGCGTATACCGTCCCCTCGTACCCGTCGTAGTTGGTGACGGTAAAGGTGTAGCGGGTGACGGTCTTCTTCTTGTACTTGGACAGATCCAGCCCCTGGGACTTTTGCATCTCGTTGTAGCCCGCAAAGATCTTGTCAAACTCGGCAGGGACGGTGACTTCCTTGGTCTCCACCGACCCGGCATCCACCACCCAGCCGAACTGGGAGAGAAACTTCGCCGCGTCGTCGGCGGACTTGACCTTGTCGTAGCGGATGGATACCGTCATCCCGGATTCCGCTTCGGGAGCATCCACCGCCACCCCGCCCTGGGGCGTCGAGCCCTCGCTCCCCGCGTAAGCGGGCACAAAGGCGATCAGCGTGATCAGCGCCGCAAGAGCTACGCAAATGATCCCGAAAAACTTGATACTGCTGGCTTTGAAGGAGTAAATGAACATACCCGTGACCTCCGTGTAAGGATAATTGGTATATCCTATGCGGAAAAAGAGATAGGTATGAGTACGGTCTGTAAATTTGGGTTTACCAGGGGGCGTTGCCCCCTGGACCCCCACCAAAGAACTTTTTGAAAAAAGTTCTTTGGAATCTCAAAAACCTTCAAAAAAGCATTGATAAGTAACCCTTTTTAAAAGTTCTTGAAGAGAGCCCAGAGAGGAACTTCTTTTAAGAAGTTCCTCTTTGGCGTTCTCCCGCTCCCCTACAAACTGCAATTTTTCAGTATCTCTCCCAGTGATACACGCCTCGCTCGTCCTTCTGATCGATCGCCTTGAACACGTAGTACATAGGCTTAGGCGCGTCCATTCCCGCCTCGTCCTTCTTTCTGCGCCACAGGCCCAGATTCAGACCGAACTCAAAGCGGTTGTCGTGGTGGGCGTGGAGAATGAAGGAGTCGATCTCGGGGATCTCCATGATCTTGCGGTAGGCGCGTCCGTAGGCGCAGGCCTGGAGAATCTCGCTCTCGGGGGTCCAATGGGAGTTGAAGCCCTGCTCCGACAGAATGATGCGGCGGCGCTCCCCGTTCAAAAGGAACTCGGGACGGTAGATGAACCGCGCCAGCACCTCCAGATTCTTGAAGGTAATGATGGGCGCCTCGTCGTCGGGAGTGGCCAGCTTGTCGTTCCAGAAATCGGGGTAGTTCAGATCCTCGGGGTAGGGATGGAAGGCGATGTGCCACGGGATCTGTCCTTCCTCGGTGGCGATCTCGTTGAGGTACACCAGCATATCGCGGGTCTTGTAGTAGCGCAAGGGCTGCTTTTCGTCCATGGCCATGGTCCAGAAGTGATCCAGAGACACGTACACACGCACGTTGGCGTACACCGATGCGGCCGTCTGCCAGGTCACGCGGAGTGCCGTGGCGTACTCGCGCACGTAAGTCTCCATATCCATCTCACCCGAGTTGGCCCAGATGTACCCCGCGTCCACCTCGTTGCCCACGATCATACCCACCACACGGCCATAGGCCATATCCTCACGGGTGTAGCGCTCGGTCAGGAAGGCAATAAACGCGCGGTAGTAAGCAAGTCCCTCCTCGGTGACCAGGTTGAAGGCCGAGATGAGTCCCGTGCCGTCCTCGGCTTTGCCCGTGTAGGCGGGGTGCTTGATGATCTCCCAGAAGGCAGGATCAATGTCGCACCGCCAATGGGGGGAGTTGAGCAGAATGAAGGTGATGACGCAGCCGATCTCGGTCAGCCCCTTGAAGGTCTCGTCCATCTTCTCCACGTGGGACTTGCGGATGTAGAAGGTACGCCCGTCATGCTCAAACTCAATGGTGTCCCCCTCCACGTAAGCGGGCATGAGGAAATCACCCTCGTTGACGTTGATGGCGGAATGGCGCACGCCCAGCTCGCGGGCGTCGGCGTAGTCCACCACCTGCAGACCCTTCTTGGTGTCCACCACGGGGTAAGGGAAATCCCGCAGAGAATTTGTGATGGCCTCTACGTACTGAACACCCTCCAAAAGCTCGTCGTCCACCTGCACGCCGTAGGAGAGGCTGACGCCGTCCCGCCCGCAGGCGAAACGGGAGATGGTCAGAGTATCTCCCTCTGCGTCGGGGGTCAGTATGGCAATGGGCTCCACCTCATCAGCCAGAATGGGGGAAAATGCGATCACGCGGGCTTGCGCCTCGGCGGGAAGAGCGCCGTCCAGGCGGATACGGATGGTATCGGCGGCGGCAATTATGGCTTTTACGGTTGTAGCGGTCATGGCTTTGTCCGTCCTTTTCTTCGTGATTGGTCGCCTGCGGCGTGCCTCTGTACGACCACCTTAATTATAAGGCATTTTTACTGGATTGTCAATCGAAATGCATTAATATTTATGAAATTTTCTGAAATGTTTTCAATTCCGTCACCAATTGGGGAGTGCACATATGCTATAATAAACCGAGTACGAATACCGAAAGGTTGGTATATGCTATGAGTATGAATAATAGGGCGCGAAAGTCTGCGCGCGTCGGCTCGCTTCTGCTTGCGCTTTTGCTGTTGGGCTCGATCGTTCTGACCGCCTGCACGGGAGGAAACCGCCCCTCGGCGGATACGGATATGCAAGCATCCGATACGGCCGATGCAGGGGAGGACATGACTCTGGGTGAGCCCGTGACGGCTGATCCCGATCAGACCCATGCCCCCGAAAACGACTATACGCCTCCCGAGAGCCTCATTGGCGACGGCTCTGCCCTGGCAGGGGTGTTCCCCGTATTCTCCGAGAAGGGCGGTCTGTACACCTCCCGCGAAAAGACGGTGGAGATCACCGCCCCCGAGGGCTATACCGTCCGCTACACCACCGACGGCTCTGTCCCCACCAAGCGCTCTACCGAATATACGAGTCCCATCAAGATCGCTGTGGATCGCGGAGAGGGAACCGTCATCCGCGCCGCCTGCTTTGACGCGAGCGGTAACCTGACGGGTCAGGTCATCACCCAGACCTACGTCTGCGTCCAGAAGACCGAGGGCCTGCACTATACCGTCATGCTCACCTGCGACGAGGACGATCTGAACGCCATGTACCGCGACGTCCACGCCAAGGTGGAGCGCGCCGCCCATGCCGAGATCCTCGCCCCCGACGGCAGCCGCATCATTTCCCAGGACGTAGGCCTCCGCCTCTTTGGCGGCTCCTCCCGCGCCCTCCAGCAGAAATCCTTCAAGATCATCGCCCGTAAGGACGGCTACTTCGGCGACGAGCCCTACGTGGGTCTGGGTACCTTCACCTACCCCTTCTTCCCCGAGCGCACCGTCATCGCCGGTAAGAACGCAGGCAAGGTACTGGAGAAGTACGACGGCCTCATCCTCCGCAACGGCGGCAACGACTCCCTCCTGGCCACGGCGGCCTGGGAGGATCGCCCCACCCTCCTGCGCGACGGCATGTCCAACGAGTTCATTGCCAAGTTTGCCCCCAACGTGCAGATGTCCTACGCCCACTTCGCCGCGGTCTACCTCAACGGCGAGTACTACGGCATTCTGGAGCTGCGCGAGAACCAGAACGAGGACTATATCAAGCGCCTCTACGGCGTTTTGGACGACGACGTAGTGGTGGTGAAATCCGAACTGGATACCACCCGCGCCTGCGGGAATCACAGAAACGGCGGCGAATGCCGCTTCTGCGGCTCCTGGTTCTTCTATGAGACCGACGAGAATGCCGCGGCGCAGCAGGAAATGAAGGACTGGATCGCCCTCTGCAAGAAGGCGGCGGGAGCGGTCAACGCATCCGAGTCCGAGTACCGCAAGGTCTTTGAGGAAGTCTCGGCCAAGCTGGATCTTCGCAACGCGCTGGAGTACATGGCGGTATCCTGCTACCTCGTCAATACCGACTGGCCCCACAACAATATCCGCGTCTGGCGCTACACCGGCGCGCCCATGGACGGCGTTTCCATCACGGATGGAAAATGGCGCTTCGCCACCCGCGACATGGACTTCACCATGGAACGCTACGGCGGCAACCACCCCCTCCCCGAGATCAATACCACAGCCAAGGTGGACATGTTCTCCTGGGTGCTGTCTAACTATGTGAGCGGCTACGGGGATCAGCAGGAGTATACCGACGCCCTCTACCTCCAGGGGCTGTTCTCTTTCCTCATGCGGGATGACACCTTCCGCGCCGATTTCGCGGAGTTCTGCCGCACCCTCGCATCCGAGGAAGCCACCGCCTACCTGAAAGCCCTCTACGACGACGCCTACGCCCAGGTCAACCCCATCATGAACGACCACATCAAGCGCTGGTCGCCTCACGTGGGCAACATGATCTCCGACACCCGCAGCTGGAAGCGCGCCGCCCAGCGCATCGAGAGCTTCATCGACGCCAGACCCGCCCAGTTCCTGAAGCATTTGGATAAGATGCTGGCGATGTACGAGTAAGAAACACCTGTAGGGACCGGCGTCCTCGACGGTCCGCAAATATCATTGACCCGATAAAGAATTTTGGGGAAACGGTGGCGGACCGTCGGGGACGCCGGTCCCTACGATCAACAAATATCCCACCGAACAACCCCGAAAGGAGCCTCCCCCATGGGCACATGGAACGTCAGCATCACGGGTAACGATACCGCCCAAGACCTGAAATACGAATATCAAGCCGCTTTTTACTACTACGACGTGGAGACCGCGCTTGAGAAGCTGGACGCCTACATCCGTACCCATATCTGCCGCGAGTCCGACGAGGAGGAGTGGTGCAACTACTACTACTCTTTGGCGGATTTCATGTGGCGCAAGGGCATCCTTACCGACGCCGTCCGCGACCGCGCCGTCCGCATGATCGACGAGGGCTTCGGGCTGGAGCTGTGGGCGGAGGATGAAAAGACCTTACAGAAACGAAAAAAGGCGCTGGCCGAGTTCCGCGAAAAGCTCCTGTCCCCCCAAGGGGAGAAAAAGAAGATCCGGGTCAAGCTGAATCTGGAGTCGGTCTTTGAGGTGGGTGACGTGGTGGCCTTTCGGCTCAAAACTGCCGATAAGTTCTACATCCCCGAGCTGTACGGGAAAAAGACCCACTTCGACGAGGCCTTCTTCAAGGCCTGCGACGGCAAATACGTCGTGGCGCGAAAGGCCAAGGACAAAATCTCCTACCGCTCCAAGGTAGTCCCCGAGGTGGCCGACCATTGGATCATCTTCCAGTTGTACGGCAAGATCTTTGACGGGATCCCCGCCATGGAGGAGCTTTCTTCGGTGGGCTGGGCGCATACCGAGGACGGAGACGGTGTCTTCCTTTGCGAGAGCAGCCTGTACTACTTCAAAAAGCGGGACTTTCAGATCATCGGCCATGACCGAAGATGGACGAGTGTTCCCCCTCAGCGCAACAGCAGCATCTTCTTCTCGGTCAACGTCCCCCTCTACAACGCGGATACCCTCCTCATCGAGGCCATCACCCTGTCCAAAACAGAGGAAAAGCCCCCAAAAAGATCCTTCTTGGATTTTCTGAAACCAAAAAAGCATACCTGAAAGGATACGATCATGAATCAACAAAAGCTATCCTACTCCACCTACCTCGATAAGGTCTACGGCTGCTTCCTCGGCAAGACCGTCATCGGTACCCTGGGCGCCCCCTACGAGGGCATCAAAATGCCGCTGGAGCTGCCCTTCAAGGAAGAAATGATCAACACCATGCTCCCCAACGACGACCTCGACCTCCAAGTTCTCTGGCTGGACGTGGCCGAGAAGTACGGCAAGGACTTCACCTCTGACCAGCTCCTCGACCGTTTCGTCAACTACTGCGACTACTCCCCCGGTGAGTACGCCGTTATGCGCAAGAACTACGCCCGCGGCATCCATCCCCCCGCCTCGGGCGCCTTCTCCAATGATTTCTACATCAGCGGCATGGGCTGTCCCATCCGCTCCGAAATCTGGGCCTGCCTTGCCCCCCTGAATCCCGAGCTGGCCGCCGAGTATGCCACCCGTGACGGCATGCTGGATCACTGGGGCGAGTCTATCTACGGCGAGCAGTTCTTCGCCGCCCTGGAAGCCGCCGCCTTCGGTATGGACGAGACCACCTGCGACCTCTACGCTCTCATCGACGTAGGCTTGTCTGTCATCCCTCCCGCGTGTAAATTCCGCGATCTGGTCAACGATACCGTAGCCTGGTGCCGCGAGTACGACGATGTCAAGCGCATCCTCCGTAAGATCCTTCACAAGTACGGCCACCCCGACTGTACCAACCTCTTCCAGAATATCGGCATCACCCTCACCGCCCTCCTCAAGGGCAACCTCGACGCCATCAAAACGGGCATGGACGCCCTTAACTGCGGCTTTGACACCGACTGTACCTGCGCCACCGCAGGAGCTGTCATCGGCATCATCCGCGGCGCGAAATCCCTGCAGGCTCAGTACGGCTGGGGGGATATCAAGTTCGTCCTGGGCGTGAGATCCGACCGCCGCAGTGACAGCGTCTTCGACTTCTCCGAGGACGTGGCCATCCTGGGTAAGACCTGGAATCCCGGCCTCATCGAGGGCCTCGCCAAAGGCGGCGAGGTCAAGGACTACGGCTTTGAGGCTCCCGACCCCGTAGGCGTGTGGGTGGAATATCCCACCTTCAAGGACGGCCGCCCCGACTGCTCCATCGCTCTGGGCGAGACCAAAATCTTGCAGATCGTACTGGAGAGCCGTACGCTGGCGGGGCAGCCCCTGACCTACACCGTATCGGGTCTTTGCGTGGTAGAGGAAAACGGAAGCGTTGTCCTGCAAGAGCACGAAATGAGCCGTATCCCTCTGAATATCTCTGTTCCCGCTGACTTGCCCGAGCTTCCCGAGACCAATCTCTATACCTTTACCTATGCCGTGGCAGGGAAGGAGTATACCTACACCTTCGGCCTCGTGGGCGCCACCCCCTGGAAGGCCATCGGCCCCATCTGGCGCACCGACCCCACCTGTACCACCGAAAAGCTCGTGAAGGTGCCCAACTACTGGCACCTCATGAACCCCGGCTACCGCTATAAAGGCAGCGGCACCGACATCGTCCGCCGCTTCCACCTCAACATGGCGGCAGATACCACCACCCCCTACCTCTCGACCGAGGAGCTGTACGCCCCCCTCGACCCTACCGCCGATACCAAGTACGAGGAAACCCTCTTCTCCCAAAGAGAGGATAGCTTCCGCCTGGACGACGTCTACGGCTTCTCCGCCCCCTCGACCTGCTACCTTGTCCGCGGCCTGATCGCCCCCGAGGACGAGACCGTTTGCGTCCAAATGGGTCACTCCGCCCCCTTCGCCCTGTATATTAACGGCAAGCTCATCTGCGAGCGCCGCGAGTGCGACACCTGGGATGCCGAGAACGTCCACGTGGCAAACGTCACCCTCAAGAAGGGCGTCAACAGCGTTATCCTCCGCCTCACCCGCGTCAATGCCGACGCCAAATATAACCTCATTTTCTCCGAGGGCGAGACCTGCGCCACCCATAAAGTCCACTACGCATCCCTTAACCCAAAATTCTTTGATATGTAAAGAAAATTCAGAATTTTGCATATCTTCTTGCATAATTGAATAATTGTAACATATACCACAAAAGGGGCAAAGAAGTTTTTGCCCCTTTGGTTTATATTGACAGTTGCAAAAAAACGGGGTTTGTGCTATAATGTTACCACGCATTTTCTATGCATAATATTCATTATTTTCAAGGAGAAAACATCATGAAAAAGTTTCTTTCCGTTTTCATGGCGCTGGCAATGATCCTGGCTCTGACCGCCCTGTTCGTTGCTTGCGATAACGGCGAGTCCGAGGGTGATACCACCGTCGCCGAGACCGTCGCCGGTACCGAGGCAGGCACCGAGGCAGGCACCGAGGCAGGCACCGCCGCCCCCGAAACCGAGAAGCCCGTTCTGAAGATGGGTACCAACGCTTACTTCCAGCCCTACGAGTACTACGAGGGTGATAAGATCATCGGTATCGACGCCGAGATCGCCGCCGCTATCGCTGAGAAGCTGGGCATGACCCTGGAGATCGTAGACATGGAGTTCGACTCCATCCTCACCGCCGTCAAGGAGGGCTCCGTTGACTTCGGTATGGCCGGTATGACCATCACTGAGGATCGCCTCCTGGAGGTTGACTTCTCCATCAGCTACGCCAACGGCGTGCAGGCCATCATCGTCAAGAACGATTCCCCCATCACCTGCGCTGACGACCTCTACGCTGAGGGCGCCAACTACAAGGTAGGCGTTCAGCTGGGTACCACCGGTGACATCTACGCTACCGACGATTTCGGTTCCGAGAACGTTACTACCTACAGCAACGGTAACGAGGCTATCCTGGCTCTGCTGGGCGGTTCCGTGGACTGCGTTATCATCGACAACGAGCCCGCTAAGGCTCTGGTGGCCGCTAACGAGGGCCTGAAGATCCTGGATACCGCCTACGCCAACGAGGACTACGCCATCTGCGTCAACAAGGGTAACACCGAGCTGCTGGGCAAGATCGACGCCGCTATTCTGGAGCTGACCGAGGACGGCACCATCGCCGGCATCGTCGCTAAGTACATCAAGTAAGATAGCACCGCTGACCGAATGGGTGGGACGGAGAACCGTCCCATCCTTTCATTGTTTCATATCAAAGAAAGGAATCTGCAAGCATGAACAAGCTTGAGATACAGAAGAAAAAACGGCGCCTCATAAACCTGTGCCTTGTGGGTCTGTGCATTCTGATCCTGGCGGGCTTTATCCTGGCAGATCAGATACAAAACCGCAAGACCACGTTGAACGTGACCGCCGCCGATGCGCAGACCCAACTCACCGAGCTTCTGGAAAGTCTGCCCACTACCGTGGCCAAATGCTCCAAGTACGTGGTCGCCAATACCAAAACCGAGGTTCTCTCGGTGGAGGACGGCGTAGCCCGTGAATTTGTGGTCAAGGTGAAGTACGAGACGCTGGACGTGGCCGCCATGTACGAGGCCAATAAGGAGGCCATCTTCAGCATGGCTTGGAACTACGCCGAAGGCCTCAAGGCCGATGGCAAGAAGGTCAACGCCACCCTCATCCAGATCCAGGTGCAGAACTTCATCCTGGAACAGCTGGAAACGGGTGACTGGATGACGAGCGGTGAGGCCGAGATCTACTTCTACGATATCCGCGAAGAAAAAGCGGTCATGTATATTTCTGACGACGCGCTCAATAGCCTCCTCGGCGGTTACATCGCCGTCAAGGACGACATTAAGAACACCACAGAGATCACGGTGAATGGCGAGACGGTGTCCATCGCCTCGGATAATACCTTCCGTAACGGTATCAACCAGTGCTTCGGCCTCGTGAACTACGATGCCGAAAGACCCGATACCTCCTCCCCCCTCCAGCAGAAGTGGAATAGCCTGAAGGCAGATTTCCACAAGAACTTCATCGAGCAGAACCGCTGGTTCTATATCGTGGAGGGTATCGGCAACACCCTGGCTCTCACGGGACTCTCCCTCCTGTTGGGTATCGTCCTGGGATTCTTGACGGCTATCGTCCGCGTATCCTACGAGAAAACAGGGAAGCTGTACTACCTGGATCGTATCGCCCGTGTCTACGTGTCGGTCATCCGCGGAACCCCTCTGATGGTGCAGCTGCTCATCATCTATTTCGTATTGCTCCTGCCCATCGGTATTGAGAAATTCCCCGCGGCGGTGCTTTGCTTCGGTCTGAACAGCGGCGCCTACGTCTCTGAGATCATCCGCGGCGGTATCATGTCGGTGGAGGCGGGACAGACCGAGGCGGGCCGCTCTTTGGGCTTTGGCTACGGCGCGACCATGTTCCATATCGTCATGCCCCAGGCCTTCAAGGCTGTGCTCCCCGCCCTGTGTAACGAGTTTATCTCCCTCTTGAAGGAGACCTCCGTGGCCTTCTACATCGGCGTGGCAGACCTCACCCGCGCGGGTATCAAGATCCGTTCCATTACCTACAGTAACTTCATGCCCCTGGTGGCTGTCGCCCTGGTCTACCTGGTCCTGGTGCTGATCCTGACCAAGCTGGTGGGCATTCTGGAAAGGAGGTTGCGTAAGAGTGAGCGTTAAGACCGAAAACAAGAACGTCGCGCAGGATAACGCCCCCGTGATCCGCGTCTGCGACCTGCAAAAGCATTATAACGACGGTTCCGTTCATGCATTGGACGGCGTCACTACCGATATCTATCCCGGCGAGGTGGTGGTGGTCATCGGCCCCTCGGGCAGTGGTAAATCCACCTTCCTCCGTTCTCTGAACCTTTTGGAGGAACCCACGGGCGGACAGATCTTCGTGAACGGCGTGGATATCACCGACCGCAAGGTGAACATCAACCTCCACCGCCAGAAGATGGGTATGGTGTTCCAGCACTTCAACCTCTTCCCCCACATGACCATCCTCCGCAACATGACCATCGCCCCCATGAAGCTTCTGAAGAAGCCCCGCGCCGAGGCCGAAGCCCTGGCCATGGAGCTTCTGGAGAAGGTCGGTTTGGCCGACAGAGCGGGCGCCTACCCCAGCCAGCTTTCGGGCGGTCAGAAGCAGAGAGTCGCCATCGTCCGTGCCCTGTGCATGCAGCCCGACGTCATGCTCTTCGACGAGCCTACCTCTGCCCTTGACCCCGAAATGGTCGGCGAGGTGCTGGAGGTCATGAAGTCCCTGGCTCGCGACGGTATGACCATGATCGTGGTCACCCACGAGATGGGTTTTGCCCGTGAGGTCGGCTCCCGCGTCATCTTCATGGCCGATGGCCGCATCATCGAGGAAGGTACCCCCAACGAAATCTTCGATCACCCCAAGAGCGAAAGACTGCAGACCTTCCTGGCGGAAGCTGGAACCTGGGGGAGTGGATCAATGAGACCGGAATGCTTCCTGAGGGCGCTCTGCGCAGGTTTGATGTGATGCTTGGAGCTTCGATCGGTGCAGATTTCTTTGAAGTTCTGGAAGTGCGTCTTGGCTATGACTGGGGCTTGATAAACCGTTATAAAAAGGACATAGCTCAAGACCTTAAGATGCGCCGCGGACAGTTCAATCTGTCAGTAGCTATTAGGTTCTGATGTGACAAAATGGCAGGAAATCAACTGTTATTTTGATAAATCCCTAATTTTCACTATTTTTGTGGGTTGTTTGCACGTAGTGTGCAGGCAGCCCACAAATGGTAAAAATTAAAAGATAATATATGTCAATTGCATCAATTTTCAAGAAACTGTTCGGAACCAAGTCAGACAGAGACATGAAGGCGATCATGCCTAAGGTCCATGAAGTGCTGAAGGCTTATGAGTCGATCGACAAACTCACTGACGATGAACTCCGTGCAAAGTGTGATGAACTCAAGAAAATCATCAAGGATGCCATCGCCCAGGACGAGGCGCGCATCGCAGAGATAAAGCTTGAACTGGAGAAGAACCTTCCGCTTAAGGAGAAGGAAGTACTTGCTACAGAGTCGGATAAGCTCGTGAAGAGAGTGGATGAAACAATCGAGAAGACTCTCGACGAGATCCTTCCTCAGGCATTCGCCATCATGA
>JAZRFR010000216.1:0-2605 GCA_045643785.1 Eubacteriales bacterium | reverse complement strand
ACACGGTCACCCTGAACGCCGCGCAAAGCGCAAGCCGAAGGATCTCCCACCGCAACCAACTCATAAAAAGCACATCCGTAGGGGCGCACCTATGAGTGCGCCCGACTTCATTATACGGGCGCGTACAGGTGCGCCCCTACCATTTCAAAAGGAGAACACCCATCATGAAAAACATTCAACTGCTCAATAAGATCGCCAAAATCGGCACCGACAAGCTGGATGCAGGCCTCTACAACATTGGTACCGACGTAGCCGCACCCGAGGGCATCATGGTTCGTTCCGCCAATATGCTGGACATGGATTTCAACCCCGAGCTTTTGGCCATCGCCCGCGCAGGCGCAGGCGTCAACAACATTCCTCTGGATAAGTGCACGAATGAGGGTATCGTAGTGTTCAACACCCCCGGCGCCAACGCCAACGGCGTCAAGGAGCTGGCCGTCTGCGCCCTGCTCCTGGCCTCCCGTGACATCGTAGCGGGTATCGAGTGGGTGAACACCCTCAAGGACGATGCCGACGCTGCCAAGACCGTGGAGAAGAACAAGTCCAAGTTCGCCGGAACCGAGATCCAGGGCAAGACTCTGGGTGTCATCGGCCTGGGCGCCATCGGCGGTCTGGTGGCCAACATCGCCGTCCGTCTGGGCATGAAGGTCGTGGGTTGCGATCCCTTCCTGTCGGTAGATGCTGCTTGGAATCTGAATCACAACATCACCCACGCCGCCTCCTACGAGGAGGTCTACAAGGTAGCTGACTACATCACCATCCACGTCCCCGCCACCGCCGACACCAAGGGCATGATCAACGCCGCTACCATGGCAAACATGAAGGACGGCGTCAAGATCATCAACCTCTCCCGCGACTCCCTGGTTAAGTCCGCAGACATGATCGAGGCTCTGGCCTCGGGCAAGGTCTCTCGCTACGTCACCGACTTCGCCACCCAGGAGCTGATCGGCGTTCCCGGCGCCATCCTGATCCCCCACCTGGGCGCTTCCACCGAGGAGTCCGAGGACAACTGCGCCGTCATGGCCGCCCTGCAGATGGACGACTACCTCCGCAACGGTAATATCAAAAACAGCGTCAACTTCCCTGCCCTCTCCATGGCTCGCTCCGGCGACACCCGCCTCTGCGTGCTTCACGAGAACATCCCCGGTATGCTGACCGCTCTGACCGGCGCCGTCGCCGCTGAGGGTCTGAACATTGAGAACTTGACCAACAAGTCCCGCGGTAACGCCGCTTACACCATTCTGGACGTGACCGGCACCGTTCCCGCCGCTGTGGCCGAGCATCTGACCGCCCTGGAGGGTGTGCTCCGCGTACGCGTGATCTAAACAACTATTCCATACGAAAAGAGCAGAGCGACACGCTCTGCTCTTTTTCTGTTGGGTTTTACGGTCATGCACGGCCGTAGTGTGCCAACGCCCCATTCAGGCCGTGGGTCTTGCCGTGAGGGTCGAAGGCGTGGAAGGCCACCACGCGGTGGGTATTCAGATCCGCGCACACACCCTGGCCGTACATGCCGCCTCCGGCAACCACGCCGTCTGCCAGGCGTGCAATACCGTAGCCGTAGTTTGCCACGGCGTCGATCTCAAAGTTGACGAACAGATCCGACCATTCCTTTGAGTAAATGCGGCGGTCGCCCCACATCCCCTCATGGGCCCACAGCCAACCGATCTTGGCCATATCCTCGGTGCGCAGATACAGTCCCGTGCCGCCCACGGTATGGCCGTTCACGTCACGACTCCAGGCGTTGACGTGGAATCCGAGAGGGACGAACACCTCTTTCTGCATGAACAGCTCCAGATCCATCCCCGTCAGCTCCTCCACGACCCGTCCCACGATGTAGTAGCTTCCGTCGGAATATACGAAGGCTGCTTCGGGCTCCGATACGATCGGAATAGCAAACAGCGTATGCAGCCACTCGGGATCCTCCCAAAGATGCGCGTTGGTGTTATCAAAATCAATACCGTACTTTGCCCCTGTGCGGTGGCGCATGACCTGATGGATGGTAATATCCTTCCATTTCGGATCGGTATCCTCGGTAAAATATGCCCCGAGATGCTGTCCCAGGGTATCCGTGGGCTTCAGAAGTCCGCGGTCGTACAGGATGCCTACCGCGATAGACGTAATTGCCTTGGCGGTGGAGTAGCAATCGTGACCGGGATTTCCGGGCTGGAAATCCACCTTCTCCATGTGGAAAAGCCCCTCGCCCTCCTGCGGAGGCTCCAGGGTTACGACGGAATAGTAGATCTGTTCTCCGCCCTGTCGGCGCACTTCGTCGATCATAGCGGTCATCAAGGGTGAATGCTGCATATTGTCCTCCTTTTTTTATCGATACGTCAAATTTGGGTTTGTGGGGGAGCGAAAGAGCGCCTGGGGAAAAACTTCTTGAAAGAAGTTTTTCCCCAAACCCCTTTTCAAGAACTTTAAAAAACAATTATTTGATAATCTTTTTTGAAAGTTTTGAGGATTCTTAAGGAACTTTTGAAAATGTTCCATAAGAACCCTCAAAACTTCCAAAAAACATTATCAAATAATTGTTTTTTAAAGTTCTTGAAAAGGGGCCTGGGGGAAAACTTCTTTCAAGAAGTTTTTCCTCAGTCGCTCTTTC
>JAZRFR010000215.1:0-18319 GCA_045643785.1 Eubacteriales bacterium | reverse complement strand
AATTCTTTTGTGTGTTGATACTTTCTTGGCATACAATTACCCCCTTGATATGGTATCTATATTCTACCACATCAAGGGGGCTTTTGTCTACTGTCCGTTTTTAACGGACTTGTTCAGTGTACGCGGAGGGGGATTTTTTCTGAAAAATCAATATTCAGTCAACAGATTGTTTACAAACTCTCGCTCGTTTTTTGCAAATTTGGGGTTGCATTCTTGTGCTTTTTATGGTATAATGCTATCATCACCTTTGTGCCCTGCGCACAAAGAATTTTGAAAGGAGTTTTTTCGACATGAAAAAGCTGATTGCACTTGTCATTGCCGCTTTCATGGTTATCTCCATGATCCCCGTAATGGCATTCACCGCGTCCGCCGCCGACGTAGAAGGCGACTGGCACGTGTGGCGTGACCCCGAGAAGTACGAGGTAGATGAAGGTGAGGCTATTAAGCCCGATCCCGGCTACCACTACACCGATGATGGTTTCACCACCATTGCCCCCGTCTGGACCAACTACACCCCTGCTTTCGCAGTCCAGACTAAGGAAGCCCAGAACCTGAAGGAGGGCTTCTACATGCAGGTTCGCGTTGACGACTACCCCTACGGTGGCGAAGACGGTACTGCTGACCACTGGATCTCCTTCCACCTGTCCGATCGCGAGGGTATTA
Source organism: Eubacteriales bacterium (assembly GCA_045643785.1). Classification (GTDB taxonomy): domain Bacteria; phylum Bacillota; class Clostridia; order Oscillospirales; family CAG-272; genus CAMEON01. The sequence goes on along the minus strand of JAZRFR010000215.1, from coordinate 17,656 downwards.
CTCCCGGCGGTATGGAGCACGGTAACAACTGGCTGTCCCTGATCCGCGGTGCCGGTGAAGGTTCTGCTGCTGCTCAGAGCTTCCTGACCTATCAGACCACCGACGAGAAGGTCGGTAGCTTCCCCCTCCAGGCAGCTCCCAACATCGAGGTCCCCATGGATGATGAGGGTCGCGAGATCTACACCTTCGAGGTAGGCTTCGACGGTACCAACTACGAGCTGAAGATCAACGGTGTCGTTGTTTCCAACCAGACCATCAGCGACTGCCTGAAGACCTGGATCGAGACCGGCGACTACTACGTTGGTATCTCCATGCACGCAGGCGTTAAGGACGCTTCTGCCGCTCTGACCATTCTGAAGTACGGTAAGAACGCTGATGATGCCATCACCCCCGTCGGCTCTGACTCCGAGGAGCCCGAGGACAACATGCTGGTGTTCGGCGAGAAGATGGATCCCGCCACCGTTCCCGCTAACACCCCCGCTCTGCTGTTCGACGCTACCAAGCCCACCTTCAAGAAGGATCCCGAGGGCGTTGACCTCAAGCTGGTTGCTCAGGGTGACAACTCCTACCACGTAACCGCTACCGGTCCCGCTCCTTACTGGCAGTGGGGTATCAAGTCCGAGCTGACTGCCAGCATTTCTGACTTCCCCGTATTCGCTATGGTTCTGAAGAACTTCTGGGGCACTGACGGCGGTATCTACTACTGCGCCGGTGACATCATGTCCTGCACCGATACCTATAAGACCGGCTGGACTCCTTACGACGACGGTTGCATGACCTTCGGTGAGGACGAGGAGTACTCTCTGATCGTTGTTGACCTGAAGGATCTGGAGCTTCTGGATGAATCTCTGACTGCAGGCGACGGCCGTATCCACAACGTTCGTCCCTTCTTCTCCGTGACCGACACCACCGATCCCGAGATCGCTGAGTGGGATGTCATGTACATGGGTTGGTTCCGTTCGATTGAGGAAGCTCAGCAGTATGCCATCGACAGACTGGCTATGGATCCCGTAACCGAGGCTCCCGAGACTGAGGCTCCCGAGACCGAGGCTCCCGAGACCAACGTTACCGTTGACACCGGCGCTGCTGATACCAACACTGTTGGTACCGGCTCCGAGGAGACCACTGCTGCTACCGTAGAGGCTGGCTGCGCTTCCGTTATCGGTATGAGCGCTGTTGCCGTTCTGGTTGCTGCTGCAGCTGCTGTTGCTCTCAAGAAGAAGGACTGATTTTTCGGTCTGACTTGTCCTGAGCTATGGCTACGTTTGGCTGTGCATCTGCGGTTGGTTACGGCATCGTAGCTCTTGTGGCCGCCATTGCCGCCGCCGTTGCGCTCAAAAAGAAAGATTGAGTCTTTTTGCCCCTCCGCTTTTTGCGGAGGGGCCTTTTTGTCCGGTTGCACAAGGAGAAGGGGGATTTTTTGGGGGAAGTGACGATTGCGGAAAGGGAAGAGTTGTGCTATAATATCTGTAGACAATTTTCTATTGTATCAGGAGGTAAACCATGAAAACCAAACGCGTTTTTGCTTTGATCATCTGTGCGGTTCTGCTGCTCTCTATGATTCCTGCGGGAACCTTGGCCGTGAGCGCCGAGGAAGGGGAGGGGGATTGGACCGTGTGGCACGACCCCGCGAAGTATGAAACTGCGGACTGGGATGAAATAGTTAAGCCCGATCCCGGCTACGAGTACACGGAAGACGGCTTTTCCACCATTGCCCCTGACTGGACTAACTTTACCCCGTTTTTCACCGTTCAAACCAAGGAAGCGCAGCCCTTGAAGAAGGGATTCTATATGCAGATCCGCGTTGACGACTATCCTTACGGCGGGGGGAATGGTGCCGATCATTGGATCTCCTTCCATCTGTCCGACCGTGAGGGTGTTATACCCGGTAGTATTGATTACGGCAATAACTGGCTGTGCCTGCTCCGCGGTGAAGGAAATGGCGTTACGGCAGCCCAAAGCTTCCTGACCACCATGAGCACCGACGAGAAGGTCGGTAGCTTCGCTTTCCAGGGCGGTCCCCAGATCGAGGTCCCCATGGATGACGAGGGTCGGGAGATCTACACCCTTGAGGTGATCTGGAACGGCAGAGACTACGAGCTGAAGATCAACGGTTTTGACGTTACTTCTCAGGCTATCAGCGATTCTCTGAAGACCTGGATCGAGTCCGGCGAGTACTACGTTGGTATCACCATGCACTCCGCTGTGAAGGATGCTTCTGCCGGCCTGACCATTCTGAAGTACGGCACCTGTGAGGCGGATGCGGTCACGCCTGTGGGCAGCGATTATAAGGAGCCCGAGGAGAACGGGTTCGTCATTGCCGATATTGAAGACCCCTTCACGGTGCCCGAAAATCAGCCTGCGATCCTGTGGAGTCCCGAGACCTATGACTTGAGATATGGGGAAAACATCTCGTTTTCCGTTCAGGGTGACGGTACCTGGCGTGCGACTATTAATGACTCTGTGGCTTCTTGGCACTTCAAAGCCAAGAATTCTTGGTCTTACTCCGCAGTAGATTTTCCTGTGTTTGGTATTTTGGCCCGAGATTTTTGGGTGGAGAACGGTACTCTATGGTATTCCGCGGGTGATATCACTGATGCCGCACCTTTCAACGTCTACCAAAACAGTGCATTTTATGGCGCGGATGATGAATATATCTTTATACCTATTGATATGACCGGTATGTGGGAGGGCCGCATTAACTACATTTCCTTGGATATTGGCTTTGAGGATGACTCCTTCCGCGAGTTTGATATTTGCTTCGCCGGTATGTTCCGCTCTGTGGAGGAAGCGTATAACTACGCGGAGGAATATCTGGTAGAGCGGGGCATTCTCACCGAGAGCGTGTCGGAGACGGATCCCGTTGTCGAGCCCGATCCCGATCCCGACGACTCCAAGCCGGACGATTCCAAGCCGGACGATTCCAAGCCCGACGATTCCAAGCCTGACGGCTCCGAAAACAAGGTGCCCGAGCCCGAGAATGCAGAATCCGAGACCCTGGATGACATGGAATTCATTATGACCACCCTGGGCTGTACCGGCTCGGTGGGTAGTGGCGCGGTGCTGGTGCTTCTGATCGGCGCGGTGCTTCTCAAAAAGAAGGAAAATTGATCTTCCATAGAAAAAATCCCCTGCTCTGCGGGGGATTTTGCTTTGTCGTGGGGAGGGAAGAATGGCAGACAAAAACAGAAATGACCCTTGACCACGGTTGTAAGTCGTGACCAAGGGTCATTTCTGTTCGCTCTTAGTATCTAACATCATTTTTGGCTATCCTCCTATTCTTAATCTACCTTTTGCATTACCCCGCCGTGGCTTGAAACACGATCTATTTACATATTTTCTTTAACAAGAATACCGTTTGTTTTCTCCCGGGAGCCGGCTGGCTTACAAAAGGCGAGTGGCGAATGGCATTGATGGGATCAGGTGACTCGCAAAGGCTTTTTCCACTTCTCCGATTCGGGCGTCTCGTCTCTCCATCCCGAATCATTTTGCGATCTCGTTGACTGACGGTTCATCGTTGCCGATTGTTTTACTTTGCCATTGGACTGTACCTCCTTGATGTGACTATAGTATAGCATACTTTTCCCCAAATTGCAATATTCGGAATGCACAAAGTTTACAAAATATTTTTGTTCATTGAGTAGAAAAATGGCAAAATGATGAAAATCTCTTGCAATTTGTTTTGACATGTGTTATAATAGTATTTGTGGTTGTGTCTTTACTTGCGGCCACACGTGATTGAATTGTGCGCCCCCGTCAAAACGGGGGTTTTGTTTTGATGTATTTTGATACAAGGAGGTTTTTCCATGAAGACCATCGCCGTGATCGGGGATTCCCATACCTGGGGTGAGGGTGTCGGGGCAGAACGAAACTTTGTGCCGCCCGTTTGTTGCGGGGATCTTCGCGCCGTACCCTTTGGCTATCCGTCCTACGTGAATCTGCTGCGGGAGAACGTCAACCGCGAGACGGGTTCATCCTGCCTGGAATACGAGTGGGACGGCGGACTTCCCGTGGAAGCGGGGACGCCGCTTGCTCTGGCGGGGCGGTTTACTCTGGCGCGGGTGTTCTTCTGCGCTGAGGGGGCGGCCGCCGAGGCGGTGATTGCCGCGACGGAGGGCGAGGGGGCCGTCACCTTCTCGGTTCCCTGCGATACGGGGGCATTCAGCTCGCGGGTGTATGTGACCCATTTGCGGATGCCTAACGACGGCGAGGCGGAGGGGTTGACCGTGACCTGTGTGGGCGGGGAACGGGTGCTGGTTCAGCGGGTAGAACTCTACCGCGGCGCGTACGCCGTGGTCAACTGCGGCATCGGATCCTGTCCTGTGGGGAAGTACGTGGATCGGTATATGGAGCGTTATATCTCCCCCCTTGCGCCCCACGCGATCCTCTTTGAGGGAAACACCATCAACGACTGGCTGCAATTGCCTACTCCCGAGGCGTATGCGGTGGATCTTCTTCGTATGCTGAACGCGCAAAGAGGCCTTACCCCTCGGGTTCTGTGGCACACCGTAACGCCCATTGGAGGAAACCAGATCAACGACAAGGGGATCGAATACGATGCCTACGTCAACGCCATGCGGGATGTGGCGCGGGAGAACGGCGTTGTTCTGGAGGATTGCAATGCTCGCATGAATGCTCTGCTGGCCGCTATGCCCGAAAATGAGCGCGCGCCTTACTTTTTCGCCGACCCGTGGCACCCCAACGGAACGGGGCATAGGCTCTACGCCGAGATGATTCTGCCTGCGCTGAAGGCGATGCTGTGACCGTTCTCTGTTCTGTTGTCAAACTATCCATGATACCCACTCCAAGTTCGTGAATATTCGTCGTTTTATTCATTGACTTTGGGGTGGGTTTCTGCTATAATTCTCCATGCTCGTACGTGTTCAAATTCGGTTCAAGACACGTTTCGGAAATCATAGCCATACAGGAATACCCTGCTTGATGGGTAAGGAGAAAATATGACCACCATTCAAATTCTGCTCAGCATTGCCGTGTGCATGTTCGCGGGCCTCATGATGACCCGTGTGCTGAAGCGGCTCAAGCTTCCCGACGTAACGTCTTACCTTATCGCAGGCGTTCTGGTCGGTACATACTGCATCGGCCGTTTCGTGATCGGCGGATTCAGCTTCGGCTTTAACGACGGCGTTGCCCCCGTCGGTTCCTTTACCATCATTTCGGATATCGCGCTGGGCTTTATCGCCTTCGATATCGGTAATGAGTTCCGTCTGAAGGACCTCAAGCATACGGGTAAAAAGGCTACCGTTATCGGTATCGTACAGGCCGTGGTGACGACCGTGATCGTGGATGCCGCTCTGGTAGGCGTGCATTTCCTGCTTATCGCGACCACGGGCACAGATTACCTGCCTTTGCCCGCCTGCATCATTCTGGGTGCGATCGCATCGGCCACCGCGCCTGCCGCGACTCTGATGGTCGTCCGTCAGTACAAGGCCAAGGGCCCGCTGACCGACCTGCTTTTGCCCATCGTCGCGCTGGACGACGCCGTGGGTCTGATCCTGTTCGCCGTGTCCATGGGTGTGGCCAAGGCGCTCCAGGGCGGTGAGCTCAGCGTGGTCTCGGTGGTGGTGGAGCCTATGCTGGAGATTGTGCTCTCTCTGCTTCTGGGAGCTGTTCTGGGTGCGCTCCTGTCCTGGATCGAGGAGCATTTCCACTCCCGCAGCAACCGTCTGACCCTCATGATCACCTTCGTGTTTTTGACCGTAGCCCTGGCTATGCTGCACTTTGAGGTGGCGGGTATCCATATCGGCTTCTCCTCCCTTCTGACCTGCATGATGCTGGGTACGATTTTCTGCAACCTCTGTAAGACCTCCGAGGAAATGATGGAGCGTACCGAAAGATGGACCAAGCCTCTGTTCGTGCTGTTCTTCGTCATCAGCGGCGCCAGTCTGGATCTGACGGTCTTCGCCGAGCCCATCTTCATTCTCATCGGTGTGATCTACATCCTGTTCCGTTCTGCGGGTAAGATCCTGGGCGCTTTCTGTAGTGCCAAGGCCGTGCATTGCGATGACAAGACCGTGAAATACCTGGGCATTACCCTTCTGCCCCAGGCGGGCGTAGCGCTGGGTATGGTCAGCACTGTGGCAGCCGACTCGGTGTTCGGCGGAACTGCCATCGGTAACACCGTGCGATTCGTCATTCTCTTTGGCGTTTTGATCTACGAGATCTTCGGCCCCATGATGACCAAGTGGGCTCTGACTCGCGCCGGTGATATTACCGAGAAACCCGAAGGCAAGACCGCCCGTGTTATCGACCCCCATCACCGCCACAAGACGAAGGCGTCCAAGGAAACTAAAAATTCGTAACCCAATACCCCGCTTGCAACTGCAGGCGGGGATTTTTTGCGGGTTTCGGGAAAACTATTGACAACATGTTTCACATAAGGTATAATGGAGTTAAGCCAGAAGGAGTTCTGCGGCTGTATTCTGACCTGAGGAGGTACCCATCATGACCCCTGCCGTACACAATCTTCCCTTGAAGATCATCCATAATTTTCCTTACCCGCCCACGGCGACTCTTGACGAGAAAAAGTCGGTGGTGACAAGCTATCTGTTGGAGATTCAGTCCCGTGGATTTGGTGGTATTGTGAATAACGTCTGCACCCGCAACTATACCCTTGACCCCGAGGAGTGGGAGGTTTTTGCCTTCACCGCAGATGAGTGCGAGCGGCTGGGTCTGCGACTGTGGATCTACGACGAGGACGGCTACCCCAGCGGCGCGGCGGGTGGACTGACCATCGCCGAGAACCCCGACTTTGAGGCTACCGCCGTGGTCATGGTGAAGGAGTCCATCGGTGCCGGGGAGAGCAAGGTCATCGACCTGCCCCGCGGTCATCAGCATTTCCTTTACGCCGCTGTGTACTCTTGCGACGGGGAAGGGAAGCTTATCTCCGACGAGACCGGCAAATACGCGCCCGTGTACACCGCCGATTGCCGCTACGCCACCGAGGCTGTGACATTGGAGAACCCCACGGATGCCTCTGCCGTGGCGCTTTGCTTCGTCCGCAAGCGCCTCTACGAGGGTACCCACAGCGTTCACAACGTTTTCCAATGCCGCCGCTACATCGACGTCACCAACCGCGACGCCGTAGCCGCCTTCCTGCGGAATACCTACGAGCAGTATGTGAAGCACGTTCCCGAGCATCATCACGCAGGCGCGGGGAGAGTGGTGCCTAAGATCGGCCAGATCGAGGCGGTCTTTACCGACGAGCCCTCCCTCATGGGTTGCTACATCAACAAGGGGCTGTACCCCCGCACGATCAAGGATGCTTACGACGACGAGATGCCCCTGTATTCCGTCCTGACCTACGGCCGCGACGTAGAGAACGCCTACGCGTCCCGCTTCGGCCGCGACCTGTTCCCCGACTTGGTTCACATTTTCCTTGGTGACACCGACGTGTCCAAGGGGATTCGCTACGACTACTACACCCTCCTGTCCGACCTCTACGAGGAGAGCTTCTTTGCCCAAATTTCGGACTGGTGTGCCCGCCATGAGATCAGCTTTTCGGGACACCTGCTTTTGGAGGACGATATTCGCTTCCATACCGTTTTTGAGGGCAACTTCTTCTCCCTCCTGCGGCACATGCACTTCCCCGGCATCGACATGCTCCAGTCCATTCCCTCCATGCTCTGCCACAGCGACTACGCCTTTACCCCCAAGCTGGTTTCCTCCATCGCCCATGCCTACAACCGTCCTCACGTTATGAGCGAGGTATCCGCCCACGCTCAAGGCGGGAACGTCACCCACGACCAGATGTACGCTTCCCTCTGCGCCCAGTACGCGCTGGGGGTAGATACCTTCACCTACTACTACGGCGAGCGGTTCATGGATCCCGAGACCTACACTCGCTACAACCATGCCCTCGGTCGCATCGACGCCATCATGGCGGGGCGCACTGTGGCGGATGCCCTTCTGTACTATCCCATTGAGACCTTCCGTATGCACCACCGTCCCTCGGATGCCCAGTACGGTAGCTACACCGAGGCCGAGAACAACTGCAAGCAAGGCTTGATGGCCATTCAGAATACCCTGCTGGACAACCAGATCGACTTTGACTACGCCGACTACGACGTGCTCTCCCGCATGACGGTCTGCGAGGACGGTACCCTTCTTGCGCCGAACGGCTACCGCTACTCTACCCTCATTCTGCCTCCCATGGAGTACACCCCCGCCATGGCGAATCTCCTGTCCGACACCGCCGCTTGGGGCAACGTCATCCGCGTTGGGGATGATTCCGCCGCCATTGCGGACATTCCAGACCTCCTGACCCGCCGCGCTCTGACTTCGGACAAGGCAACCCACGGCGTGCTTCGTCTGGTCAGAGACACCGAGGGAGGCCGTGCCTGCCTGCTGGTGAATACCAATGAAGAGGCGGTCACCGTCAGCTTTGCCATCGCGGGCATGAAGGCTCCTGTGCTGTACGATCCCTTCGCGGATGCCGAGATTCCCTGCGAATTTGCGGCAGACGGAGACGAATTTGGATTTACGGCGGAGCTGGGGGCGTTGCAGAGTCTCATTGTAAAAGAAGTCTGATTTCTATTGGAAAAGGAGCCTTGCATCTTTCGCAAGGCTCCTTTTTGCTTTATCCGTAAACGAATTGTAAACAAAATCCCCTTTTCCTTGACAAAACTCCGTGGGTCTGCTACAATATAGAGTAATCACTTAAGAAGGAGATGGTCGAAAACCATGGACGGAGACAGTAGTACCGACGGGGATAATTGCACCTGTGTGTGCAACGTGAGCCGCAGCTACATCATTTGTGAATATTTGTGCTCGTGTATGCCGCCATACGCGATCTTTCGGCGTGCCTGCTTTGCTCGGAATTGATCCGACGGGACAGGTAGGCCTTTTTGCGTTTGTTTTTCCTTCGCGCCCCGCGCGAACGATTCCCCGCAATGCGTACCGAAAATCTTTGTGAATTTTGAATTGGAGTAAAACAATATGAGTCCCCAAGTACAGATCATCATCATGGCTGTGTGCCTCTTGATGTCCGCTTACTTTTCCGCTACCGAAACCGCCTTCTCGACCTTGAGCAAGACCAAGCTCAAGACCCTTGTGGAGAAGGGCAACAAGCGCGCCTCCTTGGCGCTCAAGCTCAGCGAGAACTACGATCGGCTGATTTCCACCATTCTCATCGGAAACAATCTGGTCAACATTCTCCTGTCGTCTATTGCCACGGTGTTCGTCATTTCCCTTTGTCTGAACGCCAAGGATCAGAGCTTTGCCGATACCTACGGAACCCTGATCTCCACCGCCGCAACTACGGTAATCGTGTTGATGTTCGGTGAAATTACCCCCAAGTCCATCGCCAAGAACCGCCCCGAGGGCTTTGCCATGTTCTCGGCGCCCCTCATGCAGTTCTTTATCTGGATCCTCATTCCCGTCAGCTTTATTTTCTCCCTGTGGACCAAGCTGGTGGCCAAGATCTTCCGCGTCAAGGCCGACAACAAGATGTCCCAGGAGGAGTTGCTCATGCTGGTGGAGGAGGTTCAGGAAGAAGGCTCCATCGACGACGAGGAGGGCGACCTGCTCCGTAACGCCATTAACTTCACCGAGCAGAAGGCTGAGGATATCCTGACCCACCGTGTGGATCTGGAGGGCTTTGAGATCGAAACCCCCATGGAAGAGGTCGGACAACTCTTTGAAGAATCCCGTTTCTCCAGATTGCTGGTATACGAGGAGAGCATCGACAAGATCGTGGGTGTCGTCCATTCCAAGGACGTGTTCACCGCCAAGGGTCTTACCGACAAGTCCCTCGAAGAGCTGATCACGCCCCCTCTGTTCATCCACAAGGGTGAGCGTATCGACGATCTGCTCCGCGAGCTGCAGACCAACAAGTCTCACCTGGCCGTGGTGCTGGATGAGTACGGCGGTACGCTGGGTATCGTGACCATGGAGGACATTCTGGAGGAGCTGGTAGGCGACATCTGGGACGAGCACGATGAGGTCATCGAGGACTACAAGGAGATTGCCGAGAACACCTTCCGCATTGACTGCGGCGGTAGCTTGGAGGACTTCTGTGAGTTCTTCGATCTGGATATTGAATCCGATAACATCACCATCAACGGTTGGATCATGGAGGCTATGGATAAGATCCCTGCCTGCGGCGACCGCTTCAGCTTTGAGAATCTGGATATCACCGTCACCGAGACCGATTACCACCGCGTGTCCACCATTCAGGTGGTGCGCCATGAGATCGAGGAGGACCGCGCGGATCGCGAGGACGATAAGAAATCCAAGAAGGATAAAGAAGACCGTGGGGACCGCGATCGTGATGACGATGACGACGACGACGATAGCCGTGACGGCCGTGAGTCCAAGAAAAAGAGCAAAGATAAGGAGAAGACTTCGGTCTGATCCCGTGTGTCTGTATAAAAGTGCCTCGGACGGCTGTCCGAGGCGCTTTTTCGTGCGGGAGGATCAGAAATCCAATTCCTCGCCGCGGTGGTTGGTGAACTTGTGGGTAATGCCGTCTTTGGTGAAGGTCAAAGCGGTTCCGGTGTACTCGCCGGGCTTATGGCCGCCCTTCATGGGCTGCGGGTCATTACAGTGAGCGGCGGTGAGGAGGGTCTTGAAAGCGGGGATGGGGTCGCCGTGGTAGTAGGAGTCGGGCTGGACACCGACGACATGCTCGTGGCCGCAGATCAAGAGGTCGATGCTCATCTCGTTGAGGGCGGCGATCCAGGCCTCGTAGATCTCGGGGTTTCTGTCGTTGAAGGGGCGGTCGGTACGGGTGAAGTTGATGTGGCAGAGGGCGACTCTGCGGGTGATACCTTCGGCGGCGTAGGCGTTTGGGGCATTGGCAACCAGGGCGCGGAGGTAGGCGGTCTGGGCATGGCGGAAGCCCACATAGTCGGCCACGCCGCCGTATTCGATGCTGGAATCGGGCTTATCCTCGCCGCAGTCCAGAACCACACCCCAGATAGAGCCTGCGCGGAAGGTGTAGTAGGTGGCGCCGTTTCGAGTGGGGATGTAGTCCATCAAATGCTCGGCCATGTAGCCGCGGGTGTCGTGGTTGCCGCGGACGTACACGGCGGGGATGCGCCCTTCCGTGACGGCGGCGGTGAGGTAATGGAGGGTGGTGACCTGCTCGCGGGTGGCGGCGGAGTCACCGATATCGCCCAGAAGGAGCAGAAGGTCGATCTTACCGACGGCCAGGGCGGTTTCGGCGGGGGTAACCGTGTTGCCGTGGGTGTCGGACAGGACGTAGGCCTTTACGTTTCCATCTTCGGGAACGGGGGTGAAGTCGTACTCGTAGGCCTCGGTGGGATCGGGCTTTGGGTAGTAGTTACAGTGATCCGCCAGAGGTGCCAGGTGAACGCGGTAGTGGCGGGCTTTGTCCAAAAGAGCCATGGGCACCTTGATCTTATGCACCTCGGTATCGGTACGCATAACGCCGTTTACGTTATCGGTGAAGGTCAGGCTGTCCACTACGATCGAGGCCAGGGCATTCCGATGGCAGAGGAGGATGATCTCGTAGTCCTGCTCCACGAGGAATACGCCGGGATGGCAGAGGAGGGTTGGCTCCTCCATGGGGGTCAGAGGTTGGGGGGATTTCATGTCAATTCTCCTTATCTTCGACTTTGTCCATGTAGGGGGTAATGTCGATCTTGGCCAGCTCGGAGGCGGGGATCTTGGATTTGGCGCGCTCGTAATACTGGATGGTGTTGCGGAGCATGAGGGTGAACTGGCTCTGGGGGTTACGGCCCTCGGCCTCGGAGACGTAGATGAGCTTGCGGAGAAGATCCTCGGAGAGACGGACGGGAACGGTGTAGGTTTGTTTCATGGTGGGGCTCCTTTCGGGAAGAAAAATCATGATTAGAGAGGTTCAAATTAGGGTTTATAGAGGGGGCTTTGCCCCCTCCACCCCCACCAAAGGGACTTTTGAAAAAGTCCCTTTGGAATCTTCAAAACTTTCAAAAAAGGTTATTTATCAATGTTTTTTTGAAAGTTCTTGAAGGGGGGCTGGGGGGAACTTCTTTCAAGAAGTTCCTCCCAGTCGTTCCCCTACAAACTGCAATTTGAATTTGTTTATCAACAAGCAAAAGGACGGGAATGCTCCCGTCCTTGGTTGGATTCGGTTATGCGGCGGTCGCCTCAGCGGGAGACTGGGGTAACCACGGTCACGGGGTTATAGAAGCGGAGGATCTTGAGGGTTTTGCCTGTTGCCTCAAAGTAGATCACGCAGAGATTGCCGTCCTTCTCGAAAACGGCGTAGTACTGATCAGGCGCGGTGGAGTGGGAGGAGAAGGAGTAGAACTTGGCGATGTCACCGCGGGCACGAAGCTTGGCGTCAGACTCGGGGGTACGGGGGGCGCACTCACGGAAATCCTTGATGACCAGATCCAGCACCTTTTTGCGCTTCATGCCGCCGTAGATGCGGGAGAAGGTCATCATACCCGAGGTCATGGAATACTCCAGCTCGCAGTTGAAGATCTTCCAGAAGTAGAGCACGACGCCCAAGAAGGCCAGGGGAAGGATGGCCAGGTAGAAAATGGTGCACAGGGATACGACGACCCAGGCGGTGATGAAGGCGAGAAGGCCGAAACGACCCCAGAATTTGAACGCCTTGCGACCGCCCTCGGGGCGCTCGTCGACGACAAATTCGAACGTGTTGAATTCACTCACGGAGAAGTACCTCACATAATTATTAGTATTGCCTTATTATACCATATTCGCCCGAAAAATGCAACAGAAAAGCAAGGTTTTTCCCCGAGTTTTTTTGACGATGCTTTTTTTGGTGTATTTCCCGAAAAAAACATGACAGAAACTGCAAAAATTCATAATTTACCTATTGCATATAAGACGATTTTATAGTATAATATAATGAATAACATGCACCTCTGTAAAGGAGTTACCGTATGAAAGCAGTCATCACCGTAACGGGCAAGGACAGCGTGGGCATCATCGCCAAGGTCGCTACCGCTTGCGCAGACTTCGGAGCCAATATCGTGGATATTTCTCAGTCGGTTCTCAGCGATTATTTCGCCATGATCATGCTGGCGGATATCGACAGTCTCACCGTCGAGTTCTCGGAATTCGTGGACAAGCTGGACGCTCTGGGCAAGGACAACAACCTGGACATCCACGCCATGCACGAGGATATTTTCAACACCATGCACCATATCTGAAATCGGCAGAGCCGATTTCAGTCAAAGTTTCCCTTGACGGTCGGAGCGACCGTCACTGCCTACGGCAGACCGGAAAACTTTGGCATAGCCACTCCCAAAGTGAATTTCCCCTGCCGTCGGAGCGACCGTCACTGCCTGCGGCAGACCGGAAAGCTTTGGCGTAGAAAACCGAAAGGTAATTTGCCATGTTAGATACGAGAGACATACTGGAAACCATACAGATGATCCGCGAGGAGAATCTGGACATCCGTACCGTCACCATGGGTATCTCCCTGTTCGATTGCGTCAGCGACGACGGGAACCGTTTGTGTGACAACATTTACGACAAGATCACCCGCAAGGCCGAAAAGCTGGTGGCTACGGGTCAGGATATCGAGAAGAAATACGGCATTCCGATCGTCAACAAGCGCGTATCGGTGACGCCCATTTCGCTTGTGGCGGGCAACATGTCCCCCGACGTGTTCCTGAAGCTGGCGCACACCCTGCAGCGTGCGGCCGATACCGTGGGTGTCAACTTCATCGGCGGATATTCCGCGCTGGTGCATAAGGGCATGACCCAGGGGGATCGCAACTTGATCTCGGTCATTCCCGAGGCTCTGGCCGAGACCGAGCTGGTCTGCTCGTCGGTCAACGTAGCCACCACCAAGGCGGGCATCAACATGGATGCCATCCGTCTGATGGGATCCACCATCAAGCGCGCCGCGGCTCTGACCGCCGACCGTAATTCCATCGGTTGCGCCAAGCTGGTGGTATTCGCCAACGTTCCCGAGGATAACCCCTTTATGGCGGGTGCCTTCCACGGAGTGGGTGAGCCCGATACCGTGATCAACGTAGGCGTTTCGGGACCCGGCGTGGTCAGCTCGGCCATCGCCCGCGCAGGAGATTGCGACCTGTCTGCCCTGGCCGATATCATCAAGAAGACCGCTTTCAAGATCACCCGTGTGGGTCAGCTGGTGGCCTCCGAGGCCGCTGACCGTTTGGGCGTGCCCTTCGGTATCGTGGATCTCTCCCTGGCGCCCACTCCCGCCATCGGCGACTCGGTGGCGCTGATTCTGGAGAACATGGGTCTGGAGTCCTGCGGTGCCCATGGCACGACTGCTTGTTTGGCTATGCTCAATGACGCTGTCAAGAAGGGCGGTGTCATGGCGTCCTCCCACGTGGGCGGCCTGTCGGGCGCGTTCATTCCCGTCTCCGAGGATGCGGGCATGATCACCGCCGCCAAGCGCGGTGCGCTCTCCATCGAGAAGCTGGAGGCTATGACCGCCGTTTGCTCGGTGGGTCTGGACATGATCGCCGTTCCCGGTGATACGACCGAGGAGGTTATCTGCGGTCTGATCGCCGATGAGATCTCCATTGGTGTGGTCAACACCAAGACCACCGCCGTTCGCGTCATTCCCGCCGTGGGCAAGACCGTGGGCGACGAGGTAGATTTCGGAGGACTTCTGGGTACCGCGCCCATCATGGCGCTCCGTCCCTACTCCCCCGCCAAGTTCATTCACCGCGGCGGTCGCATCCCCGCACCCATTCACAGTCTGAAAAACTAAACTATACTTCATAGAAAGGCAGGAACCTAACATGAGCACGAAGAAACTTCTCAAGAAGAGCTTGAAGATCGGTGGAAAGCTGCTGGCGTTCTTTGGTGGCGCGATCGCTCTGGCCGATCATTTCATCCACAGACAGGAGTACGCCCGCAAGGCAAGAAAGCGCAGAATTCTCTGGACGATCTTCATTTCCATTCTGGGCGCCATCGTGGCGATCCTTCTGTTCCCCTACCGTCTGATCGTCAAGCGCAACGGTGATTTCGAGATCCGCACGCTGCTTCTCCGCGTTTACCGCAGAAGCGAGGATTACGATATTCCCGAGGGCGGCGCAGACAGCTTCGAGATCGAGCCCGTCGAGGAAGACGTGGACGCTATGGAAGTCTGAGCGCCTGTAGGCCAAGGAGACTGACACATGGAACTTTCGGACATTACGACCCCCGCGCTGGCCTATCTGGGTGACAGCGTGCTGGAGGTTTGCGTCCGCACCTATCTGGTGACCGAGCGGGGGCTTTCCACCTCGGCTCACCTCAATCGCGCGTCGCTGGATTTCGTGCGCGCCGCCGCCCAATCTGAGGCTATGGGACGCATTGAGCCCTGCCTCACCGAGGCGGAGGCCGCCGTGTACCGCCGCGGCCGCAACATGGGGCACGGAAACGTCCCCAAATCCGCATCGGTGGCGGAATACCGCCGCGCTACGGGCATGGAGGTTCTGTTCGGTCATTTGTCCCTTACGGGGCAGGCTGAGCGGATCGACTACCTGTTCCGCGTAGGCTACGGACTCCTGTCCTCGGATGCCGATGCCAATCAACAAGTAGGAGAACAACAGCTATGAGTAACTTTCCCAAGGTCGTCCTGACGGTTGCCGAGGTGAGCGATCAGCCCTACGAGCTGGGGCAGATCGTGGTGGAGCTTCGTCCCGACAAGGCGCCCAAGACCGTTGAGAATTTTCTCTCCCTGGTGGAGAGCGGCTTCTACAAGGGCTTGATCTTTCACCGCGTCATCCGTGGATTCATGATCCAGGGCGGTGGCATGACCCCCGAGTTTAACCAGAAGCCCTGCAAGGCCATCCGCGGCGAGTTCATCGCCAACGGCTACATGGCCAATGACCTGAAGCACAAGAGAGGCGTTCTGTCTATGGCGCGCACCAGCGACCCCGACTCTGCCTCCTCTCAGTTCTTTATCATGCACGAGGATGCGCCTCATCTGGATGCCCAGTATGCCGCCTTTGGACAGGTGGTCGAGGGTATGGGTGTGGTGGATAAGATCGCCGCATGCAAGACCGGCCGTTACGGCTACTACACCGACGTCCCCCGCGTGTGCATCATGATCACCGATGCCGCCGTGGTGACCGAGTGAACAAACCCTGTTTTCAACCGCAAATGCGGATAAAAAAGAAATAAAATTTTTGGAGGATACAAACCATGAAGAAGAAGAACACTGTTCAGACCGGCGATATCGTGCTGGTCGCTGCTGCTGCCGGCGCTGCCGCTGCAGGTGCTGTCATTGCCGTTTACGAGGCGCTGAAGTCCGAGAAGGGTCAGGCCGGTATCGCTAAGGCTAAGTCCGCTACCGCCCTCGCTGCCGGTAAGGTCAAGGAGACCGCTACCGTTGCCGCCGGCAAGGTAAAGGCTACCGCTGTGAACGCCGTCGACGCTGTTAAGGCTAAGCTGCCCAAGAAGGACGTCGCTTGCGAGTGCGAGTGCGAGTGCAGCGCAGAGTGCGCCGAGGAGTGCGTTGAGGCTCCCGTCGAGGCTTAATGCGGGCGCTTTGATCTGACGAACATAACACGAAAAAAGCAATGAGAGAAAGGAGGGTGCCGCGATCGACGCCCTCCTTTTCCTTTTGAAAGGAATGATCATATGAAACGAATCGTCGTACTGGATGCGGGAACCCTGGGGGATGACCTGTCCCTGCTTCCGCTGGAGGCTGAGGGAGAAGTGACCGTATACCGCACGTCTCCGCTCGAAACCGTCCGCGAGCGCATCGCGGGGGCAGACGCCGTGATTCTGAACAAGGTCAAGATCGGGGAGGCGCAGCTCCCGGAAACGAATGCGCCGGGGATCATTTGCGTGGCCGCCACGGGCTTTGACAACATTGATCTGGAGGCCTGCCGTAAGCACGGGGTGGCCGTGGCCAACGTGCGGGGGTATTCCTCCGAGAGTGTGGCGCAGGTAACCGTGGGGCTGGTTCTGTCCCTCATCACCCACCTGCCTGCCTACTGCAAGGCCACCGCCGACGGCTCCTACACCCGCGGGGGGAACGCCAATATGCTGGTGCCCTCCTACCACGAGATTGCGGGGATGACCTGGGGTGTCGTGGGGGCAGGGAAGATCGGTTCCCGCGTGGCTGACGTGGCGCGGGCGCTGGGATGCCGCGTGCTGACCAACCGCCGTACCCCCGACGGGGTGAGCGTGGATCTGGAAACTTTGCTTCGCGAGTCGGACATCGTGACGGTGCATACTCCTCTGACGTCCGAGACAAGGGGACTCATCGGAGAGAAAGAACTGTCCATGATGAAGGACGGCGCCATTCTGGTGAACATGGCTCGCGGAGCGGTGACGGACGAGGCCGCCGTGGCCGAGGCCGTGAAATCGGGCAAGCTGGGGGCTTTGGGCTGTGACGTGTACAGCGTGGAGCCTTTCCCCGAGAGCCATCCCTACTTCGCCATTCGCGACCGCGAGAACGTGCTGCTGACACCCCATATGTCCTGGGGCGCGTATGAGGCGCGGGCGCGGTGTCTGGATGAAATGATCCTGAATATGCGGGCGTTTTTCGGGGGAGAGATAAGGAATCGGGTGGATATCCAGAATTGAATTGTATAAAAGAGCCGCCGCGCCCGTTGTGAACCGCCCCAAATTGTACGGACAGCACAAAAAAGAGACCCTAGGTAGAAAAGATTAGATTTTTAAGCAACGAACTGACATCGCTTTTCAAGTGGTGTCAGTTTTGTTTTGAGTTGAATACGTTCAT
>JAZRFR010000214.1:0-7958 GCA_045643785.1 Eubacteriales bacterium | reverse complement strand
GCCTGTCACGGATTTTCCGTGACAGGCGGTTTTTCATCAGGATCAAGCCATCGTCTCCAGCATCTTTTCGGTGACGGCGTAGTGCAACGGTTCTCCGGCGAGGTAGCGCTCGGCCTCCTTCAGCATATACGCGCCCATGCGGTAGCACTCGGCGCCCGCCGAGCCCGCAATGTGGGGGGTGAGGATGACGTTTTCCAGCTCGTAGAAGGGGTGTCCCTCCACGGGAGGCTCAGGGTCGGTGACGTCCAGTACGGCGGTGCGGGCAGGCTCCTCCCGCAACGCGCGGATCAGGTCGTCCTCCACCACCTGGGCACCCCGTCCCGTGTTGATGAATACGCCGTTTTTCGGCATACGGGAGAAGTGGGTGTAGTTCAGCATCCCCTTTGTGGCGGGAATGTTGGGGGTGTGGTTGGACACGGTGAGGCAAGTCTCAAAGATGAATTCCAAGTCGGTGAGTTCCACCCCCAGAGCGGCGGCCTTCTCTGCCGAGCAGTAGGGATCGTAGGCGTAGACCTTCAAGCGGTAGTCGCGAAGTCTCTGCGCCACCCCTGCGCCGATAGCGCCCAGGCCAATGAGCCCCACGGGGGTGTCGTAGTTGCCGCGGAAAGAGTTAAAATGGGCGGTGGCCTCCTTGCGGGAAGCGGCGTCGCGGGAGCAGAGGCGGGAGGCACCGAAATAGCCCTTGTTGGCCAGGATGATCTGGGCCACGGTGTACTCAATGACGGGCACGCTGTTGGCCATCCACGCGCTGACCACGGTCACGCCGTTTCGGATCAGGGGGCGGGCAAAGGCCTGCACGCTCCCCGCGCCGTAGAAGACCACCTTCAGCTTCGGCAGATGAGCTGCAATCTCGGCGTCGGTCATGACGGGAAAGCCCCAGGTGGAAAAGATAACCTCCACGTCGGTGAGACGGTCACAGAGCACGTCCTCCTTGGTGTAGACGGAGGGGCAAAGATCAAATAAACGGTCTATGGCGGTCTGGGTGACATCATCGTATACCCGGGCAATGCCGGGTTCGCGGCCTTGGTTTACGTATGCGGCTTTCAGCATGATTTATCTCCTTTCAGCGGCGCAGTCACAGGCCGCTCACAATTTCGGAAAGAGCGTTTGCCTCGCGGGCAAGCAGGTCGGGATCGTCACCCGGTACGAACTCCAAGAGAAGCGGCTTTTCACTCCAACCGGGAATGCGGGTGAGGTACTCCCGCCATACTTCCGTGCCGTCAATCAAGGGACGGCGGCTGTGGTCGGGATTCCAGGTAAAGACGTGGCAAAGATCCACCCACGGCGAAACCTTCTCCAAATCCGACAGGATCACCTCTTGGGGCTTGGCGAATTCGGGTTGCCAGTAGAGACGGCAATTGGACTCATCTATGGCCTTGATCAACGCGACTGCCGAATCCGCGGTGTCAGTCAGAGTACCGTGGTGGTACTCAAAGGCCACCGTCAACCCTCGCTCAGCGGCCATGCGACAGACGGCTTTTGCCTCGGCCGCCCAAGCGGCGCGGGTGGCGTCGTCGGTCTGCTCCGAGCCGCGGGTCCCCGCCCAGATGCGGATCACGGGCGCGCCCAACACACAGGCGGCCTCCACGTAGGGCGCAAAGTCCTGCCCCGCCCCCAGACGGTAGTAGGAGCCGTAGGAGGAGACCGTCAGCCCCGCCTCACGGGTCATCTCCCCTACGTGGCGCGCGTTTGCAAGATCCGTTTGGGGCACGTGGATATCACTGCCCCACTCAATGCAGGACAGCCCCGCGCGGGCGGCACGGGCAATGATCTCCGCGGGGGACAGCTTGCGATAGGTAACCGAAACCAAGCCAAGAACAGGCATAAAACACCTCCGAACAGTTGGATATAGGCATTATAATACGAATAGCGTCGCTTGTCAATGGGTTTGGAGAGATTTCTCCGCTCCCCCTTCTTGGGTCTGCAAGACCCGATAGGCCTTGCTCCGCCCGATCTTTTCTTCCTGCTCTCTGACAAGACCCAGCTTCTCCAGCAGATGAATGACGCTGTAGGTCGCCCGCCCGCGGATGCCCGTGGCTTTGGCATAGTCTGCGGCGGCGAAGACAGGCCGATTCCCTTCGGAATCGGGCGAGCTCAGGGAAGGCGGCAGGAAGTAGGCCGCGTAGTCGGCGGGCGTGGCCAGAGTAACGTCCCCCAAGAGCGCCGTGGGGAATCGCTCGTAGCGGTTGGAGCCCCGCTTGCCGTCCCGTCCCCAGCCGTCGGCCATGCGGTATTCCTCCACCTCGACGAGCAACAGGCGGATTGAAAAGCGGGGGTTGCCAATGAACTCCGACACCCAGTACAGCTCCTTCGCCACGTCCTTCACCCGTCCCCGCTTGGGGGACTTGTTGCGGCTCAGGATGCTCCCGTCTGCGGGATTGATCCAAGACAGATACTTCACGGCGGGAATGGGGTGGATCACCGTCACGCGGCAGGGGGTGTGGGTCAGATACCAGGCAATTTTTTCCTTGAGTGGGAAGAATCCCCCCGTCTGCACCTCCAGAATGTGACCGTCCGTGAAGATATCCGCCACCATGCGGCGCTTCTTGGCGGATATTTCCCCTTCTTCGGGAAACAGATTCGCCACAAGACGTTCGTGGCAAGCTTCATCGGGGCAGAGGTAGAGCTTGATGGCGGCGTGGAGACGCTTTTCGCGAAGCACGCCGATGTGGGGCTCCCCTTCTGCGGCCTTATCGGAGGCTTTGCGGGAAGATCTCCCCGCCATGCGGTATTTGGGGGAGCGGATCACCTCGTCGGCCACGGCGGAAAACCGCAATGCCTCGGCAGGGGTAACGGCGCCTTCGGTCGGCTGAATCTTTCGGGGCATAGCGATCTCCTTTCAGGAAAAATTTGGATGAATGGGTGCTTTTTGCACACAAAACAATACGCATGCAGAGCGTTTGCGACAGGCATACTGTATGTATAAAAATGATGAAAAAAAGCCGTCTGACTCTTTTTACCCGTGCCCGCAGAATCTGTTACACATGACGGCGGATATTTCGGGTATAGTAACTGTGGCGGGCTGTATGCCCTGCAAAGTAGCTTTCAAAAAATGACAAGAGGATTTCTCACATGAACAGTAAATATATCAGAATATGGGCTTTGCTCCTGGCCGTAGTTCTGTTGATGACGGGCGGGATGGTGGCCGTCTCTGCCGCGCCAAATACGAGTGCGGCGGAGAAAACCCCCGAGGAGGTATACGTCGGCGGTATGCCCTTCGGGGTCAAATTCTACACCGAAGGGATTCTGGTGGTGGGCTTTTGCGACGTGGACGTCACCACGAACGGCGGCGGTTGTCGGAACATCAACCCCGCCAAAAGCGCAGGACTGAAGCTGCGGGACGTGATCGTGGGGGTCAACGGCGAGACCCCCGTGGGCGCGGCATCATTGACTAAGGCCGTGGAGGAATCGGGCGGCAAGCCCGTCACCCTCACGGTAAAACGGTACGATTCCCGCGCGGAAGCCAAGAAAAACGACACCCCTCACGCCACAGAGCTGACCGTTTCGGTCACTCCCGCCTACTCGGCTTCCGAGAACCGCTACAAGACGGGACTCTGGGTACGGGACAGCGGCGCGGGCATCGGCACCGTGACCTTCATCATCCCCGGCAGTAACGCCTTTGGCGGGCTGGGGCACGGCATCTGCGACAGCGACACAGGCAAGCTCATCCCCATGCAAAGAGGTCAGGTCACCGACGTCACGGTCAGCGGCGTGGAGAAGGGCGAGGCGGGAGATCCCGGCGCCATCAAGGGGTATTTCGCCCCCGGGAAAACGGGAAGTCTTTTGGGCAACACCGACTGCGGCGTGTACGGTCTGTTCTCGACCCTTCCCTCCTCGGCCATCCGTAAGCTGCCCGTCGGTAGCCGCAAGGAGCTTTGCGAAGGAGACGCCACCCTGCTCTGCACCCTGGATAACGGCAAGATCGGGGAGTACAAAATCAGAATCACGTCCATCGACCGCGCCGCCACGGGATCCAAATGCTTCACCATCTCCGTGACCGACCCGTCGCTCATTGAGAAAACCGGCGGGATCGTACAGGGCATGTCGGGTTCCCCCATTTGCCAAAACGGGAAAATTGTGGGCGCCGTGACCCACGTGCTCATCAGCGACCCCACGGCGGGCTACGGGATATTCCTGGACAACATGATGCGGGAGATGCCGGGGATGCTGCGGTGACCCCTACGCGCAAAATGGAGGTGTACCTCGGGGAACACCTCCATTTTATCATATTTTGAAGGAAATTGCAAGACCTTATTCCAAGCCAAGGAGCCAATTTACGGTTACGACGCAAAATCCCCCAAATCCTCTCGCCTCTCTCCATTAAATTTTGTTCCATCTTTTTCTTGACATTCCACGCAAAAAGTAGTATAATGCAAAGTAAGAAACCATCCCTCGGAGGCAGAGCCATGAACCGTTCCCCAAAACCCCATATCATCCTCATCGGCATGCCTGCCTGCGGGAAAAGCACCGTCGGGGTGCTGGCCGCCAAGACCCTGGGCTACCGATTCATCGACTCCGACCTCATCATTCAGGAACGGGACGGCCGCCGCCTCCACCGCATCATCCGAGAGGAGGGGCAGGCGGGATTCCTCGCCATTGAGGAGGCCGTGAACCTGACGTTGGGCAACGATTCCACCCCTTCGGTGATCGCCACGGGCGGGAGCGCGGTGTACAGCGAGGCCGCCATGGAGCACTTCAAGGCCGTGGGTACGGTGGTATACCTCCGCCTGTCCTATAAGACCGTAGAAAAGCGCCTGGGCAACTTCACCCACCGCGGCGTGGTCATGCCCGAGGGCTTCACCCTCCGCGATCTCTACGACGAGCGTTGCGCCCTCTATGAGAAATACGCCGACATCATTGTAGACGAAACACAAACCGACAACATCGGAGACGTCCTGAATTCCCTTTGCGCACATTTTGAGAGAGACTGAACATCTCATCACATAAATTTTAGGAGGCCAATCATGGCATACAAAAGAATTCTCACCATCCAAGACATTTCCTGCGTGGGTCAGTGCTCCCTGACCGTCGCCCTCCCCATCCTGTCCGCCTGCGGCCACGAGACCGCGATCCTCCCCTCGGCCGTGCTGTCCACCCACACCGCCGGCTTTACGGGCTGGACCTGCCGCGACCTCACCGAGGATATGCCCGCCATCAACACCCACTGGAACAAGGAGGGTCTGCGCTTTGAGGCGGTCTACACCGGGTATCTCGGCTCCACCCGTCAGATCGACTACGTCAAGGCCATCATGAATTCCACCCTGACCCCCGAGGGTCTGCGCATTGTGGATCCCGCCATGGCAGATCACGGTAAGCTCTACCCCGCCTTCGACATGGGGTACGTAGAGGCCATGAAGCCCCTCTGCGCCGCCGCCGATTACCTCCTGCCCAACGTCACCGAGGCCTGCTTCCTCACGGGCATCGAGTACCGCGAGACCTACGACGAGACCTATATCAATGAGCTGATGACCGCTCTGCACAAGCTGGGCGCCAAGAACGTCATCCTCACGGGCGTGGGCTTCCATCCTGCAGAGACGGGCGTTATGATCTCGGAGTCGGGTGTCCAGTCCTACTACTGCCACCGCCGCCTGTCGGAGAACTGCCACGGTACCGGCGACGTCTACGCCTCGGCCTTCGTGGGCGCCCTCGTGAAGGGTCTGGATGCCTACACCGCCGCCAAGATCGCCGCCGACTACACCCTGCTCTGCATGGAGAACACCCGCGGCGACAAGGATCACACCTACGGCGTCAAGTTCGAGCCCATGCTGGGCACCCTCATGGATATGATCCGCATCGCACGGAAGATGGCGGTCAGAGACTGAACGCGAACACCCGAAACCCATAAGCAGAGCCCGTCGTAAAATCCGACGGGCTTCCTTGACAAAATCCTTCCCTTTATGTTATAATGACTTATCTATTTAAAAGTTCTTGAAGGGGTTCAAGGGTCGTCCCTCCCCCCCGAAAGGAGCCGCCGCCATGACCGACAACACCCGAAAAACCCGCCTGGGTCGCGTTCTCCTCATTGCGGGGATAGCCGCCGCCGCGCTGGTGGGGTACGTGGTTACCTTTGACCTGACGGGGCTGGGGATGCCCTGTCCCCTTTACGAACTGACGAGACTCCAATGCGGAGGCTGTGGGCTAACCCGCGCCGCGGTGTCGCTCCTGCGCCTGGACTTCGCCGCCGCCTTTTCCTACCACGCCCTGTGGCCTGTGTTCGCGGCGTACTTTTTGTGGGTAGGCCTATCCGACGCCGCCGTGTACGTCAAAACGGGCGAGGTACGGCTTCTGCCCGGGAAATGGTGGATCCACGCCGCGGTACTGGCCGTGGTATTTGGGTACGGGGTACTGCGAAATTTCATATAATACAGAAAGGGCGGCTCCCTCATCACGAACCGCCTTTTTTCATGGAAAAGCCCTTCTTTTTTGATTTACCCGCTTGACATTTCCCCTCCGCTGTGCTACAATATTCCCGCTACAAAAATCCCCCACACCATGCAAAGGAAGGTATCCGCCGTGACCCCCACCGTCGCCGTTCTCATCATATTTCTGGTCACCTGCGCCGCCCTCATTGCGCTGGTGTTCGCCAAGCCCGCCGTCATGATCGGGGGCAAAAAGATCAGCATTTTCTGGCTGGCTCCCCTCGCGGGCGCCCTGGCTTTGGTGATCGGAGGGTTCATCAGCCCTTCCGAAATCGCCACGGGACTGACGGGCGCGGGAGACGTGAACCCCCTGAAGATCCTGCTTTTGTTCTTCTCCATGACCATGATGTCGGTGTATCTGGACGAGATCGGCTTCTTCCGTCTGCTGGCCCACAAGGTACTGGGCAAGGCTCGCGGCAGTCAAACCACCCTGTTCTTCCTTCTCTACGCCCTGGTGTCGGTGCTGACGGTCTTTACTTCCAACGACATCATCGTCCTGACCTTCACCCCCTTCATCTGCCATTTCGCCAAGTCCGCCCGCATTGATCCCCTGCCCTACCTGGTATCCGAGTTCGTGGCGGCCAACACCTGGAGCATGGCGCTCATCATCGGTAACCCCACCAACATCTACCTCATGAGCGGCACGGGAGTCTCCTTCCCTGCTTACACCGCCCGCATGATTCTGGCCACGGCCATGGCAGGACTTGTGTCCTTGGGCGTGCTGTACCTTCTGTTCCGCAAGAAGCTGAAAGCCCCTCTGAACCCCGAGGACTCCCCCGCGCCCCGCGTGGATCTGCCCACCGAGGTGATCGGACTGACCCATCTGGGCGGTTGCATTATCCTTCTGTCGATTTCGTCCTTTATCAATTTGCCCATGTGGCTCATCACCTGTCTGTTCTTCGTGTCCTTGGTGGTGTTCACCATGGCCATCAGCTTCTTCCGCCGCCGCAGTATCTTCCTCATCGCCCGCTGCATCATCCGCGCCCCCTGGGATCTGGCCCCCTTCGTGATCTCCATGTTCATTCTGGTGCTGGCGCTGGATAAGTACGGCACCACGGCCGCCCTCGGCGGTTTCCTGTCCCAACCCGAGACCGTGGGCGGGACGGTGGCCTCCTTCGGTGTCAGCTCCTTCTTCGCCGCCAATATCGTCAACAACATCCCCATGAGCGTGCTGTACAGCTCGGTCATCAGCGGGATGGAGGCGGGAGCCCTCACCACCGCCGCTCTGTTCTCGGCTGTCATAGGCTCCAACCTCGGCGCGTTCTTTACCCCCACAGGCGCTCTGGCGGGCATCATGTGGACTGGCCAGCTTCACGACCACGGCGTTCCCTTCTCCTTCGTCCGATTCGTCAAATACGGCGCCACCGTGGCCATCCCCGCCATGGCGGCGGCACTGCTGGGACTTTGGGTTTGTTGTCTGTAAATTGGGGTTTATGGGTGGATTGAAATCGTGATTTGTAGGGACCGGCGTCCTCGACGGTCCGCTACAGACAGCCCAAGGTTCGTTATCGGGTCTGTGTTATTTACGGACCGTCGAGG
>JAZRFR010000213.1:0-4086 GCA_045643785.1 Eubacteriales bacterium | reverse complement strand
GGCCAGAGCCTCGTTCAGAGCGTCCTTATAGTCGTGTGCGGTCTGCTCCCAGTTGGTCTTCATGGGAACGCCGGCGCGCTTACCCTTCTCGTCCTACTTGAAGGCCTGCATGTCGATGAGGTCGATCATGGTGACGTCCTTACCGGTCTCCACGGGGATGAACACGGGACAGACGGATACGCCGAAGGTAGCGTGGCTCTGGTGGAACACGCGGGCGAACTTGGTCTCGGGATCGTCGCACTTATTGATGAAGAAGGCCTTGGGAATACCGGCGGCGCAAGCAGCGTCCCACGCAAGCTCCGTACCAACCTCAACGCCTGCCTTACCGTCTACGCAAATGACGGCGGCGTCAGCCACGCGGACAGCCTGCTTGACTTCGCCCTGGAAATCCAGGAAGCCGGGGGTGTCCAGCACGTTGATCTTGGTATCCTTCCAACTCATGAAGGCGGGGGTAGCGGAGAGGGTAAAGCCTCTTGCCTTTTCCTCGGCGTCGTAGTCGCAAACGGTGTTGGACTGACCGATGGAGCCCAGACGGTCGGTAGCGCCTGCAATATACAGCATAGCCTCAGCCAGGGAGGTCTTACCCGAGCCGCCGTGGCCCAGGAGCGCCAGATTACGGAGTTGCTTGGTGTTGAAATCAGCCATGGTAATTCACCTTTGTCCGCCCGCCGCACCCCGAGCTCTCCCCGGGACAGGGGCAGACACCTTTCCTTTTTAGGTGTAAAATTTTTCGTTCAAATTCTGTAGCGGCAACGCAAAAATCGCGGGAATACGGTACAACATTCGAACAACAAGAATATTATACAATATTTCCGCGATTTTTTCAAGATGTGAATTTGAACTTTTGCATGATGAAATGTAGAAATTCGGGGGTCTTGTTTGTGCAACCAATACAAAAATTCGGTTTCAAAAACGAGATTTGAGAAAAGGGATTGACAAATTCCTCACAAAGTGGTAAAATGAAAAAGTTGTGTGTTCTGCTTCCCGCCGAGGGAACCGATACGGCACAGGGCTTGATTGATCAATACCCTGTGCCGTATTTTTTATTTCCCCGCATTCTTATCCCAGCACCGCCGAAAGCCCGAACAATGCCTCCGCATTCCGATTGGTGACCTCTGCCAGCTCCTCCACGGTCAGCCTGTGAAGGGGCGCGATCACCTCGGCAATGTGAGGAATCAGCCCCGAATGGTTGATCTTCCCGCGGAAGGGCACGGGCGCCATGTAGGGGCAGTCGGTCTCCAAAAGGAGCTTGGACAGATCCACCGAGGCGACCACGGAACGCACCCGCTCGGCGTTCTTGAAGGTGGCCACGCCGCCAAAGCCGATATACCAGCCTCGCTTGGTGAGTTCCTTCGCCATCTCGGCCGAGCCGCCGTAAGCGTGGAATACACCGCGAACGGTGGGATATTTCAGCACCGTCTCGAAGGAATCCCCGTGGGCGTCACGATCGTGGATGATGACGGGGAGTCCCGTCTCGGCGGCAATTTGGAGCTGACCCTCGAAGAAGGCTCTTTGGAGGTCTTTGTCCATGGGCTGCCAGTAGTAATCGAAGCCGATCTCACCGATGGCCACGATCTTGTCGGCCTTGCGGCGGGCGGGGTCGCTGACCCACGCGCGGAGGGCGGCGAGGGTAGCTTCGGGGTCAAGGGGGGTACTGTCGGGGAGGCCTTGGGCGTCCTCGGGATGAATACCCACGGCGGCGGCCATGTAGGGGTACTTCCCTGCCTGCTCCACGGCCACACGGCTGTTTTCCAGATTCGTGCCTACGTTGATGACCGCGCGGGTCACGGCTCTGAAGTCGGAGGAGGACAGGAGGGTATTCGCCCCCGCAAGGGCGGCTTCACGGGTGGGGTTATCGGCGCCCCCTTCGGCAAGAGCGGCGTATTTGCGGTCAAAATAGTGGGCGTGGGTGTCGGTGTACAGAGGCATAGGAACTCCTTTCGGGCAGTAGCTTACCAGATAAACGGGATCATACGGTACTTGACCTTCTTCCTATACTCCTCATACCCTGCCAGCTCGGCGGCCAGCAGTCTCTCCTCACCGCGGATGCGAATGACCATGAGGACGGGATAGAAGACGAAAGGAATCAGCGCGTACCAAGAGCCCATCACGAGGGGCAGGGACAGGAACATGAGGATCGTAGCGGTGTACATGGGGTGGCGCACCACGCCGTAGAGGCCTGTGGAGATGACGGTCTGCCCCTCCTCCA
Source organism: Eubacteriales bacterium (assembly GCA_045643785.1). Taxonomy (GTDB): domain Bacteria; phylum Bacillota; class Clostridia; order Oscillospirales; family CAG-272; genus CAMEON01. The sequence continues at coordinate 1,877 of JAZRFR010000213.1, read as the reverse complement.
CCTTGACCGTGCGGGACAGGTAGGCGTTCTCCCGCATGACCTCGGCGTAGAGACCGTAGCCAATCAGGAACACCGCCGAGGCGGCGATCACCACGGGAAGGGGCACCTGCGACCATCCGAAGCGGAAGTCCAGCCCCGCCAGCACGAAGCCGCCGAGAAAGATCAGACCCGAGAAGGCCACCACGCCCTTCTGATCGCCCTGCTTTTCCTTGGCGTCCAACCGCTTGGCGAGAAGGTCGCGGGCGCGGATCAGCATGACCACACCCATCATGAGCATGGGCACAAAGAGGAGGCAGAGGAACAACAGCCCGCCGGGGTAGGCGAGGGTGCCTGCGGGGAGGAAGATCAACAGAGCCACCAGAAGGAGGCCTATGAGGAATTTAGTCAAGGCTGATACAAATAACTTCATATGATATTCCTCCTGAATGATTTTATTGAAAGTTCTTGAAAGGGGTCAAGGGGAAAACTTCTTTCAAGAAGTTTTCCCCTTGCGTTCTCTATCGTTCTCTTATTCCTCAGCCACCACAGCGATCGCCAGCTCCTCCAGAGCCTTGGGATCGGCGGGGGAGGGGCACTTGGTCATGAGCTCGCTGGCGTTCTGCACCTTGGGGAAGGCGATGACGTCGCGGATGTCCTCCAGACCGATGGAGAGGGCCACCAGACGGTCGAGACCGAAGGCCAGACCGCCGTGAGGAGGCACGCCGTACTTGAAGGCCTCCAGGAGGAAGCCGAACTTCTCCTGAGCGTCCTCGGGGGTAAAGCCCAGCACCTCGAACATCTTGGACTGGATCTCACCCGAGTGGATACGGATGGAACCGCCGCCCAGCTCGGTGCCGTTCAAAACGATGTCGTAGGCCTTGGCGCGAACGCGGCCGGGGTCGCTGTCGATGTACTGCAGATCCTCCTCCATGGGCATGGTGAAGGGATGGTGCTTGGCGTAGAAGCGGCCGTCCTCCTCGCTGTACTCCAGCAGGGGGAACTCGGTGACCCACAGGAACTTGAAGTCCTTGGGGTCGCACAGACCCATCTTCTTGGCGCAGTGGCAACGGAGAGCGCCCAGAGCGTCGAATACCACGCTGTTCTTGTCGGCCACGATGAGGATCAGATCCCCTGCCTCGGCCTCCATGCGAGCCTTGATGGCCTCGTTCTCGGCCTCGGTGAGGAACTTGGCGTAGGAGGAAGAAATCTCACCGGTGGAAGCCCACTTCAGCCAGGCCAGACCCTTTGCCTTGTAGGTCTTGACGTACTCCACCAGAGCGTCAATCTCCTTGCGGGACATGGACGCGCCGCCCTTGACGTTGATGGCGCGGACAGAGCCGCCGCCGGCGATGGCGCCGGCAAAGACCTTGAACTCGGTGCCCGCCAGAATGTCGGACAGGTTCTTCAGCTCGAAGCCGAAACGGATATCGGGCTTGTCGGAACCGAAGCGATCCATGGCCTCGGCGTAGGGCATACGGATGAAGTCACCGCCGAGATCAATGTTGTAGAACTCCTTGAACATGAACTTCAGGAAGCCCTCGTGCATACGCATGACGTCGTCCTCGTTGACAAAGGACATCTCGGTGTCGATCTGGGTGAACTCGGGCTGACGGTCGGCGCGGAGATCCTCGTCGCGGAAGCAGCGAGCGATCTGGAAGTAGCGGTCAAAGCCCGACACCATGAGCAGCTGCTTGTAGAGCTGGGGAGACTGGGGCAGAGCGTAGAACTTGCCGTGGTGAACGCGGGAGGGCACCAGGTAGTCGCGGGCGCCTTCGGGCGTGGGCGCGATGAGGCAAGGAGTCTCGATGTCCACAAAGCCGTTGTTGGCGTAGTAGTCGCGAGCCAGCTTGGTGATCTTGGAGCGAGCCATGATGTTGTAGGCCATGTCGGGACGGCGG
>JAZRFR010000212.1:0-8808 GCA_045643785.1 Eubacteriales bacterium | reverse complement strand
CACGGTACAGATCGATCCTGCCGTCGGAACTTTTGAGGGCGCCTGGTATACCGAACCCGTATACGATACCCCCTACAAATTTGACTTTAACACCCCCATCACCGAGGATATCACCCTGTACGGCTACGTGATTCCCAATCCCGCTCTGCCCGTGCTGATGATTAGCGCCGAACAGCTCGCCAAACAGGCTTCCGAAGGAAGCGGTTACGTCCATGGTATTGCCTCCGCAGATGTAATGACCAACGGTAGCAATTCCTTTGTTCGCCTTACCGCCTCCAACGGCGATCCTTATTTTATGGCCGCGCAAAACTGCGGCAAGATGCCCGATTATCTGGTGATCCGCTACCGCACCAATTCCGAATTCGACGGTGAGATGTTCATCGGCTCCGCTGAACTTCCCAACGGCCAGGGTGATCACTGTGACATCGAATGGAACGGAGACAGCGAGTGGCATCTGGCCATCATCCATCTCCCGACCTGCGGAGCCACTTCCATCAAAGACGGCTTGATCAACTATCTGCGCATGGACTTTTTCAGACACTCCGGAGAAAGCGACTACATCGACTTCGCCTACATCGGCTTCTTCAACTCCCCTGAGTACGCTCAGGCCTATGACTTCGAGCACTATCCTCCTTACGTAGAGAAGGAAGTTGCCGGCATGATTGCTCACTCCATCGACACCTTCTTTGTCAACAACGAGATGTACTTCCAGCCCGATGGCGGTCACGGCGATAGGCTGACCGAGATCGGCAATACCATTTCCTTCGGTGTCGACGAACTGCGCGATTCCATGGCAATCCGCGGCTGGATTGCATTCGATCAGCCTATCGAGAGCTTCGGATACTACGTGGACAATTACACCATGATCTGGGGTGATTTCGCTCAGGCGACCGAGGACCTAATTTTTGAACTATTTGGCGAGCACGCTTCCCGCTTCCAGATTGATGTTCCTCTGGCCGATTTGGAGCGCGGCACCCATACCGTTGGCTTCGTTGTGAAGTTGGAGGATGGCACCGTTGTCCGTCTGCGCGAAGAGATCACCGTCGTGATCCCCACCCACTACGCAAACTACAACGTTCCCCAGGATCAATGGGTGATCTCCGGTCATCGTCCCTACATCCAGGATTCCCCTGACGGCATGGTCTCCGCCGCCAGCGTTCCGTCCGCCGCTCTCTTGCACCAGGGCTCCATCTACCTGGGCAATATCGACCTGTCCAAGTACTCCAAGGTCATCATCTACAACGGCACGGATAACAGTCCGGTCACCATCGATCTCTACAATGCAAACGCCAACAACCGTTTCATGCTGCTGAATCAAGAAATGAATATGGTGATGTCTCCCGAGGAACATACCATCATCGCAGGCGAAACCTACACCCTGCACGGTTGGGCAGTCGAGCCCTTTGAGATCGATCTGACCGGTATCGACTACAACGGTCCCGTATACGTGACCTACGACACTCTGCCCGGTACCTTCATGCTGATCAGTTCCGTTGAGTTCATCGGCGCTGAGATCGTGGATGAGCCTGAGACTCCCGCCGAGCCCGAGACTCCCGAGAATGTGGTGATCGATCTGTCCACCATCGAGGGATACAGAGCTGGGAACAACTACGGTTACAACGGCCCCATCCTCAACATCGGTTATGACAGTGTTTTCCTTGTAGGTGAGTTCGATCTGAGCCAGTACTCTCAGATCATCATTGAGTACTCCTACGACGGCGACACCGTTACCGACAGAACTCCCGAGCAGTGCTGGACTGATTGCGACCGCACTCCCATCATCGGTTTCACCGCTCTGAACAAGTGCTTCGGTTTTGCTAACGTGACCAACCAGGATGCTATCGACAGCGGTATCTACACCGACCTGATTTACACCCCCGGCCTCTGGGCTGAGGCCACCAGAACCGCTATCATCGAGATTCCCGAGGGAATCGGTTACAACGGTCCTTGCTACGTGTCCGCTTACAATCCTTGGGGTCGCGAGATCGCTATCGCTTCCATTACTCTGGTTCCCAGAGCCTAATTCCATCGCATCCTACCCGCCCCCTTGTGGGGCGGGTTCTTTTTGCAATCCTTCCCTTTTCATGAATATTCTGTAATTTTCCAAAAACCTCTTGCGTTTTTCAAAAAAATGTAGTATAATGTTGCGCGTTGGAGATATCAACTCCCAAAATCATTCTGAAAGGATACAAAACCATGAAAAAGCTTCTTTTCATTGCTGCATTGATGCTCGCTCTGGTTGTCACCGCAGTCGCTTGCACCGAGACTCCCGCTGACCCCGCCGAGACTACTGCAGTTACCGAAACCAACGCTCCCGAGACCACCGTCGCCCCCGAAACCACCGTCGCTCCCGAGACCACCGTTGCTCCCGAGACGACCGTTGCCCCTGAGACCACCGCGGCTCCCGAGACCAACGCTCCTGAGACCAACGAGCCCGACGGCGAGCCCACCGAGCCCGTATACGGCAACCCCGGCACCATGAGCGTGTGCGCTGACAACGTCCGTACCTGGGTTGGCGACACCATGACCGACCTCTGCACCCAGGAGGCGCACAAGTATCTGAACGAGAACTCCCGTACCGTCGTGATCGACGGCCTGGATTTCGTTTCCTTCCGCGGTTGGGCGAACCCCACCGGTGTCACCATTGACCAGTTCGGTTATCAGATCAACGACGGCGAGCTGGTGTTCAGCGCTGATTTCTGGCAGGATGAGCCTGAGCTGAATGCGGCTTTGAACTCCCCCGCTGCCATGCGCTTCGAGAACATCAAGATTCCCGTAGCCGATCTGGCTGCCGGCACCTACGAGGTGACCCTGCTGGTTAAGGATACCAACGGCGTCATCTACGTCATGAACAGCTCTTGGGGCGGCGACATCCTGCTGGTCAAGAACTGATTCATCCGCTGAATCCATACCCGTTACACAAAAAAATACCGCTATCGGATTTCCGATAGCGGTATTTTTGTTTCGGATCAAGATGTGATTTTACACGTCTCTCCGTCCCTCCAGGGCGCGGAACAGGGTAACCTCGTCGGCGTACTCAATGTCGGTGCCCACCGAAATACCGAAGGCCAGACGGGTGACCTTGATATCCAGGGGACGAAGCAGATGAGCGATGTACATGGCGGTAGTCTCCCCCTCCACGTCGCCGCCCGTAGCCACGATGACCTCCTTCACTTCCCCGCCGTTCACGCGGGCAAGCAGCTCCTTGATCTTGAGCTTGTCGGGGGTGATGCCGTTGAGAGGGGAGAGCAGACCGTGCAGCACATGGTACGCGCCGCGGTACTCCCGCACACGCTCCATGGCGATCACCGTTTTGGCGTCGGCCACCACGCAGATCACGCTGTGATCGCGGGTTCCGTCGTCACACACGTAGCAAAGCTCGCGGTCGGTGAGGTTCTGACAGATGGGACACAGGTGGATCTTCTCCTTGGCGTCCATGATGGCGCGGGCGAATTCCGCGGCATCCTCCTCGGTCATATCCAACACCGAAAAAGCCATGCGGAGGGCGCTTTTCCGTCCTACACCGCCCAGCTTTCCAAATTGCTCTGCAAGATTCTGCAGAGATTCGATGTACTCGGCCATATCAGAACAGACCGGGCATGTTCATAGCGCCCGTGATCTTTTCCATTTCCTTGGAGTTGGTCTCCTCCACGCGCTTGATGGCCTCGTTCACGCCTGCCACCAGGATATCCTGCAGGGTCTCCACGTCGTCGGGATCCACGATCTCGGGGTCGATCTCAATGGAGAGGATCTCCTTCTTACCGTTGATCTTGACCGCAACAACGCCGCCGCCGGCCTTGATGTCGTACTCGCGAGCGTCCAGCTCCTCCTGCTTAGCGGCCATGTCCTCCTGCATCTTCTGTGCCTGACGGATCATAGACTGCATATTCTGGGCGCCACCGCCCATGCCCTTCGGTAAATTTGCTCTCATGATATATTCTCCTGTCTTTTTTAATTGTTTGTTTATAAATCAATTTTTCGTTTATTCTTCTGCGGCTTCCAGAATGAGATCGATCAGCGATCCCTCGCCCTTTTGCGAAGCGGCTTCCTCCACCTCGTACAATACGTCGGAAACCTCCAGCTTGCGGTTCAGGCACACCGACAGCGCGGCGCGCAGAGCCTCGGGCGCTCCCTCACGGGACACCATGGCGCGAATGAAATCGCTCTCCAGCTTCACCACGACCTTGCCGTCCTCGGTGGTATAGGCCTTCGCCGACACCAGGAAGGACGCCGCCATAGGGCTGGTAGCGCGCACCCGATCCACCGCTTCGCTCCAGGCCTTCAAGGGGCGCAGGACGCGCTTGGTCTCGGCCCTGGAGGCGGCGGCCATCGAGGCGGTGGCGGCCATCGGTGCGGTGGCGGCCATCGGTGCGACGGGGGTGGGCGTAGCCACAGGTCGGGGAGACGGAGGGGTGCTGACCGCGGGAGCCGGAGTCGGCTTGGGAGCAGGCGTCTCTCTTCGCGTCGGGGTCGGTTGAGGGACGTAGGAATCCACCGGCGGTTCCCACAGATCCATAGGCGGCTCCATCATGGGAGGCTCGTCCATGGGAATCGGCGCTTGCGCGGGGATCTCCGCAGTTGCCTGGGTCGATGCCTGCACGACCGCCCCCGTCACCAGCTGTTCCTCGATGCGGGAGATACGGGTAAGGATGGACTCGGTAGAGGTATCCAACGCGGGATCACAGAGACGCACCAAGGTGATCTCGGCTACGGTACGCTTGACAGCATAGGACTTCTGCATAGCGAACAGCGCGTCCTCCAGAAGCCCGATGTGGAAGAGCATGGTCTCCTTGGTAAAGCGGGCGGACAAAGCCACCAGCGCCTCCCTCTCGCTGTCGGTCAGATCCAGATACCTGGAAGGTTCCTTGACGGTCTTGGTGACCAGCATATCCCGATAGTAGCCGATGAGCTCCTGCCAGAACACCGCCACATCGCGGGAAGCAGACACCATGTCGTCCACCACCGCAAAGAGCAGATCAAAATCCTTGTTTGCAATGGCGTTCACCACGCGGGCAGTACCCTCCCGTCCCGTGGTGCCGATGGTGCGGGTCACCAGCTCGGGGGTGATGGGCAATCTCGCGCCGGCGCACAGCTCCAAAAGGCTGACGGCGTCGCGCATACCGCCCTGGGCTTGTCTCGCGATGAGGCGGGCGGCTTCGTCGGAGAGGTCGATCCCCTCCTCCCTTGCGATCAAGTGGAGACGCGCGCTGAGATCGGCCGTGGAGATACGGCGGAAATCGAAGCGCTGACAACGGGAAATGATGGTGGCGGGGAGCTTTTGCAGCTCGGTGGTGGCCAGAATGAACACCACGTGCTCCGGGGGCTCCTCCAGAGTTTTGAGCAGAGCGTTGAAGGCCGAGGTGGACAGCATGTGCACCTCGTCGATGATGTAAACGCGGTATTTCAGCTCCGAGGGCGCGTAGATGACCTCGTCGCGGATGTCACGGATATCGTCCACGCCGTTGTTGGAAGCGGCGTCCATTTCCAGCACGTCGGTGGCCGCGCCCATATCAATGGAACGGCAGGCGGCGCACACGCCGCAGGGCCCCCCGGAGGTGGGTTGCTCACAGTTGACCGCCTTGGCCAGAATTTTGGCGCAGGAGGTCTTACCCGTACCGCGGGAACCGCAGAACAGGTAGGCGTGGGAGAATTTTCCCGTGGCGCATTGGTATTTCAAGATGGACGTGATGTGATCCTGACCGCTGACCTCGTCAAAGTTCGGCGGCCGCCACTTGCGGTATAATGCCTGATGCACGGCGGATTCCTCCTTTCGGAAATGCAAAACGCATCATGAATGCAAAATTCAAAATTCAAAATGCAAAATGCAAAATGGATGAAGCCTTTTGCTTACGCAAAAGCCTATTCTATGGTAAAAGCAGATAGGCGTGTCGAAGGGCGGCAAGCTTCCCCCGAGGGTTCAAATCGGGAGCTGAAAGCAGAGTGCCACGCATGACCGTTCCTTGATTTTGCATTTTGCATTTTACATTTTGCATTCAAAAAAAGCAGCCCCCTGCTGTGAAAGAAGACCATACACCTCTCCATCGGGTGTCACGCCCCCGCGATCTTTCAGTTTCTTGCTCAGAACAGGCAACCTCGCGGCACATGCAGTTCACCGCTTAATGCTGCTTGATCCCTCACCTGACATGGTTCACGGCTCCGCATTGCGCAAGACCCGTTCGTCAACACAAGAAAAAGAACTCATTCGGAGAAGATCGGCTCTCAGGAGGGGAATCCACCCCTGCTGTAGCGGGTTGCAGGTACAGGGCTCCGCTATCTCCCCGGCTGGTATGGCCTACTTTCACAGCAGAAGCACTGCTGACCGAAACATTATACCACACTTTACGGGATTTTGCAAGGGGTATTTGAAAGATTCAAGGAAATTTCACATTTGGAAAATGGAACAGGGGTGTTCAAATTGCAGTTTGTCGGTCTGATCGAATATGACAAAACGATGGAAACCGTAGGGACAGGCCTCCGGACTGTCCGCAAATAACATAGACCCGATAACGAACTTTGTTGGGAAGGCACGGGACAGTCGAGGACGCCTGTCCCTACAATAGGTGATCCTTCCCATACAAATTACGAGATACCCTCCACAAGATAGACCGCATCCGATCCGCTCTCGTATCTTGTATCTTTGTATCTCGATCAAATGCGCTCCAGCATCCCCTTGAGGTTCTCAAAACCCTTGGCGATGCCCTCGATGCAGTCCTCGGAACCCTCGAACTCGATGGAGCAGTAGCCGTCGTAGCCGACGCGCTTCAGGATCTGCAGGCACTTCTCTACGTTGACGTCGCCCTCGCCCACGATGGCGCCCTTGAAGTAGTTGCAGCCGCGGGTCATGCCGTAGCCGGGCAGGGGGGTGGCGGACTTGTACATATCCTTGGCGTGGACGTGGAAGGCGTAGGGAGCCACGCGGGACACGGCGGCGCAGTTGTCCTCGTCGGCGCAAACGAAGTTGCCGACGTCTACCAGCAGGCCGTAGTTATCGTGAGCCACGGCGTTGAAGAGCTGCTCTACGCGGTAGGAATCCTGGGCGATGTAGCCGTGGTTCTCGGTGCAGGTCTTGATCCCCTTGGTGGCGGCATACTCGGTGACGGCGCGGGCATTCTCCGCGATGGTGGGGAGCATGAGGCCGAAGGAGCGGGAGGTGCCCGTCTTGCCGGTGCCGTAGCACACGTCGTGGCGCATGACGGAACAGCCCAGAATGGCGGCGATGTCCACCTGCTTTTTCAGTCTCTCCACCTCGGCGGCACAGCCTTCGGGGGTGGGCTGATAGAGGTTGGCGCCGATGGTGTAGGCGTTGATGGTCATGCCCAGACGGTCGGCCTCGGCGCGGAGCTTATGAGCGTACTCCACCTGCTCCTCGTAGGAGGCGGCGGGGAGGTCGATGAACTCAATGGCCTCAAAGCCCATCTCATGAGCCTTGGCGATCACGTCAAAGTGAGCGAGCTTGCCCGCATTGATGTACTGCTGGAAAGAGTAGGAGCTGACGGAAATCTTCATGCTTTAGCATTCCTTTCCTGTAAAGGGAGTGATTGGAAATGCAAAATGCAAAATGCAAAATGCAAAATTGTCGTAGTCTTTCGCTTTGGCGAAAGATAATTCTATGGCAAGGATAAAAGCGGGTCAAAACAATGCAGAGATTCCCTGCCTCGGGCGGAAAAAGAACGAAAAATGCCAACGCAAAACGCCAAATACCTCGTTCTTGATTTTGCATTTTGCATTTTGCATTCTATCTTACTTGCCCATCACGGCTCTCAGATGCTCAGCGGCCAGGCGGATGTCAGCCTCGGGGGAGTCGCCGCACTCGCGCTCAATGGTGAGGAAGCCCTTATAGCCGATCTCGTCCAAAGCGGCGAGGTAGGTGGCGAAGTTCACGCTTCCCTTGCCCAGCGCCACCTCGGCGAAGTACTGGATGCCCTGGAACTCCTCGGGAACGGGATGCACCACGCCGTAGATGTACTCGGGGTTGCCGCGGTGGAGCATGACGCCGTCCTTGGCGTGGGTGTGGACGATATAATCCTTCAGATTATGGACTGCCACAACGGGGTCGTCACCCGTAACCATGACCAGATTGGCGGGGTCGAGGTTGACGCCAACGCCCTTGGTGCCGCCCAGAGAGTCCAGGAATTTCTTGAGGTCAGCCGAGGTCTCGGGACCGGTCTCCACGGCAAAGCGGGCGCCCACGGAGTCGGCGTACTCGGCCAGCTGATAGCAGGCGTCCTGCATGATCTTGTAGCGATCGTGGTTGGGATCCTGGGGCACCACGCCGATGTGGGTGGTGACGATCTTGGTCTCCAGAGTCAGAGCCAGATCCACGATGCGCTTGGACTTCTCGATGAGCTGGGGGTTCAGGTCAGCGTGGCCGAAGCCGTGACCCAGATCGCCGCAGAGGGCGGAAAAGACTAGGCCGTGGGACTTGAGCATATCCAGCAGCTCGGCGCACTTGGCGGGAGTCATATTTTCGGGAGCGTGCTCACCGTTGGTGGAGTACATCTGAATGCCCTGCGCGCCCACCTCGGCGGCCTTGGCCACAGCCTCGGGGGTAGGGAGACGGAAGGATTCCAGCATTACGCCAATGGGAAACTGATACATGGTTGATACCTCCATGGGATGGATTTTGTTGGTATTTATATTTTACAATATGTGGGGGGAAATGTCAAGGGGATTTGGGGATTTTGTGGAAAGAGATTCAAATTTGGGTTTGTCGAACTGTTTGGTGTGTACTTTTCTGTCCTTGTCGACATGAAAAGTACAGGAAAAGAATCTCCCCGAAAAACAGCAATTTCCCCACACACACTTTTT
>JAZRFR010000211.1:0-2096 GCA_045643785.1 Eubacteriales bacterium | reverse complement strand
TATTTTCCGTGTCTGGGCTCCTCACGCCAAAGAGGTGTCTGTCGTGGGCTCGCTTTCGGATTGGGATAGAGGACTCCCCATGACCCGTGTGACGGGAAACGGCATTTTCATGCTCTCCCTCCCCGGTGACCGAGTGCCTGACGGCTCGGTGTATAAGTACCGCATCGTGGCCGTCGACGGCCGCGTGCTTCTCCACGCCGACCCCTACGGGCAGGCCATGGAATGCCCCCCCGAGACCGCCACCCGCTTCTTCCGCCAAAAGCCCTTTTCATGGCACGACGGAGGCTGGCTGAAGCAAAGAAAGAGCCGCGCCGCAAGCGGCCGCAAATACCCCATGAACGTCTACGAGGTCCACGCCGGCTCCTGGAAATACGGTGCTGACGGTAAGCCTCTTTCCTACCGTGAACTGGCCGACGAGCTGGCTCCCTACCTCAAGCAGATGGGCTATACCCACGTGGAGCTTCTCCCCGTTATGGAGCATCCCTTCGGCGGCTCCTGGGGCTATCAGGTCTGCGGCTACTACGCCCCCACCGCCCGCTACGGTGATCCCGACGACTTCCGCGCCTTCGTGGACATCATGCATAACGCAGGCATCGGCGTCATTCTGGACTGGGTGCCCGCCCACTTCCCCAAGGATGCCCACGGCCTCTACCGCTTTGACGGACAACCCCTCTACGAATACGAGGATCCCACCAGGCAGGAAAACCGCGGCTGGGGCACCTGCTGCTTCGACGTGGGCAAGAACGAGGTCATCTCCTTCCTCGTGTCCAATGCCTACTACTGGGTAGAGGAATTCCACGCCGACGGACTTCGTGTGGATGCGGTGGCGTCCATGCTCTATTTGAGCTACGACCGCCAGCCCTGGGAATGGCATCCCAACAAAAACGGCAGCTACGAGAATCTGGAGGCCGTCGCCTTCTTCCGTCTGCTCAACGAGAGTCTGCGGGAGGATCACCCCGACGTCATGACCATCGCCGAGGAGTCCACCATGTGGCCCCACATCACGGATTTCTCCGAAAACGGTCTGGGCTTCACCTACAAGTGGAACATGGGCTGGATGAACGACACCCTGCGCTACGTCAAAGAGGATCCCATCTTCCGCAAGCACAGCCACGGGCTCCTGACCCACATTCCCTCCTACGCCTTCATCGAAAACTACGTCCTGCCCATCTCCCACGACGAGGTGGTGCATCTCAAAAAGTCCTTCCTGGATAAGATGCCCGGCGACTACTGGCAGAAATTTGCCGGCGCCCGCGCCTTCGCCGCCTGGATGATGACACTCCCCGGGGCCAAGCTCTGGTTCATGGGCTGTGAGATCGGCCAGTTTGCCGAGTGGAGCGAGGAGCGGCAGCTGGATTGGTACCTCTTGGACTACGAATTCCATTGGAAGCTCCAGCACTACTTCGCCGCCCTGAATAATCTCTACCTCACCACCCCCGCTCTGTGGGATGAGTACACAGACGTACCCGAGAAATCCTTCGAGTGGCTGGAGGCCTACAACGCCGAGCAGAGCATCATCGCGTACCGCCGCGTATCCCGCGAGGGTAAGGACGTCACGGTGATCCTCAACTTCACCCCCGTGGCTCACGTGGATCACAACATCAACGTCCCCCTGCCCGGAAAGTACCGCGAGATCTTCAATTCCGACGACCCGCAGTACGGCGGCAGCGGTGTCCTGAATACCGGCACCATGGAAGCCTTCCCCGTAGAGGGCAACTTCCTCCACCGCGTCCGCGTCAACGTCCCGCCTATGGGCGTGACGGTGCTGGAGCGGATCGACGATAAGAACGAGGGGCTCTGCCCCTGACCCCCGCAAGGGCTCTGCCCTTGACCCGCCAGAAACCCTTTTGCAAAAGGGTTTCCGGACTTCCCAAAACCTTCAATAAATCGTAATTATTGAAAGTTCTTGAAAAGGGGTCTGGGGAAAAACTTCGCAATGTTTGCTGAAAGCAAACTTGCACCGAGCGAAAGCGAGGAGGCTTTCAAGAAGTTTTTCCCCGGGCGCTCTCTCGCTCCCCCTAATCTTGTTAAATTTATGCGGTTTTACCGCGATCATAAAAAGGAGGCACCAACATGATCTTCAGAAAGAAAGAGTG
>JAZRFR010000210.1:0-9646 GCA_045643785.1 Eubacteriales bacterium | reverse complement strand
GTACTGCTTCTCGGACAGAACGGTACCCGTCATAAGGGGCGTTGCGCCGGGATCCAGCACCACGTTCTCCGCGAAGTAGAGCACCTGCTCCAGCTGCTTGGGGGAGATGTCCAGCACCAGAGCCATACGGGAAGGAATGGCCTTGAAGTACCAGATGTGGGACACGGGAGAAGCCAGCTCGATGTGACCCATGCGCTCGCGGCGAACCTTCTTGGTGGTTACGTCCACGCCGCACTTCTCACACTTGATGACCTCTTTGCTGTGGGAATTCTTATATTTGCCGCACATACAAGCGCCGTCCTTGGTAGGACCAAAGATACGCTCGCAGAACAGACCGCCGATCTCGGCCTTCAGGGTGCGGTAGTTGATGGTCTCAGGCTTTTCGACTTCGCCAAAGGACCACTTGCGGATCATTTCCGGAGATGCCAAACCGATTTTGATGGATGAAATTTCGTTACGCTCCACAGTTCTTCTCCATTCATTTATATAAATTGTGGTCTACCGTCGGGGTGGCGGGGTAGTTCCCCGCCCCGACGGGATTGAAAAGCATCAATAGTTTAATAGCAACGGACGCGGCGGGATTACTCGTCGTAGCCCTCGTCGTCGTAGGACTCGGCCTCGTACTCGAACTCTTCCTCATAGAAGTCGTCCTCGCGGCCGCTCTTCTCGTAGCCGTCCAGCTCGCTCTTCTCCATGAGGTAGCCGTCTGCCAGCTCGTCGGTGGCCACGGTGCGGCCAACGGCGGCATCGGTGTCGTCGTCATCCAGGATGTCGTGGCGGTCGATGCGAGGATTGTGGCGGCGGTAGGTAGGAGCGTCGTCGTCGGCACCCAGGGTGGACAGGTCGACTTCCTCGCCCTTGCTGTTCAGCACGCGGATGTCCAGAGCCAGAGCCTGAAGTTCCTTAACCAGCACCTTGAAGGACTCGGGCACACCGGGGGTAGGAATGTTCTGACCCTTGATGATGGCCTCGTAAGCCTTGCGGCGGCCGGTGATATCGTCGGACTTGACGGTGAGGATCCCCTGCAGGGTGTAAGCGGCGCCGTAGGCCTCCAGGGCCCAGACCTCCATCTCACCGAATCTCTGTCCGCCGAACTGGGCCTTACCGCCGAGAGGCTGCTGGGTGACCAGCGAGTAGGGACCGTTGGAGCGGGCGTGGATCTTATCGTCAACCAGATGGTGCAGCTTGAGGTAGTACATGATACCCACGGTTACGGGGTTATCGAAGGGCTCACCGGTACGGCCGTCGTAGAGCACGGTCTTACCGTCGAAGAGGCGGAGGCTGTCAGCCACGCGGAGGGACTCCACGTAGGTGGTATTGCCCTTCTCGTCGGCGGAGAGCTTGCGGTACTGCTTGTTGCCGTTCTCGTCGTAGGTCAGCTCGAAGAGGTCCTTACCCTCGGGGTTCTCACCCGCGAAGAGAGGACGGCTGTAGTCAGCCATCTGCAGACACTCGGAGATGTCACGCTCGTTGGCGCCGTCGAACACGGGGGTCATGATCTTCCAGCCCAGACGTCTGGAAGCGATACCCAGGTGAACCTCCAGCACCTGACCGATGTTCATACGGGAAGGCACGCCCAGGGGGTTCAGGACGATATCCAGAGGAGTACCGTCGGGCAGGAAGGGCATATCCTCGGGAGGCAGAATGCGGGAAACGACACCCTTGTTACCGTGGCGGCCTGCCATCTTATCACCCACGGAGATCTTTCTCTTCTGGGCGATGTAGACCTTGACCACCTTGTTCACGCTGGCAGGGAGACCATCACCCTGCTCGCGGGAGAACACGCGGATATCGACAACCACACCGGACTCACCGTGAGGCAGACGGAGGGAGGTATCGCGGACTTCTCTTGCCTTCTCACCGAAGATGGCGCGGAGCAGTCTCTCCTCGGCGGTCAGCTCGGTCTCGCCCTTGGGGGTGATCTTACCGACCAGGATATCGCCGGCGCGGACCTCGGTACCCTTCTTGACGATACCTTCGTTATTCAGATCCTTGAGGACGTCCTCGCCCACGTTGGGGATCTCACGGGTGATCTCCTCCGGACCCAGCTTGGTGTCGCGGGCCTCGTGGGTGTACTCCTCGATATGCAGGGAGGTGTAAACGTCGTCGCGGACGAGACGCTCGTTCAAGAGAACTGCGTCCTCGTAGTTGTAGCCTTCCCAGGTCATGAAGCCGATGAGGGCATTCTTACCCAGAGCGACTTCGCCCTTGGAGGTAGCGGGACCGTCGGCGATGACCTGTCCCTCCTTGACGAGCTGGCCGAACTTGACCACGGGTCTCTGGTTGAAGCAGGTACCCTGGTTGGTTCTCTTGAACTTGCGGAGCAGGTAGGTATCCTTGATGCCCTCGTCGGTGACGATGACGATCTTGTCTGCCTCCACGCTCTCCACGCGGCCCGCGCGGCGGGCAACGACCACCACGCCGGAGTCAACGGCGGCCTTGTACTCCATACCGGTACCCACGATGGGGGAATCGGTGACCATCAGCGGCACGGCCTGCTTCTGCATGTTCGCGCCCATCAGTGCACGGGAGTTATCGTCGTTCTCCAGGAAGGGGATCATAGCGGTAGCCACGGACACCACCATCTTAGGCGCCACGTCCATGTAGTCGATGCGGGCGGCATCGATGGAGGCGATCTCGGTGGTCTCGCGGGCGGTGACCTTACTGTTGATGAAGCAACCGTTCTCGTCCAGAGGCTCGTTTGCCTGAGCGACGATGAAGTTGTCCTCCATATCGGCGGTCATATACACCACCTCGTCGGTGACGCGGTGGACGGGGTTGCCGTTCTCGTCGATCTCGTGGATTACCTTACGGTAGGGGGCCTCGATGAAGCCATACTCGCTGATGCGAGCGTAGGTAGTCAGATAGGAGATCAGACCGATGTTGGGACCTTCGGGGGTCTCGATGGGGCACATACGGCCGTAGTGGGTGTAGTGCACGTCACGGACGTCGAAGGAGGCGCGGTCACGGGAGAGACCGCCGGGACCCAGAGCCGACAGACGGCGGCGGTGAGTCAGCTCGGCCAGGGGGTTATTCTGGTCGGCGAACTGGGACAACTGGGAGGAACCGAAGAACTCGCGGATGACGGTAGCCACGGGACGGATGTTGATGAGCGCCTGGGGGGTCAGCTTATCGTTATCCTGGGTGGTCATACGCTCCTTGATGATCTTCTCCATACGGACAAAGCCGATGCGGAGCTGGTTCTGGAGCTGCTCGCCCACGGAGCGGATGCGGCGGTTTCCCAGATGGTCAATGTCATCGAAGGAGCCGTCGTCGTGGGTCAGGTTGAGCATATAGTTAATGGAAGCGAAGATATCGTCCTTGGTGATGTGCTTGGGGCAGAGCTCGGCCATTCTCTCCATGACGAGCTTCTTCATCACATCCAGATCACCCTCGGCGGCCTCCATGATCTCGCGGAGAACGGCGATACGGACTCTCTCCTTGACGCCGCAATCCTTCAGATCCATGCCGATGATGTACTCGGGCTCCAGGGTGTTGTTGGACAGAACCTTCATGGTGTCGCCGTTATCCAGCTCGATGCGGATCTCGTTGACACCGGCGCGCTCGACCTCCAGAGCCATCTCGGGGGTCAGGACGGTGCCTGCCTCGTAGATCACCTCACCGGTGAGGGGAGACACGGCGTCCTCAGCCAGCTTGCGGTTGGCCAGACGGGCGGAGATCGCTACCTTCTTGTCGAACTTGTAACGGCCGACGGGAGCGATGTCGTAGCGCTTGGGATCGAAGAAATAGTTATTGATGAGGGTCTCGGCAGACTCCACCAGGGCGGGCTCGCCGGGACGGAGCTTCTTGTAGATCTCCTTGAGAGCCTCCACGTGGTTGGAGGTACGGTTGGTAGCGGCCAGACTCTCGCAGTCGTCCTTCTCAAAGGTGACCTTCAGGCGCTCGTCCTCACCCAGAAGTGCGTAGATCTCCTCGCGGGTCTCGGGGCCGAGAGCGCGGATGAACATGGTCATGGGGACCTTACGGGTCTTGTCGATACGGACGTAGATCACGCCGTTGATGTCGGTCTCGTACTCCAGCCATGCGCCGCGGTAGGGGATGATCTGGGCGGCGTAGGTGCGCTTACCGGTCTTGTCGATCTCGGAGGAGTAGTACATACCGGGGGAGCGGATGATCTGGGAAACGATGACGCGCTCGGCGCCGTTGATGACGAAGGTACCGGTCTCGGTCATCAGGGGGAATTCGCCCATGAAGATGTCGGTCTGCTTGACCTCGCCCGTCTGCTTGTTGGTCAGACGAACGTTGACCTTCAGGGGAGCGGCGTAGTTGACGTCGCGCTCCTTGCACTCCTCAACGGGGTAGTTGGGCTTTTCAGTGTCCAGGCTGTAGGAAATGAACTCGATGAGCAGGTTACCCGAGAAATCCGTGATGGGGGATACTTCGCGCAGTACCTCGGCCAGACCTTCCTCCAAGAACCACTTGTAGGACTTAGTCTGGATCTCCACCAGGTTGGGCAGCTCCAGGTTGAAACGGGTGCGGGAGAAGGACTTACGTACGTTCTCGCCGAGTCTCTGATCTTTCAGATTGATCATGAATAAATCACTCCATTCAATATCGTTGGTGGCACCGTCGGGCGAATTCCCGATGGGCGGCGGGGAATTTGTGGGGAGAAGCCATCGTCGTACATACGTCGGATACAGAGGGCGGGCACGTCAGGAGCCTCATGAGTCAAACGGACAACCCAAGGGCACGGCAAATGCCTCGGCTGAAGTCGTATGGAACGCTCGTCCGGAGTATTCGTCGATGTGCACAAAGAAAGCTTCCGAAAACCGCCTTTTGTTGACGGGTAACCCTGTCCGAGGGCAGAGATACCCATAATTAAAGCGATTATAATGCAGTTTACTATTTTATCACACAAATCAAGCGTTGTCAAGGGGTTTTTGCAAAATATTTTGGATATTTTTTGAATTTGATAAAAATAGACAAATTCCCCATATCCCGCCACTCGAGGGTTGGCGGTCGTTTTTTCGCGGCGCCGAGGGAGTCCACGCGCCCCGCAGAACGTTTTTTTACATCATTTACATACTTTTTTCAAATTTTCCGTCAAGAATCTGTTTACAAATCGGAAGGAATATGGTATACTAATATAATCCATAAGTATGCTTTTAAAAAAGCAGGAAAGGAATCCGCCTCATGACCCCCGATTCCAAGGCTCGCCCAATTCCCGCCCCCCTCTGTCCCATCGACCGATCGGGCATGCCGGGAACGTCGGGCATCATCCTTCACATATTCGTCGCCATAGCGGCCGCCATGGTCGGCATCGGCATTTGCGCCATGCGTACCACCTCTCCCACCGAGGTGCAGATCGCCGAGGGCGCATCCGTGGCCGTGATGCTTCTTCTGGCCGTGTATCTCTGGCGCGTCACCCGCACCGCAAAAGGAATCCTTCCCCTCCTGATCTGCGTCGGTGTCTTTCTCTCCTATATGACAAATTCGGCCATTCCCTCCGCCGTGCTGAGCGGACTGCTGTTCGCCGTGGGCGAGGGATCGGTTCTGCTGGCCGTACAGCCCAAAAACCGTCTGACCTGGTTTCCCATGATCGCCATTGCGGCATACGCCGTGACCGCTCTGGTCTCCCGGGATCTGCTGGGCTCGCTGGCATCCCTCATCCCCTTCCCGCCCATGGTCGCGCTGGCTTTGGCCACCCGCCATTCCGCCGGGAAAGAGGACGGTCTGACCCGCGTGGGAGTCATCTGCGTCACGTCCCTTACTCTGGGCGTATCCCTGGGCGCCATGATCCTGTTCTCCATCTACCGTCTGCTGGGGACGCTGGAGCCCGCGGCTCTGATGGAGGCGCTGGATGCCGCCCGCATCTCTCTCATTGAGGGGATCACGTCCGCGGAGATTCCCGAAGATTTCGACGAAAAAACCGTTGCGGAGCTGAAGGAGATACTCACCTACGCCAACGCCGAAAACACGGTCAACAGCGTGTTCAATCTGCTGCCCGCCCTTTTCGTGGTGGCCGTGAATCTGATGGCTACGATCGCGCAGAGCATTCAGCACGCTTCCCTGCACGCCTTCGGCTTTGAAAAGTCTGTTTCCACCCGTGTCAAGGCCTTCCGCATGAGCCTGATCTCCTGCCTCGTCTTCTTCGTGGCCTACGTCGTTGCCCTTCTGGAGGGAACGGTCACCTCCACGCTGGCGGGTACCGTAGCCCAGAACATCTACATCATCCTGATGCCGGGTCTGGCTCTGGCGGGCATGCTTCGCATCACCGCCGGGTTGGTTCGCAAGGGCGCGCGGAGCATGGGTTGCCTGTTCTTCTTCGTGATCCTGATTCCCTGTCTGTTCCTGTTTGCCCCCTTCCTCTTTGCGGCCTTCGAGGTCATCGGGCACGTCTTTGAGGCCATCATATCGGCCATCAAGCCCCCCGACGACGACGATTTCCCCACAGCGCCTCCCTCTGACCGAGGCTGATACCGCATTCATTATACATTTTCGAAAGGAGCTGATCCCTTGTCTCCCAAGAAGCATTCCAAGATTACCCGCGGTTCTATCCGAGTCGATCTGCGCGCCCCCTTTGCTCTGGCGGTAGCCGAAGGCTTTCTGCTGCTCGGCATTCTGGCTCTGCTCGCCTACCTGAACGTACCGCACCTGCCCCTGTTCGCCTTGGGCGCTCTGGTACTCTACCTCGTTTCCGCGGGCATTACCCTGCTGGCCTACGTATTGCGCTACGCCCGCCTCAAGGAAGCAAGCGAGGCAGCCGACCAGCTCAACACCGACATCTATCGGATGTTCCGCACCGTCGTGGATATTCCCTACGCCGTGGTCAACGCGGGCGGAACCGTGCGGGTCATCAACACCGCCATGCAGGACATTCTGGGGTACCGCTCCCCCGTGTGCAACATTCCCGTAGCCGAGGTTTTCCCCGGTGTATCCGTTGAACAGCTCACGGCCATCGCCAAGGAGTCCTCTCCCCTGTCCGACAGCAACGCCCTTGCGGGAAGCTTCCCGTCGGCGACGCCCTCCGAGGGAACCGATCGGCCCACCGTCGTTCGCCTGGCGGACGGACGGCGCTACCGTATTGACAACTACCTGCTCCACCGCGGAGACGAGCATTACTTCTTCCTGGTATTCCGCGACGTGAACGATCATCTGGATCTCATTGACGAGAACAACCGCAACCACATGGTTCTCGCCTACATCATGCTGGACAACCTGCAGGAGCTGACCCAGTTCGTCCGCGCCAACTACCGCGCCACCGCCAACCTCATCGAGGAAGCCCTCACCAAGTGGGTGGAGGGTATGAACGGTATGCTGCGGGAATACGACCGCGATAAGTACATGGCGGTTTTCACCGCCGAGATGCTGGATCGCTGTATCGAGGACGATTTCTCCATTCTGGACGAGATCATGAAGATCCGCGTGGGCGACAACAGCTTCCCTTTGTCGGTATCCATGGGTATTGCCGACATTGACGGCACCATGGCCGACCGCGAAAGAGCCGCCAGCTCGGCGCTGGACATGGCCCTTCAGCGAGGCGGTAACCAGGTGGCCCTGCAACGCCGCGGCATCACGGGTCTGACCTACTTCGGCGGCGCCCACAAGACCCTGGAATCCAATACCTCCATTTCCTCCCGCGTCAGCGCCCATCTGCTGGAAAAGCGGCTGGAGGATTGCGACCACGTTCTGATCATGGGGCACGCCAACCCCGATTTCGACGCCATCGGCTCTGCCGTAGGCGCCTACCGCCTCTGCCGCAGTATTCTGGATCGCAAGGGCATGACTCGCACGCCCATCCACATCGTCATGAACAAGACCTGCGACACCTACGCCATCTGCGCGGAGCATCTTTCCGCCATTTCAGAATACGACGGCGTGTTCATCGACAAGACGGCCGCCCAGCAGACCGTCACGGCGAACACCGTGCTGATCCTGACCGACGTGAACAA
This sequence comes from Eubacteriales bacterium, assembly GCA_045643785.1. Lineage (GTDB taxonomy): Bacteria > Bacillota > Clostridia > Oscillospirales > CAG-272 > CAMEON01. The sequence continues at coordinate 1,733 of JAZRFR010000210.1, read as the reverse complement.
CCCCTACATCTTTGAAGCGCCCCAGCTCGTGGGATGCATTGCCGAGAAGAACGGAGTCAGCAACATTGCGGTCATCGACCACCACCGTCTGGTCGACGAGCTTCCCTTCACGCCTTTCCTTCATTATATAGAGGCGACCAAATCCTCGGCCAGCGAGATCATCGCCGAGATCCTCCAGCAGAGCGACTACGCCGAGACCCTGCTCAAGGAGGAGGCCAACCTGCTCCTGGCGGGTATTATGCTGGACACCCACAATTTCACCCGTTCGGCGGGTGCGCAGACCTTCGAGGTGACCTACTACCTCTACGGCCGCAACGCCCACACCGACGTGGTTCGCGACTTCTTCAGCGCGCCCATCGACGAATTTTTGATCTCGGGCGATTTTGACGCCCACACCCGCATCTACTCCGACACCTTCGCCATCACCTGGCTCAGCGAGGATCACGTGCCCTCGGGCGGTGACCGCGTAGCCGCCGCCAAGGCCGCTGACAAGCTCCTCTCCCTGCGGGGTGTGGAGGCCTCCTTCGCCCTGGCGCTGGTGCCCGGCGGCGTGGCCATCTCTGCCCGCTCCAAGGGCAAGATCAACGTACAGCTCATCATGGAGAAGCTGGACGGCGGCGGTCACTTTGACATGGCGGGCGCACAGGTTCCCGGCGACGTATCCGAGGCCTACGACCGCCTCACCGCCGCCATCGACGAATACCGTCTGCAATTCCCCGAGCAATTCAACGAAGCATAATTTTATTACAATCACCGCAGATTTCACCCACAGAAAGGAATATAGACCATGAAAGTAGTTCTTCTCGCCGACGTAAAAGGTCAAGGCAAAAAAAATGACGTAATCAACGTATCCGACGGATACGCCCGCAACTTCCTCCTCCCCCGCAAGCTGGCCGTGGAGGCCGATGCCAAGGTTCTCAACGAGATCAAGGGCCGTGAGGATTCCATCAAGCACAAGATCGAGGTAGAGACCGCCGAGGCCAAGGCCACCGCCGCCAAGCTGGACTCCATTCTCGTGAAGATCCCCGCTTCCTCGGGGGCTGACGGCCGTCTGTACGGCTCCATCACCGCCAAGGATATCGCCGAAAAGCTGGCCAAGGATCACGGCATCACCGTTGACAAGCGCAAGATCCAGCTCTCCGATGCCATTCGCGCCTACGGCAAGTACGATCTGGACGTCAAGCTCTACACCGACGTAACCGCCAAAGTTCACGTACTGGTGTGCAACTGACCAGGGCTCTGCATGCCGAGCAAGCTCGGCGGGACCCGGCAGGGCTCTGCCCTGCACCCGGTCAAGAACCTTTTTGAAAAAAGGTTCTTGACAATCTCCCAAAACTTTTAATAGGGAATCAAGAAAACGGCACGATGAACGACCGTTCGTTTTGAGCCCTTGAACGTAAAGGATACGGAAATCATGAACGACAACATGAACGCGACGGACGCACTCGTCCGCAAGCTTCCCTTTTCCCTCATAGCTGAACAGTCCCTTCTGGGTTCGGTTCTGGTTGACCCCGAGTCCTTCAACGTGATCGCGGATCAGGTCGCCGTAGCCGACTTCTATCTGGAGGAGCATCAGCAGATCTTTGCCGCCATGCACGAGCTGTTCCTGACCAGCCGCGATATCGACGTGGTCACCCTCATTGATATGCTGGTACAGAAGGGCATCTACACCAAGTCCGGCGGCGAGCAGTACATCCGCACCATTGCCGAGGTGGTCCCCAACGCCCTGAACG
>JAZRFR010000209.1:0-9127 GCA_045643785.1 Eubacteriales bacterium | reverse complement strand
GTACACCTTTGAAAACTTCATTGTAGGTTCGTCCAATAAGTTCGCCCACGCCGCCTGTCTGGCCGTGGCCGACAGACCTGCCCAGGCGTACAACCCCCTCTTTATCTACGGCCCCAGCGGTCTGGGTAAGACCCACTTGCTCTACGCCATCACAAACGAGCTGAAAAAGAAGATCGGCAACGTGCGGGTCATCTACATCAAGGGCGAGGATTTCACCAACCAGATGATCGACTCCCTCTCCCGTCAGGCTATGAACGAATTCCGCGACAAGTACCGCTCCTGCGACGTGCTTCTCATCGACGATATTCAGTTCATCGCGGGTAAGACCTCCACCCAGGAGGAATTCTTCCATACATTCAACGCCCTCCACGAGGCCGGCAAGCAGATCATCATGACCTCCGACCGTCCTCCCCGTGAGATCAAGACCCTGGAGGACCGACTCAAGACCCGCTTTGAGTGGGGTCTCATTGCCGATATCCAACCCCCGGATCTGGAGCTGCGTACCGCCATCATCAAGAAGAAGGCGGATCAGGTCAACGTCTCCATCCCCGACGACGTGCTCACCTTCCTGGCTGAAAACCTCCGCTCCAACATCCGTCAGATCGAGGGTGCCATTAAGAAGCTGGGCGCCAAGAGCTTTTTGACCGGCAGACACATCACCATGGAGCTGGCCAGAAGCTGTATTTCCGAGCTGCTTGGCGGCGCCGAGCCCGTGACCGTCACGGTGGACAAGATCTTTGCCGCCGTCCTGAAGAAGTACAACATCCGAAGAGAGGATATCGTCAGCGGAAAGCGCACCAAGGAAATCGCCAATGCCCGCCACGTCACAGTCTACGTGATCCGTTCGGTAACCGATATGTCCCTACCGAACATCGGCAAGATCATTGATCGCGACCACTCCACCGTCCTTTCCTCCATTGAAGCCATTGAAAAGCGTATGGCGCAGAACCCTGTTTTCCGCACCGAGATGGAGGAAATGATCAAGGAGATCAAGGGAAGCTGACAAAAGTCCTTGTGGAAAAGCGATGCTTTTCCAACAGGAAATCCCCATGTAAAAAAGCCTTTTTGTGGATTTCTCACCGACTTTTCCACAAGCTGTGGAAAACGGTGTGGAAAAAAAGAGGTTTTACACATGCATTCCCGGTTGATTTTGTGGATAATTCCGAAAAATCCCGTTTATTCAGCAAAAATAAGGCCTTTCACCGCTTGCAGATTCCTGATATGAGTTGAAAACCTGTGGAAAAGTCCTGGAGCCGTTCCTATTCATTTCGGGTTTTGGTGAAATATCCCACAGGGACTTGTGGACAGCTTCGGAAAGTTTTCCACCGAAACCTGCGAAAAAAATATCCACAACGACAGAATTTGTGTCCCAAAATGTCAACATTCACCATTTTTCGGGTGAATATGGGTGATTTCTCAAGGAAAAAGGGAGTTTTCCAAATATTTTCCATGTGAAATCCTACGGTTTGCCACATGGAAATGACGCGTGCGGTCACGAAAATTCATTGTCATACATAGACAAATTGGTTTTCCACAGTTTCCGCAGGCCTTACGTATACTACTTCTGGTATACTCAAGTATTCTCATGTAAGGTCTCTTGTTGTCAGACGCGCGTGCGCGCGGGTACAGACCCACAGGCCACCGTCTGACAAGGCCCCACCTTTCGCCCATACATAAAACCGCAACCTGACGCATAAACTGAACCGCCGTACCTTGACCGATTTTTACATGCTCGTGTCATACGTCGCTACGGCTTACCGTCCCCAAAAAATCAAAAAGGAGATCGAATATGAAGATCGTATTTCGCAAAGACGTCATCAGCGCCGCCGTAGCTCCCCTGATGAGCGGCGTTTCCACGAAAATGACCCTGGCCGCCACCGAGGGTATCCTCATTGAGGCCAGCCTGCCCAACGTGTGCGTTCTCACCACCTACGACATTGAAAAGGGTGTACGCATGACCATTGAGGCCGACGTGATCGAGGCGGGCTCCGCCATCGTCAGCGCCTCAAAATTCAGCCAGATCGTTCGCGTCATGGACGGCAACGACATTACCCTGACCGTGGACGACCGCAACTGCGCCACCATCGTCAGCGGCCGCTCCTCCCACACCATGACCGCGCTCCCCGCCAAGGATTTCCCCGAGATTCCCCGTCTCGTGTCCTCCCAGGGCTTTACCGCTCCCCGCCATATCGTGCGTAGCATGATGGCTAAGTGCATGTACGCCATGGGTGTCAACGACCAGAGACCCGTACTCAACGGTCTGTTCTTCTCGGTATCCGACGGGAAGCTCCACACGGTGTCCTGCGACTCCTTCAAAATGGCCACCTGCGCCACCGAGACCGATCTGATGGGTCTGGACGGCGCCGAGGTCGCAGAGGATGCCAAGTTCATTCTGCCCAACAAGTCGGTGAACGAGCTGTACAAGCTGCTGAACGACAAGGACGAGGATTCCCTTGTAACCGTCTACATGAGCCGTAAGAACATCATCTTTGTGATGGGGGACATTACCTTCTTCTCCAAGCTCATCGAGGGTGAATACATCGACTACAACCGCATCATTCTCCGCAATCACCGCATCAAGATCTTTTTGGATCGCGAGGAATTCATTTCGGCTCTGGAGCATGCCGCGCTGATCACCGAGGAGAAGGTGGCGGGCAGCGTTCGCTCCCACGTCCGTCTGGAGGCCGAAGGCAACGTGCTGAAGATCTCGGCAACCTCGGGCACCGGCTCGGCCTACGACGAGGTGGCCATCGGTCACGAGGGTGACGATCTCGTCATTGCCTTCAATAACCGCTACCTCATCGACAGCCTCCGCGCCTGCAACGCCGACCGCATCAAGATCTCCATGTCTACCGCCCTCTCCAGCATCAATATCGAGCCCAACGACGACGATAATACTTCCGAAGACCTCTTCATGCTCCTCCCCGTGAGAATGAAGGAGTGAGTGGGAAAGCGAGGGGCTCTGCCCCTGACCCCCGCTTGAACCTTTTTTTAAAAAAAGGTTCAAGACTCCAAAAAATCTTAATAATAAGATTATATTGGATATTTTGATATTTTCGTTAAAATCTCTATTTTGAAATTTTTTGGGATTCCAAAACCCTTTTTGTAAAAAGGGTTTTGGCCGCCGGAGGCCGTTTCCCTGAAAGAAAGAAGGTGATCCGCACGGTTTGTAACGGTATCAGAATCGAGAATTTCCGCAATATAGAATCGGCGTCGGTCACTTTTGGGGAGGGCGTGAACCTGCTCCACGGTGACAATGCCCAAGGAAAGACCAATCTATTGGAGGCTATTTACTTTACGGCTCTCGGAAAGAGCTTCAGACCCGCCAAGGAGGCGGAGCTGATCCGATTCGGAGAGGAATCCTCGGTAGTGGTCAACGAGTTTCACGACTCCATTCGCAAGCAGACCTTGTCCGTAAAGCTGTTTGCGGGGCGCGCCCGCCGCGTGGTGGAGCAAAATGGCATGAAGGTCGATAAAATGTCGGACATGGTGGGGGCTTTTCGGGTGGTTCTGTTCTGCCCCGAGCATCTCTCCCTCATTCAGGGAGGCCCCGAGCTGCGGCGAACCTATCTGAACGTCGCCCTGTCCCAGCTTCGACCCGTGTACCTGCAGGCGCTCCAGCGCTACAACCGCATCCTCAAGGAGCGAAACGCCCTGCTCAAGCGAGCGCCCGATGATATGGCCACCTTTAAGGCCACCGAGCCCATGTGGTCGGCGCAGCTGGCTCGCGAGGCGGCCACCGTCACGGTGCACCGCGCGCGGTACGTGAGACAGGTCAACGACCACGTCCGCGCCTGCTTTGCGGATATGATGAAGCAGTACGAGGGAGGGGACGAGCTTCCCGAGCTGACCTACGCGCCCACGCTGGGCAGCGACTGGCTGGAGGCTCACGAAGGGGATCCCACCCTGTTTGAGGATCCTCTGAGGCTGGAGGATCGCTATCGGGAGCTTCTGACCACCCGCCATGACCGCGAGATCGGCGCAGGAGCGACGTTGTGGGGGATACACAAGGACGATATCAGAATCACGCTGAACGGCCGTCCTGCCCGTTTATTCGCCTCACAGGGGCAACAGAGATCCCTGGCGCTGGCCATGAAGCTGGCCGAGGGGTGGGTGTCCGCCCTGGAATCGGGAGGTGACATGCCCGTGTTCCTCTTTGACGACGTGCTCTCCGAGCTGGATGTCCACAGGCGGGATTATCTGGTGAGGGAGATGCAAGGCAGACAGGTCATCATGACCGCCTGCGACCCTGCGGCGGCGGATTTCGGGGATGAGATCAACCTCATCCGCGTCAAGGACGGCGCCTATACCCAAAAGGAGGTGTAACGGTATGTACCTGCACATCGGCAATCAGATCAATATCCGGGAGCGGGACATCATCGGCATTTTCGACGCCGATCGCACCACTACCTCCTGGATCACCCGCAAATACCTGTCCGAGGCCCAGAAAAAAGAGCTGGTCTCGGCCGCCAACGAGGAGATTCCCAAATCCTTCGTCCTCTACCGTGACCGTAAGGACGGACAGTACAAGATCTACTTCTCCCAGCTCTCTACCTCCGCCCTCTGCGGCCGCATGAACGGCGGGGTTGAATAGGAGAATGGTAGAGAGAACGGCCTCCGGCGGCTTAGAACCTTTTTTGAAAAAAAGGTTCTAAGAACTCCAAAAAACTTAAAAAAGTAAATCAGCAAAATATATTAGAATTCTCAAATAAAAATCATTTATGAAAAGTTTTGAGGATTCTTAAGGAACTTTTTTAAAAGTTCCTTAAGCGGGGTCAAGGGGCAGAGCCCCTTGCGCTCCCCTACCGGCGCTCCCCTACATCCAAGAAAAGGAAGATCAACATGACTGACATCGAAAAGAATGAGATCGTAGAAGAAGAAGTTAAGTACGACGAAAATCAGATACAGATACTGGAAGGCCTGGAGGCGGTACGTAAGCGTCCCGGCATGTACATCGGTACCACGTCCATCCGCGGACTGCACCACTTGGTGTACGAGATCGTGGACAACTCCATCGACGTGGCTCTGGCCGGATACTGCGACAAGATCGAGGTGACCATCAACCCCGATAACAGCGTGACGGTAACGGATAACGGCCGCGGTATCCCCGCGGGTATGCACCCCAAGGAGGGGATTCCTACCCCCGAGGTGGTGTACACCATCCTCCACGCAGGCGGTAAATTCGGCGGCGGCGGCTACAAGATCGCCGGCGGTCTCCACGGCGTGGGTGCTTCGGTTGTGAACGCTCTGTCGGAATGGGTAGAGCTGGACGACGCCGTGGACGGCCTCCACTACACCGAGAGATTCGAGCGCGGCCACGTGGCCCGTCCCTTCAAGTGCGAGGGCGAGTCTCCCGACCGTCCTCACGGCGTGAAGGTGACCTTCAAGCCCGATCCTACCATCTTCGAGGAGACGGTGTTCGAGTACGAGACCCTGCTCCGCCGTTTGCGTGAGCAGTCCTTCCTCAACGCAGGTGTGCGTATCGTCCTGCGGGATGAGCGTGAAACCGATGAAGAGGGGAACTTCCGTGAGGACGACCTCTGCTTTGAGGGCGGTATCCGCTCCTTCGTCACCTTCCTGACCGAGAATAAGCACGCCGACCCCGTCCACGAGAAGGTCATTTACATGAAGGGCGAAAAGGGCACCAGCATTGCCGAGATCGCCATGCAGTATAACGACAGCTATGAGGAAATGGTCCAGACCTTCGCCAACAACATGAATACCATCGAGGGCGGTATGCATGAGACGGGCTTCCGCTCGGGTCTGACCCGCGCCATTAACGAGTACGGCCGTAAGGCGAATATCCTCAAGGACAGCGATAAGAATCTGTCGGGTGAGGACGTCCGCGAGGGTCTTTGCGCCATCGTGTCGGTCAAGCTGGAGAACGCCCAGTTCGAAAGCCAGACCAAGGCCAAGCTGGGTAACTCCGAGATCCGCACTCTGGTGGAGAATACCGTTACCACCAAATTGGCCGAATTCTTTGAGGAGAACCCCTCTGTGGGCCGCGCCATCATCGATAAGGCTCTGGCTGCGTCCCGCGCCCGCGAGGCCGCCAGAAAGGCCAGAGAGGCCACACGCCGCACCGCCCTGTCCGAGGGATCCTCCCTGCCGGGTAAGCTGGCTGACTGCCACGAGCGCAACGCAGAGCTCACTGAGCTCTACCTGGTGGAGGGAGACTCTGCAGGAGGATCCGCCAAGACGGGACGAAACTCCCGCTTCCAGGCCATTCTGCCCCTGCGCGGTAAGGTACTCAACGTGGAGAAGACCCGCCTGGACAAGGTCTACGGCAACCCCTCTCTCCTGCCTATCATCCAGGCCATCGGCTGCGGCATCGGCGAGGAATTTGATATTTCCAAGCTCCGCTACGGTAAGATCATCATCATGGCGGATGCGGACGTGGACGGTTCCCACATCCGTATTCTGATCCTGACCTTCCTGTTCCGCCACATGCGCCAGCTCATCGACGAGGGGCACGTGTATTTCGCACAGCCTCCGCTCTATAAGATCGCCAAGAAGAACAGCAAGAACAACGACGATGCCCGCTACGCCTTCTCGGATGAGGAGAGAGATCAGATCATCGCCGAAATGGGTGGTCACAACATCGAGGCCAGCCGCTACAAGGGTCTTGGTGAGATGAACGCCGATCAGTTGTGGGAGACCACCATGGATCCCGCCACCCGTACTCTCCTGAAGGTGACCATCGAGGACGCCATGGCCTGCGACGCCATGTTCTCCCTGCTCATGGGTGACAAGGTAGAGCCCCGCCGCGTGTTCATCGAGCAGAACGCCAAGTTTGCGGAGAATCTGGATATTTAAGCGTCATATTTTGGAAACGTAACTTTTCCACAAGAGTTTCCAACAGCCTGTGGAAAAGTTCTTTCGAAAAATATTTTTGACGAAAATCATCTGAAAAATAAAGAAAAATCAAGGCAAATGTCGTAGATTTGTCGCTGAAATGTCGTATCTTGTCATCCCTGAATCGCGTCATATGTGACAGAATCAGCGCCTTTGGAAAAAAGTTTTCCACAAGGTGTGGAAAACCTTGTGGAAAAGGAAGGCCTGTGGGACGGACAAGCCGTAAGGTATTCCGAAAAGTATTGCAGAATAAGGAATTATTGGATTCTTTTGACAGAATGAGTCAAAATTTCCCGCATTTTGAAAAGAATGTGGAAACTTGTTGGCAATCTGCGTAGAACGCCGCGTACAACGCCGCGTAGCTACGACAAAGAACAGGGACAAGGGACGACAAATCCATTTTACCTACGACAAAGGTGCGACAAAGAACAGAAAGCCTGGGGAAAATTTACGGAAAACGAGGGGGTGAGCCACATCAAACACAGATTTTTCGTGGTATGTTTGAGCCTGGCTCTGGCCATTGCCCTGTTTACCGGCGTATTCGCGGTGATGGGGTGGGGATCCCTTCTGCGGGACGTGGGTTCCGCCGTCATTTACCCCTTCCAATGGGTGTTTTCCAAAATGGGGAACGCCATTCAAGGCTTTGGTAACTACTTTCAGGATATACAGGATCTGAATCAGCAGATGGAATCCCTGAAAGCCGAAAACGAATCTCTGAAAAACGAGCTTCTGGAGGCAGGGATCCTGGAGGATGAGAACGCGTGGCTGTACGAGTACTTATCCATGAAGGAGATCCACAAGGATTACGCCTTGTGCGCCGCCACCGTGACGGGTACCTCCTCCTCTCTTGGACAGGGAGGGAGCTACATCACCGAGCTGACTCTGAATAAGGGCACGGCCTCGGGAGTGGAAGCGGGCATGCCCGTGGTGACTACTGCGGGGCTGGTGGGAGTGGTCGTGGAGGCCGGTCTTCACCACTGTCGCGTGTCTACCATACTGGATACCTCGGTCTCGGTGGGGGCGGTCACCACCAGAGCCTCCGAAAACGGGCTCTGCGAGGGAGATTACGCCCAAATCCACAACGGGTACGCAACTCTGCGGTATCTGAACGAGGAGGCCGACGTGCAGGTGGACGACGTGGTGGTCACCAGCGGACGGGGAAGCGTGTATCCCTACGGCATTCCCATCGGCCGCATTACGGCCGTGTCCTCCAACGCCTACAGCCGTACCACCGAGGCGGTGGTGGAACCCTTTACCGATTTTACCGATCTGACCCGCGTGATGGTCATTACCTCCTTTGTTCACTACGTGGATGGTTATGAGCCGGGCCATGGGCCCGACGGAGGTGGATCATGACGGGAAGATCAAGTGACGGCGGTATCCGCTACAGGGCCGTCGGGTCGGGAAAAAAGGTTCTGATGGAGCAGATCAAGCTGATCGTCATTCTTTCCTTGACGGGATGTGTTTTGATCGCTCTGGAGACTACGCTCCTGTCCCGCATCCCCATTCCCCTGTTCGGTTGGTCCTGCGCTTCCCCTGCCCTGGGACTCCTCTTTTCCATGGCCGTGGGATTCCTCCACGGAGAACGGGAGGGAGGCATCACGGGACTGCTCTGCGGATGGTTGTCGGACGCCACGACTGCGGGGACGGCGGCCTTTGGCATGATGCTCTTGCCCCTGCTGTATTTCCTGTGCGGATACATGTCCGGTACCGTGGGAAAGAGGCGGCTGGCCCACAATCTTCCGTCCTTCGTGGTATTTACCGTAGTGGGCGGCGGACTTAAATTCCTCCTGTCGGTAGGACAAGCCGTATTGGAATTGCGATCACTCCCGCCCGTGGAATGGATCTGGCGAGGGCCAACTCCCGCCTGGGTCATGACCGTGCTGTTTTCAGCGGCGGTATACGGCATCGTGTGGGGAGAGATGAAGCTGTCAGAGCCTAAATAAAACGTATACTTTATCAGAAATTTCATTCATGGAGATAGAAACATGAGCAAAAAGAGAGAAAGAGAATTGCAGAGAGAAAACGAAAGCATCCTCTTTGAAAATCAAAAGGTTGTAGACGTGAATATGGAGCATGAGGTGAAGAAGTCCTTCATCGAGTATTCCATGTCTGTCATCATTTCCCGCGCTCTGCCCGACGTCCGCGACGGTATGAAGCCGGGTCAGCGCCGCGTGCTGTACACCATGTACGAGGATCACCTGACACACGATAAGCCCTTCGGCAAGTCGGCGGCCACCGCCGGTGCGGTGCTGGGCCGTTACCATCCTCA
>JAZRFR010000208.1:0-6310 GCA_045643785.1 Eubacteriales bacterium | reverse complement strand
AGGGGGCAAAGCCCCCTCGACAAACCCAAATTTATTCATCCCTTTTCATTCAAAGTCCGGCGTAAACGCCTTACTCGCGGCGTCCTTTCCCTGGCTGTAGCCCTCCAGACCAAGTCGTGCCGTTTCATCCAACACCGAGGTGTATTCGAACTCGGTCACACGACGGTGGAGATTCTTGTGGGGGCAGTCCATGGCAAAATCGGGGGTATACTGCCGCATGACAGAGATACGAATATCGTCCGCGGGCAAAATGTCCGCGATATGGCGAAGCACGGCCATGGAATCGGCGCGGCAACCGGGGAGGACTAAGTGGCGGATGATGACACCCTTCTCCGCAAGTCCGTTCGATTCGCGGTACTTCCCTACCTGACGGTACATCTCCCGCACCGCCTCGGTGGCGCGGTCGGCGTAGTCGGGGGCGGCGGAATAGGACGCGGCAAGCTCGGGGGACATATATTTAAAATCGGGGAGGTAGATGTCCACCAGTCCATCCACCATACGGAGCGCCTCGACGGACTCGTATCCACTGCTGTTCCAGACCACGGGGATATGCAGGCGGGGCTTGAGCTTTTCCAGCAGGCGGGCAAGCTGTGCCGTGTAGTGGGTGGGGGTGACCAGATTGATGTTATGAACGCCCTGCTCCTGCAGATCCAGCATTTTCGTGATCAGCTCGTCCTCGGTGACGGGATGACCCACACCCTCGCGGCTGATGGTACGGTTCTGGCAGAACACGCACCGCAGGTTGCACCCCGAAAAGAATACGGTGCCCGAGCCACGGGTACCGCTGATGGGAGGCTCCTCCCACATATGGGGCGCGCAACGGGAAATATATAGGGTGTCGGTCATACCGCACACGCCCACCTTCCCCTCCCCGCGGTTTACACCGCAATTTCGGGGGCATAGACGGCAAGCGGTCATGCCGGAGTGGAATGATGAATTCATAGAGACTCCTTCCGGGAAATTCAAATTTGGGTTTGTGGGAGAGCGAGGGAGCGCCAAAGGGAAACTTCTTGAAAGAAGTTTCCCCCTGGACACCCTTCAAGAACTTTCAAAAAAGATATTGATAAATAACCCTTTTTGAAAGTTTTTGAGATTCCAAAGAACTTTTTTCAAAAAGTTCTTTGGTGGGGTCCAGGGGCAAAGCCCCTGGCCGATAAACTGCAATTTGAATGATAGTTCGTTTCCCTATTATACAACAAATACGAAAAGATTTCAAGTTTTTTGTGGCATTTTTTTGTTTACAAATTGACTTCTTCGTGGTATAATAGTAAATGGTTTATTTTGTCTTTTCCCGAACGGGTATTTTTCATGAAAGGTTGCCGCTACGGCAGGATTCAGGTATGGCTACTTTTTACGAACGCACATCCCCCATCCGCACGGCTGAGATCCTGTGCGTGGGCACCGAGCTTCTGCTGGGCGACATCGTCAATACCAACGCCGCGTTCCTGTCCAAGCAGTTGGCGGCGCTGGGCATATCCGTCTACCACCAGACCGTGGTGGGCGATCACCCCGAGCGGCTCCGCGTGGCTTTGGCTGATGCCTTCGAGGGTCACGGCCGTCCCGCCGCCGATCTGGTCATCCTCAGCGGTGGTTTGGGCCCCACCTACGACGACCTGACAAAAGAGACTGTCGCTTCCTACTTCGGACGGGAAATGGAGCTTCATGAGGAATCCCTCGCCCGCATCCGTGATTTCTTTGCGAGAACAGGTCGGGTCATGACCCCCAACAATGAAAAACAGGCCATGATGCCTGTCGGCTGTGTGGTCTTCCCCAACGACTACGGCACCGCCCCCGCTCTGGCGGTGGGGGATAGCACCCGTACCGCCGTCATGCTCCCCGGGCCGCCCGCCGAGCTGATCCCCATCTTCAACGAGTTAGTCGTTCCCTTCCTGCGCCGCTACACCGAGGGCGTTCTCATCAGCCGCAACATCCACATTATGGGTCTGGGAGAATCCGCCGTGGAGCAGATCCTCCACGACCGTATGGTATCCTCCGAGAACCCCACCGTGGCTCCCTACTGCAAGTCGGGTGAGGTGCGCCTGCGTATCACCGCCCGCGCCGAGGACGAGGAGACGGCAACCGCCATGTGTGACCAAGTGGTTGCAGAGATTCAAGCCAACCCGCAGATCAGTCCCTATATCTACGGCGTGGATTGCGACAACGCCGAAACCGCCCTGGTGCGGCTCTTTACCGAACGCGGACTGACCGTGGCCACCGCAGAATCCTGCACGGGCGGAATGATCGGCCAGCGCATTACCGCCATTCCCGGCGCCTCTGCCGTATATCTCGGCGGATGCATCACCTATACCAACCGGCAGAAAATTCAACTGCTGGGTGTCAACCCCGCCACCATTGATGCTCATACCGAGGTCAGCGCCGAGACGGCTGCTGAAATGGCCGCGGGCGTGCGGGCAAAGCTGGGCGCCGACGTGGGACTGTCCACCACGGGCTACGCGGGTCCCGGTGGCGGCACCGAGGAAAACCCCGTGGGTACGGTCTACGTGGCCGTCGCCACAAAGGACGGCGTAACCGTCCAGCGGCTCTACTATCGACAGAAGTCCCGCGACTACGTGCGAGAGGCCGCCGCCTCCCGCGTGATGCTGGAGTCCATCAAAGCGATCCTGTAAGGATTGCGCCCCTTTTGACTGTTCGCCCGTCCGTCGGGCAGAATATACACTATAAAAACACAAAATACCGTCCCGCGGAAAGCGTGGCGAGCCGTATAACGGCAGGAGGTTTCATATCATGGCAAAATTCAGAAAAATCGGTATTCTTTCTTCGGGTGGTGACGCCCCCGGCATGAACGCCGCCATCCGTGCGGCTACCCGCCGCGCCCTGAGCCAGGGTCTTGAGGTGGTGGGTATTCTCGGCGGTTACGCAGGTCTCTTGAACGCCGCTGACGAGTCCAATCCCGACGTCGTCCGTCAGAAATATCTGCGTCCCTTTGACACCGCCAGCGTCTCCAATATCGTGACCCGCGGCGGTACCATCCTCTACTCCAGCCGTTGCCCTGAGTTCAAGACTCCCGAGGGTATGGCCAAGGCCCTCAAGGCCTGCCACGACTACGAGATCGACGCTGTCATTGCCATCGGCGGTGACGGTACCTTCCGCGGCGCCACCGATCTCACCAACCACGGCATCCCCTCCATCGGTATCCCCGCCACCATCGACAACAATATCACCGCCACCGAGCAGACCATCGGCTTTGACACCGCGCTGAACACCGCGCTGACCATGTTCGACGCCCTCCGCGACACCGCCGAGTCCCACGCCCGTTGCATCGTCACCGAGGTCATGGGTAACGGTTGCGGATTCCTGTCCCTGTATCTGGCTCTGGCAACCGGTGCTATTTCGGTGGCCATCCCCGAGATCGCCTTTGACCGTGAGTACGCCATCAAGAAGATCCGCGAGGCTCGCGAGGAATGCAACAAGCGAGGCATCATCGCCATCTGCGGCGAGGGTATGCCCAAGATGAACGGTATGGACTACGGTGAGGACTTCAAGGAAGAGATCGTCGCTCGCACCGGCATCGATACCCGCTACACCAAGATGGGTCACATCATCCGCGGCGGTAACCCCACTCTGCGCGACCGTCTCACCGCAACCCAGATGGGCGTAGAGGCCGTCAATATGCTGCTGGAGGGCCGCAGTAACCTGGTCATGTGCGTCAACGAAAACCGCATCTCCTCCGCCGACATCAACTTCGCGCTGGTACTGGATAAGATGTACAAGAACAAGCTGAAGGACGGAGATCTGGAGAGCTTCACGGGCTATCAGATCGCCCAGATGAAGGCCAGATGCGAGGCGCGCCACGCTAAGATCCAGCGTCTGTACAAGATGGCCTACGACATCAGTATGTAATCGAAGACAGCCAAGGCAAAAAGTTTACAACTCCCGCGAGACTTTTTTCGCGGGAGACTTTTTTTTGCTCTTGCATTTTTCGGAAACTTATGGTATAATAAAAAAGCGAATGCCATATCCGTATGGCAACAAAATTTTATAGGAGGATTTTTTCATGTTGAAAAAATTGCTTTGCGCTCTTCTGGCGTCCCTGATGCTGGTCGGCACACTGGCTTCCTGCGGTACGACTACTGAGGTCGGTGAGGAAACCAACGCCCAGACCCAGGCAGGCACCATCGAAGAAGTGGAGACCCGCGAGACCCTGGACATCCCCGCTACTCGCTACGATGGCAAGGAGCTTTGCTTCCTGACCCGTGACGAGTCCGAGTGGTCCACCGCCGAGATCTTCGCTGAAAATCAGACCGCCGAGTCTGACAATATCAGCAACGCCGTGTTCGAGCGTAACGATCGCATTCTGCAGAACTATGGTGTAACCATTCTGGAGCTGAAGAAAGAGACCGGCCAGCACCACACTGCCCTTACCAACGAAATCGCCGGTGGAAACGGCGACTTCCAGGCCGTCATCACCAACACCTCGGGTTCTGCCAACTTCGCTTCCAGCGGATACCTCTGGGATCTGAACGACGACGCCGTCGAGTACATGGACTTCACCAAGTCCTGGTGGGACGGCAATATGGCAGAGGGTATGTCCATTAACGAGAAGCTCTACTTCGCCACCGGTGATCTTCTGACCTCGGATAACGATGCCACCTTCGTCATCATGTTCAACAAGCAGTTGGCCAAGGACTGCAAGCTCCCCGATCTCTACACCCTGGTTGAGAACAACGAGTGGACCATGGAGAAGTTCTACGAGTTCGAGCAGCTGGCTGTTCAGGATCTCGGAGGAACTGCCGGTAAGTTGGATTACGATACCGACGTTTGCGGCTTCGCCTATACCACTGACGTTCCCTACTGCATGCTCTTCGGCGGCGGTGTCACCATGTGCACCAAGGACGAGGAAGACCTCCCGATCTTCGAGCTGGACATCGAGCTGGCTCAGAACATTGCCGACATGGGTAAGCTCATTTTCTCCAAGGATCACACCATTGATCTGAATGCAGTGGTAAATGCTGGCGGTATCACCATGTACGACGCCGGCGTCAAGACCTTCGGTGAAGGCCACGCTCTCTTCATGGGCGAAGTCATGCAGTGCGTGACCCGTATGCGCGTCGCTGACGTGGATTTCGGTATTCTTCCCTACCCCAAGTACAGCGAAAAGCAGAGCAACTACTGCAGCATGATGCACCTGACTGCTTCCTGCGTTTCCATTCCCAAGAGCGTTGGCGAAGACCAGATCACCATGGTTTCCTCCATCATCGAGGCTATGGCATACCACTCCGTGGATACCCTGACGGTTCAGTACTACGAGATCAACCTCAAGACCAAGGGCGCCAAGGACGAGCAGTCCGGTCCTATGATGGATAAGATCCTTTCCAACCGCGCTTGCGACCTGTCCTACTACTATCAGTGGGGTTCCAACGCCTTCGGTCAGCTGGCAAGCTGCCTGCTTCCCACCAGCAACGCGGCTGTCTCCTCCCAGAACAAGAAATTCAAGTCTTCCATCGAGAACAGCATCAGAACTCTCTTGAGAGCTATGGATAGAATGGATAAAAACTCCTGATCTATTCCCCCTGTTTAACCAACAAAGCCCCTCGCATCAGCGAGGGGCTTTTCGTATGGGTTTGCGATATTGGAATCAATCTTCCTTCTTCTTCAGCGCAACGGCTGCAGCAGCGGCCATAACCACTGCGGCGGCGCCTGCGGCGACGGAGGACTTACAGCCGCCGGTAGCAGGCTCGGTATCACCCTCGACGGGGGTGGTATCGGATGCGGAGGTGTCGGCGGGAGCCTGAGTGGAAGGCTGGGTCTCGGGATCGGCAGGCTGGGTCTCGACAGCCTGAGTCTCCTCGTCGGCAGAATCCGAAGCCAGCACGTAGCTGTACTTGAAGCGTCCGCCGGGAGCGACGTCGCCCGAAATGTAGAAGTCCATGATATCACCGGAGAACTTCTCGTAGTCACCCTCGTCGTGGACGTTGTCGGTCCAGGAGAAGTTGATGGTGAAGTCGTCACCGGTCAGGCCCAGATCAGCCTTGGCGATCTTGACGGTCATGTAGCGGCCATCTACCTTGTACTCGACGTCGGCGACCTTCTCGGTCTTGGAGTAGTCGTTGTCAGCGGTGAACTTCTCCAGAACCAGAGTCTTCTCGGAAGCGGCAGACTTGTTGACCACGAACTCGAAGGTGTTCCAGCCCTGCTTCTGCTGATCGGTGTCGATGTAGAGGTTCATCCAGAGCTTGTCGGTGTAGGGAGTGATGTTCTCCTGGCACTCCACGAGGAAGTACACGTACGCATCGTCACGGGCGATCTGCGCGCCAATGATATCGTTACGACCCGAGGTCTCGGTGTAAAC
>JAZRFR010000207.1:0-8302 GCA_045643785.1 Eubacteriales bacterium | reverse complement strand
CGGAGAACTACCGAGAGGCCTGCAAGTACAAGAAGCTGGCCACCCTGTTCTTCGAGCCATCCACCCGCACCCGCCTGAGCTTTGAGGCGGCCATGCTGGAGCTGGGCGGCTCGGTTCTCGGCTTCTCCGAGGCCAACAGCTCGTCTGCGTCCAAGGGTGAGTCGGTAGCCGATACCGCCAAGGTCATCAGCTGCTACGCCGACATCATCGCCATGCGGCACCCCCGCGACGGCGCGCCCTTCGTGGCGGCGCAGAACGCCACCATCCCCGTCATCAACGCAGGTGACGGCGGTCACAACCACCCCACTCAGACCCTGACGGATCTGCTCACCATCTCCCGCGAGAAGGGAAGACTGGATCACCTCACCGTCGGTCTATGCGGCGACCTGAAGTACGGCCGTACGGTGCACTCTTTGATCGTGGCCATGTCCCGCTATGAGGGCGTGCGCTTCGTGCTCATCTCCCCCGAGGTGCTGAAGGTGCCCGCTTACATCAAGTACGAGGTCATGGACAAGCACGGTACGCCCTACGTGGAGACGGCCGACCTGGAGGCCTCCCTCCCCGAGCTGGACATCCTCTACATGACCCGTATTCAGAGAGAGCGTTTCGCCGATCCCTACGAGTACGAGCGGCTCAAGGACAGCTACGTGCTGACCCCCGAGAAGCTGGTCAGTGCCAAGGCCGACATGGCCATCCTCCACCCCCTGCCCCGCGTCAACGAGATCAGCGTGAAGGTGGACGAGGATCCCCGCGCCTGCTACTTCCGCCAGGCACTCTGCGGCAAGTACATCCGCATGGCGCTCATCTACAAGCTTCTGCAGGAGACGGATCAGCCCTCCCCCGCGAAGGTCCATCCCGCCGATCATCTGGTCAACCTTATCCAGTGCCACAATCCCCGTTGCATTACCAACGTGGAGCAGGAGCTGGATCAGGTCTTCTACCCCGTCAATTTGGAGCACGGCATTTACCGCTGCCTCTACTGCGAGGAAAAAGCGAAATATACCAAGGCGTAACGCCTGCCTGAGGTGTCCTTCGCGGCACCTCCCCCACCATAATGTATAAAAAATACCTCATATCAATTTGAAAAAGGAGAACAAAGACATGGCCAAGTTTATCAACGAGCCCTCCCATACTTTTAACGAGTACCTGCTCATTCCCGGGTACTCCTCCGCCGAGTGCATCCCCGCCAACGTCTCCCTGAAGACCCCTCTGGTCAAGTACAACAAGCGCGCCGGCGAGAAGCCCGCCATTGAGATGAACATCCCCATGATCTCTGCCATCATGCAGTCGGTCTCGGGTGACCGTCTGGCCGTGGCACTGGCCACCGAAGGCGGCGTTGCCTTCATCTACGGCTCCCAGACCATCGAGGACGAGGCCGCTATGGTGCGCCGCGCCAAGTCTCACAAGGCAGGATTTGTCAAGAGCGATTCCAATCTGTCCCCCGACATGACCATGGCTGACGTGGTGGCTCTCAAGGAGAGAACCGGCCACAACACCATGGCTGTTACCGAGGACGGCACCCCCGACGGCAAGCTGGTGGGTATCGTCACCGGCCGTGACTACCGCGTGAGCCGTATGGATCCCGCCACCAAGGTTTCCGAGTTCATGACTCCTCTGGCCAAGCTCATCACCGCTCCCGAGGGCACTACCCTGAAGGAAGCCAACGACATCATCTGGGATCACAAGCTCAACTCCCTGCCCATCGTGTCTGATGACGGCAAGCTGTGCTATTTCGTCTTCCGCAAGGACTACGACACCCATAAGCAGAACCCCAACGAGCTGCTGGACGCTTCCAAGCGCTACGTGGTCGGCGCGGGTATCAACACCCGTGACTACGCCGAGCGCGTGCCCGCTCTCATCGAGGCCGGTGTTGATGTTCTCTGCATTGACTCCTCCGAGGGCTTCTCCGAGTGGCAGAAGCGCACCATCGCCTGGATCCGCGAGAAGTACGGCGACACCGTAAAGGTGGGTGCAGGTAACGTGGTGGATGCCGCAGGCTTCCGCTTCCTGGCCGAGTGCGGCGCTGACTTCATCAAGGTGGGTATCGGCGGCGGTTCCATCTGCATCACCCGTGAGACCAAGGGCATCGGCCGCGGTCAGGCTACGGCTCTGATCGAGGTCTGCCAGGAGCGCGACCGCTACTACGAGGAGACGGGTATCTACATTCCCGTTGGCTCCGACGGCGGTATCGTATATGACCACCACATCACCCTGTCCCTGGCCATGGGTGCTGACTTCGTCATGCTGGGCCGTTACTTCGCCCGCTTCGACGAGTCTCCCTCCAACAAGGTCTCCATCGGCGGTACCTACTACAAGGAGTACTGGGGTGAGGGCTCTGCCCGCGCCCGTAACTGGCAGAGATACGACCTGGGCGGCGACAAGAAGCTGTCCTTCGAGGAGGGCGTGGATTCCTACGTTCCTTACGCAGGCAGCCTGAAGGACAATGTGGCCATGACCCTGGCCAAGGTCAAGTCCACCATGTGCAACTGCGGCGCGCTGACCATTCCCGAGCTGCAGGAGAAGGCCGTGCTGACCCTGGTTTCCGCTACCTCCATCGTGGAGGGCGGCGCCCATGACGTTATCCAGAAGGAAAAGAGCAACGCGGTTAAGTGATTGAGAGCGAATAGAGCGCTCTTGTGGGGAGAACTTCTTGGAAGAAGTTCTCCCCACGCCCCTTTCAAGAACTTTCAAAAGGATATGTATATACAAAAAAACGCGCTGTCCCGTTTGGGATGGCGCGGTTTTGGATTCAGAGGGATTTCAAATTTGGGTTTATAGGTTTGTTGCAAACACCCCATGGTAGGGGCCGGCGCCCACGGCGGCCCGCCACCAATGGGACAAAATTTGTTGTCGGATCTATGTTTTTACGGGGCGTCGAGGGCGCCGCCCCCTACCGATGCTTTTTTCTAACCCACCGATAAACTGCAATTTACGTAAAACCGCGCTGTCCCGTTTGGGATGGCGCGGTTTTCGGTAGAGCCAAGCTTTTGTAGGGACAGGCCTCCCGGACTGTCCGTAAATAACATATGCCCGATAACAAACTTTGGTGGGTTGGTTTCGGACAGTCGAGGACGCCTGTCCCTACAAGGGCGGTATATCGGAATCAAACATAATCCACATCCGTGCGGTACCCGTACACCGTCACCTCATCTTCGGTGACTTCTCCAGGGACATGGATCTTTTTGAGAATATCCAATACCACCTTGCGGTTTTCGGGGGTGAGCTTGATTTTGAGCCATTCAATCTCCCGGCCTGTGTATTCATGGCTCCAAAAATGCGACCACGTTTCATCCCAGCCGTAGACAAAGCCGTCTGTCGTGCAGGTCATCCAAGGAATGACCAGATCATATTCCTCGGGCAGATCGGAGGTCTCCAAGCCCCAAAAGGCTTTGTTGATTTCAAGCCATTTTGTCTTATTCACGGCAAAACTCCTCCTCGTATTGTTTGCGCACATCGGTTATGCTTTTGGGATGCTCCGGATCCCCCTCATACTCCCCAATCTGCTTCTCCAACCACGTCAGATCGTACCACCGTCCGAACTTGCATCCCGCGTTATGGAACGTCCCCACGGGGGTAAATCCCATGCGGAGGTGAAAGGCGATGCTGGCGTTGGTGAGGTAGGGATCCTCGCGGGGGACGCTGGCCACGGCGGCGGTCATGGTGCAAATACCCATGACTTTGAGTATGGCCTCCAGCTTTTCGTAGAGCGCGCGACCCACACCCAGCCCCTTGCAGTCCTCGCGAATGTAGATCGCTGTTTCTACAGCCCAGTCAAAGGCGGGACGGCTGCCCAGGGGACAGGCGTAGGCGTAGCCTACGGGGGTGCCGTTCAGCTCGGCTACAAGATAGGGGTATTTGGCGGAGTAGGTGGAGATTCGCCCCGCGAACTCGGCGACCGAGGGGATCTCATACTCGTAGGTGATGGCGGTTTTCAGAATGTAGGGGGCGTAGATAACCACTAAAGCCTCGGCATCGGCGACGGAGGCAAAGCGGACGGTCAGGGCGCTGTTTGCGGCGGCGGTCATAATTTCACCTCGCCGAGTACGGCCTCCCGTACCTCTCCGTACATGTACAGCGACCCCAGGCAGAGCAGGGCTTTCCCTTCGCGTTCTGCCACCTCGGCGGCGGCACAAACGCCTTCTGCTACCGTGGCGTACCCTTCGGCGGGAACACCCAGGTTGCGGAAGGACTCGGCGTACTTCACGGGATCCAGCGCGCGGTCGTTGGCGGGCCGCACGCAGAATGCGCGGGCGGCCACCTCGGCCATGCGACTGACCATGTGGGTGTAGTCCTTGTCGGCCATCACGCCTGTCAGGAGGAGGATTTTTTCGCTTCCGAAGTAGGTCTTGACGCTGGCGATGGCGGCGTCGATGCCCTCGGGGTTGTGGCCGCCGTCGGCGATGATGAGGGGAGACTTGGACAGGATCTCAAACCGCCCCGGCCAGTAGACGTTGGCAAGCCCCTCGCGGATGGCTTCCTCGGGGATAGATAGTCCACGGGTACGGAGAATATCGATGACGGTCAGCACGTTGGCGGCGTTGTGGGGCTGGTAGAGTCCCGCCAGGGGGATGCGGAGGGATGTACGGTCGCCGAAATCGAACTCGGCGCCGAACAGATCGGCGCGGATGCCCCCCAGCTTCGTGTGGTCGGTCTCGATGTAGGGCGCTCCCACCTCGGCGGCCTTTTCGCGGATGACCTGACCACAGGTCACGCAGGAGATGGCTTCGGGGGAGGGAAGCACCCCGCCTGTGGCGGTGCCCACGGGGGGATGATTGCCCCCGTACACCACAGGCACGCCCTTCTTGATGATCCCTGCCTTTTCGGCGGCGATCTTCTCGGGGGTGTCGCCCAGGAATGCGGTGTGATCCATGGCGATGCCCGTGATCACGGATGCGACCACGGTCTCGGCGTCAATGATGTTGGTGGAGTCCAGTCTGCCGCCCATCCCTACTTCAAAAACCACGTAGTCGCAGCCATGGCGGGCGAAATACACCAGGGCGATGGCGGTGATCAGCTCAAATTCCGTGGGGGTGTCGGTCATGGCCTCGGCGTGGGGCTTGACGTACTCGGTGATCTCGGCCAGCTCGTCGTCGGGGATGCCCTGCCCCCCATTGCGCATGCGCTCGTTGAAGCGGAGGATGAAGGGGGAGGTGTAGAGTCCCACCCTATAGCCCGCCTTTTGCAGAATGGCAGCCAGCATGGCGGAGGTGGAGCCCTTGCCGTTGGTGCCGGCGATATGGATGAATTTCAGGGAATTCTGGGGATTGCCCAGACGGTTTGCAAGGTCTATGGTACGCTCCAGCCCGGGGCGGCTGCCCTTCCAGCAGGTGGAGTGGATATATTCGAGGGCTTGGGTGTAGGTCATGGGAGGCTCCTTTTTCAGGTGTTCAAATTTGGGTTTGTCGGCCAGGGGCCCTGCCCCTGGACCCCGCTTAAACCCTTCTTGAAAGAAGGGTTTAAGAATCCCAAGAACTTTCAAAAAAGATTATTTGACAATGTTTTTGAAAGTTTTGGGGGTCAAGCCCCTTTTTCAAAAGGGGCTTGCGGGGGGGGGGGGCAGGGCCCCCACAAACTGCAATTTATATTTTTTCAAACAATTTTCGAAAGGACTTCTGCTTCCAAAGCAGGCAAAGCAGGAAAATCTCCAGCGGCGCGATCACAAGGTACAACGGAATACGGAGGAGCACCGCCCACTGGTAGAACTGGAACAGGCCGATGGGTTTTACGATCATGGAGCCCAGAATATGGGCTACAGAGGCGGAGAGGATGATCTGCTTGATGCCGTGCTCGCGGATCACGAACCGCGCCATAAGCCCCGATACGGCACCCACCGTAAACGCGCCGAAGGTGACGATGAGGTTGGGCGGATAGGTCTGGGGGGAGAGCAGGTAACTGGTCAGATCGGATATGATCCCCACCATACCGCCCGTGATGGGCCCGAGGAAAATACCCGACAGAATGATGGGCAGATTCTCAAAGGTAATGCGGAAAAGCCCTTCTCCGAAATTGAGAAGGCTCTTGCAGAACATACCGATGACCACGCTGAGGGCGGCCATCATGGCACCCAGAACCAGGCGCTTCAGGGCGGCGCGGGCAGCGGTGCGCCCTCTGCTTTGAGAGGGACTTGCGGGAACGGACATAAAAATACCTCCTTCCCCTGCGACATAAGGCGGGAAAGGAGGTATAAATTCCCCTGGGGGAAACGTACGACCTTGAGCCAAACGAAGCGGGATGCAAAGCGCGAACCGCAGTCCTTCGACCTTCGTCCGACCGGCAACTCCCCGTCCCGTCGGCACTTGACGCGCGCGCTTTTACTCTTCTATAGAATGTACCATTATTATACATCGAATACCTGCTTCTGTCAAGATGTAGCCTCTACAAATATGGCGGGAAAGGAAGAAAATTTTTGTCAGGGCGGGAAATTCCCTTGCATTTACAGGGCGGGTGTGGTATAATAAATACAGTATTTTAAATTTGGGTTTGTAGGACAGGGGCTCTGCCCCTGCACCCCACCAGAAACCCTTTTGAAAATATCCTCGCTCCGCTCGGGGGCAAATTCGCCTGCGGCGAAGTTTGCGAGGGTTTCTGGACTTCCTAAAACTTTCAAAAAGGGTTATTTACCAATATCTTTTTTGAAAGTTCTTGAGGGGGGGGAACTTCTTTCAAGAAGTTCCTCCCAGGCGTTCCCCTATAAACTGCAATTTACTGCTATTTCCGATTCTTACGGAGGTTTTCATACATGGTCTTTTCCAGCCTGTTCTTCATATTCGCATTCCTGGTGCTTTGCTACGGAATGTACGTATTCATGCCCTCGGTCAAGGCGCGCAATACCCTGCTGTTGGTCTTTTCCCTGGTCTTTTACGCCTGGGGCGGGCCGCCTTTGGTGCTGCTCCTTTGCCTGGAGGTACTGGTTTGCTACCTGGGTGCCCATCTCATCTGGGCGCAGAACCCTTCCCCCATGGGCGGTGAAGGCAATCCCCGCTTGAAAAAGTTCTGCCTTGGGGTGACTCTGGGGATCTGCTTGGGGCTTCTGGTGGTCTTCAAGTACACGGGGCTTCTTGCGAACACCGTGACGGATATTCTGGGGGTGGACAATCCCCTGCCCGCCGTGGCTCTGCCCATCGGTATCTCCTTCTACACCTTCCAGCTCATGTCCTACGTCATTGACGTGTATCGGAACGAGACGCCGCCCCAGCGAAGCTACGGCAAGCTCTTGCTCTACGCCGCCCTGTTCCACCAGTGCATCGCGGGCCCCATCGTCCGTTACGTGGACGTGGCAAGGGAGATCGACCGCCGTACCGTTTGCCTGGACGAGTGTTGGAAGGGCATGCTCCGCTTCACCGTGGGACTCTGCAAAAAGGCAGTGCTGGCCAACACCTGCGCCGTCATCGCGGATACCCTGCTGAATGCCGACAAGCTCACCGCAGGCTCGGTGTCCTCCCTGGGTGTATTTCTGGGCATGACCGCCTACATGCTCCAGATCTACCTCGACTTCTCGGCCTACTCCGACATGGCCATCGGCATGGGTATGATGCTGGGCTTCCATTTCAAGGAGAATTTCAACTACCCCTACGCGGCCGACTCGGTCACCGACTTCTGGCGCCGCTGGCACATCTCCCTGTCCTCCTTCTTCCGGGACTACGTCTACATACCCCTGGGCGGTAACCGTTGCTCCAAGGGACGGCATATGTTCAACCTGTTGGTGGTCTGGGCGCTGACGGGATTCTGGCACGGTGCGTCCTGGAATTTCGTCCTGTGGGGACTCTACTTCGCCCTGTTCCTGGTGCTGGAGAAGTACCTGTTCCGCTGGAAAAAGCATGGGAACGTCATTACGAGCCACCTGCGCCGCCTCTACACCCTGGCCGTGGTATGGTTCGGCTGGTTGCTCTTCCGCTTTGACGACATGAGCCTCATGGGTCACGCCCTGAAAGCCCTCTTTGGCTTTGGCAAGGGCTTTGACGGCGACAACGCCCACTACACCCTGCTCAACTACCTGTTCTTCCTCCTGGTGGCCATCCTGGCCTGCTCGCCCATCATTCCGTTCCTTTCCAAACGGTTTATGTCTGCCGCCGAGGGGCGCGGCTTTGCAGGCGGTATGGCGCGGTTGGTGACCAACACCGTGGCCGTGGTGGTGCCCGTGGCGCTCCTGATCCTGTCGGTGCTGGCGCTGGTGGGCGATAGCTACAATCCCTTCCTGTATTTCAGATTCTGACAAATTGCAGTTTATGGGGGAGCGCAAGGGGGCTTCACCCCCTTGACCCCCACTTGGAACCCTTTTGAAAAAGGGTTCCAAGACCTCCTA
>JAZRFR010000206.1:0-12009 GCA_045643785.1 Eubacteriales bacterium | reverse complement strand
CCAACATCTCTGCCGATTTGTGATTGCCACGGACCGCCGGGGACGCCGGTCCCTACTGTCGGACCGTCGAGGACGCCGGTCCCTACTGTATATCCTTCACGTCGTAAGGCGTGGTCTGGTAGACGTAGTAGTTGAGCCAGTTGGAGTAGAACAGGTTGGCACAGGAGCGCCAGCGGACGATGGGCTCGCGGTCGGGGTCATCGTCGGGGAAATAGTGGGCGGGGGGCTGGATGGGCAGTCCCGCGTAGACGTCGCGGAGGTACTCGTTCTTCAGGGTATCGGCGTCGTACTCCGAGTGACCCATGACGTAGATCTGCTTGCCGCGGGGGGTCATGGCGCAGAAGACGCCTGCCTCCTGGGAGCTGGCCAGGATGCGGAGCTCCTCGACGGCCTCCATATCCTCTCTCTTGGTGGTGGTATGGCGGGAATGGGGGACGTTGAACACGTCGTCGTAGCCGCGGAAGAGCATGGAGCGGTTATAGTCCAGCTTATGCTCGTAGACGCCGAAGAGCTTTTGCTCCAGGGGGTACTTGGGGATGCCGTAGTGGTAGTAGAGGCCTGCCTGGGCGCCCCAGCAGATATGGAGGGTGGAGGTGACGTGGGTTTTGCTCCACTCCATGATCTCGCAGAGCTCGGACCAGTAGTCCACCTCCTCAAAGGGGATCTGCTCCACAGGTGCGCCGGTGATGATCATACCGTCGTACTTCTTATCCTTGACCTCGTCGAAGGTCTTATAGAAGGCCAGCATATGCTCCTCGGAGGTATGGCTGGACTTATGGGTGGCGGTCTGGAGCAGCTCCAGCTCCACCTGGAGGGGGGTATTGCCGATGAGGCGCGCGATCTGGGTCTCGGTCTCGATCTTCTTGGGCATGAGATTGAGCATGAGGATATGCAGAGGGCGGATATCCTGGGTGATGGCGCGGGTCTCAGTCATGACGAAGATATTCTCCCGCAGAAGTGTATCGGTGGCGGGAAGAAGATTGGGTATTTTGATGGGCATGGCTGCCCTCCTTACGTGTGATATTGCTTGGGATTTCTATATAATAACAGGGGCTCTGCCCCTGTACCCCGCTTAAGGAACTTTTGGAAAAGTTCCTTAAGAATCCTCAAAACCTTTCAAACAGGATTATTTGAAAACGTTTTTTGAGGATCCAAAAAACTTTTTGCGGCCCTGCTTGCGGGGCGAAGTTCATTTGGTAGGGGTTAGGGGACAAGGCCCCTATTCGTTACTTGCTTTACACCCGGGTGGGCAGGGTGACCAGACCCTCGGGCATGGATTTGAGGTAGGGCAGGAGGCTTCCTGCGCCCAGGACGGTGCTACTGATGGGCTTACGGGCAACGAAGGTGGGGATACCCGTGACCCGCTCGATGAGGCGATCCAAGCCGCGGAGCATGGAGCCACCGCCCGTGAGGACCATACCCTTTTGCAGGATATCGCCCACCAGCTCGGGGGGCGTCTGCTCGATGACGAGGCAGATGGAATCCAGGATGGCGGTAATGGGCTCGTAGAGAGCCTCGATCATTTCCTTGGAGCTGATGAGCACCTCTTTGGGGGTACCCTCGGTGAGGGAGCGTCCCGTGACCTTCATGTAGGCGGGCTTTTTATGCTCGTAGACGTCACCGATGCGGATCTTGATATCCTCGGCGGTACGTTCACCAATGAGGATGTTATAGCGGCGGCGGACGTAGCTTAAGATGGCCTCGTCGAACTTATCACCGCCGATGGGGATGGAGTCGGATGCGACGACACCGCCCATGGACATGACGGCGATATCGCTGACACCGCCTCCGATATTGACTACCATACTGCCCACGGGGGACTTGACGTCGATTCCCGCGCCAATGGCGGCGGCTTTGGGCTCCTCGATGAGGTAGGTATGGCGGGCGCCTGCTTCGCGGGAGGCGTCCATCACGGCGCGCATTTCCACCTCGGTGATGCCTGTGGGCACGCAGATGAGCACGCGGGGCGGGATCCAGACCTTACCGCAGGCGCGGCGGATGAAGTAGCGGAGCATCTGGAGGGTGACCTCATACTGGCTGATGGAGCCGTCCTTCATGGGGCGGATGGCCTCGATATGGTCGGGGGTTCTGCCCAGCATTTCCATGGCGTCCTGACCCACCTTGACCACGCGGTCGGAGGAAAGGTCGATGGCGACGACGGAGGGTTCCTTGAGCACGATGCCCTGGCCTTCCACGTACACCAGTACGCTGGCAGTTCCGAAATCAATGGCGATATTGCGTGTAAATTTCTCCAGCACCGTGACTCACCTCCTTTTTCGGCATGGATGCGCCCGGATACAGGTATCCAGGCTATATTTATTATAGTATAGCACAAAAAAATGCTTCTGTCAATGGGAATTTTTCAAATTAGAGGATTGATAGGGGCTTTGCACCTGTTTTTTCCTCTACGTCGAGAGAAAATACCACCCTTCTTATGCATTGGTCAGGCGGTAGACAAGACCTGTATACCGCATGGACTGGCGGTTGTTATCCACCATAGTATGCACGATGTCCTCCCGTCCCACCAGGATCACCATATGGCGGGCGCGGGTGACGGCGGTATAGAGGAGGTTGCGGGTGAGGAGCAGGGGCGGAGCGGCGTACATGGGCACGATGACGAAGGGGTATTCCGAGCCCTGGCTCTTATGGACGGTAACCGCCCAGGCATGCTCCAGCTCGTCCAGCATTTCTCCGTTGTAGGTGGCCTCCTTGTCGTCGAAGCGAACCACCATCTCCCGCTCGGCGGTATCGATGAATACGATGGTGCCGATGTCGCCATTGAACACGCCGCTTCCTGCGGTTTGGTCGATGCCGTCGCCGCTTTCCCATTCGATGTCGTAGTTGTTCTTGGTCTGCATGACCCGATCCCCCACGCGGAAGGTGGTCTCACGGAATTTCAGCTCCCGTTTGCCCTTTTCGGGGGGATTGAGGGAGGATTGGAGCAGGCGGTTGAGGTTTTCGGTGCCCGCTTCTCCCTTGCGGGAGGGGGTAATGATCTGGATGCCGCCTTCGGTGGCCTTGCCGTAGGTGCGGGGCAGGCGGGTCTTGCAAAGCTCCACCACGGTGTCGGCGATCTCGCGGTCGGTGCGGCGGTAGAGGTAGAAGAAGTCGTTATTCTTGACCCCAAGATTGGGGTAGTTGCCCTCGTTGATGGCGTGGGCGTTGGTAACGATCAGGGACTCCTGCGCCTGGCGGAAGATCTCGGTGAGGCGCACCGTGGCGAAGCGTCGGCTGTCGATGATGTCGTTGAGCACCCGTCCTGCGCCCACGCTGGGGAGCTGGTCGGCGTCACCGATGAGGATGAGCCGCGCGCCGGGCTTGATGGCCTTGCAGAGGGAGCAGAGCAGGCTATTATCCACCATGGAGGCCTCGTCCACGATGACGACGGATTCCTCCAGGAGATCCTGCTCGTTGCGGCGGAAGCGGCCGTGGTTCGTTCCCTCCTCGAATTCCATTTCCAGAAGGCGGTGGATGGTCTTGGCTTCGGTGGCGGTGGATTCCGACAGGCGTTTGGCCGCCCGTCCCGTGGGGGCGCAGAGGGCCACGGACATATCCATGGAGCGGAAGATGTGGAGCAGGGCGTGGACGACGGTGGTCTTACCCGTACCGGGGCCGCCCGTCAGCACCATGACGCCGTGAGCCAGTGCGTCGCAGATGGCGCGCTTTTGCTCGGTGGCGTAGGTCATTCCCTGCTCCCGTTCCTCCCGCTGGATGAAGCGGTTCACGTCTCCCGCGTCTACGGCGGGGCAGAGCTTGTCCAGCAGGACGAGCTTATCGGCTATGTATTTCTCCTGCTGATCCGTGAAATAGTCGTACACGAACTCCTGACCGCCATAGCGGCGGGCAACGAGGCGTCTGCTGTCCAGCTGAGCCTCGATAGCGGCCGTGACGCGGTCGGCTTGGGTATTCAACAACCGCACGGCGGCCTCGGTGAGCTTCTCGCGGGGGAGGCAGAGGTGGCCGTTCTGGGCGGCGTTGGTGGTGAGGAGGTACTTGACACCGCTCATGATGCGGTCTTCTCCTTGGGGATCCAGTCCCAAAGACATGGCCATCTGGTCGGCGCGTTCAAAGCCGATGCCCTCCACCTCATCGCAGAGGCGGTAGGGGTTCTTCTTGGCCATATCCACGGCGCCCGAGCCCCACTGCTTATAGATGCGCACCGTCATAGCCGCGCCAAAGTAGTCGCGGAAGAACATCATGGCGGAGCGGATGCCTGCCTTGGCCTTGAAATCCTCGGCGATCTCCTCGGCCTTACGGCGGGAGATGCCCGGCACGTCGGCAAGCCACTCGGGGTGATTCTCCATGACGTCCAACGTCTCGTCGCCAAAGGCGGAAACGATGCGCTCGGCCAAGCGGGGGCCGATGCCCTTGATGGTACGGGAGGACAGGTAGCGCAGGATGGCGGCGGAGTCGGCGGGCATATCCCGCTCGTACTGCTCCACCTTGAACTGGCGGCCGTACTTGGGGTTATGCACCCAGTTGCCCCACAGGATGAGGGAATCCCCGTCGCTGACATAGGGCATGACACCGCAGGCGGTGATGACGTCGTCCTCCAGCCCCACGTCCATGACGGTGTAGCCGTTGTCCTCGTTGCTGTATATGATGTGCTCCACGGTGCCCTTGAGCTGGGTCAGGCCGTCTTTGGGGCGGCTCGCTTCCTGTTCCGGGGGCTCCTGAGGCGGGAACCACGGGGTGTCGTACATGTGTCTGTCCTCCTTTCATTTTCAATCGATTATAGGATTTGTCGTGCAGGGGTTTCACCCCTGCACCCCACCAAAGGGACTTTTGAAAAAGTCCCTTTGGAATCTTCAAAACTTTCAAAAAGGGTTATCTATCAATATCTTTTTTGAAAGTTCTTGAAGGGTAGCGAAGCGGCGACGCGGTAGTGAATGACACCACAGTGTGGTGTCAGAGCCGCGGCGTGACCGAGCCCGCAGGCGAGAACTGGGGAAAAACTTCTTGAAAGAAGTTTTTCCCCGGGCGCTCTTTCGCTCCCTTACACACTGCAATTTGCAATGTTTTATTCCATTTCCATCGGTAGCCATACCGCCACCTCGGCGCCATAGCGTTCGGCTAAGGCGGCGTATTCTTCCTTGAGCTTCCCTGCTTCACCCACGCGGCCGTCCATCAGGTCGGCGGATACGACCAGAAAAAGGCGGCGTTTTCCGCCTCTGCAGGGGGCACGGCGGGCTTCGCACAACAGGATATCCAGGTCTTCCGCGTCCTTCATGTTCCGCAGAACCACCGCCGCGGTGATCTGTTTGGGACGAAGCGCCGTTTCGAATACCGCGTGCAGAATTCCGTAAAAGCCGATCACCGAAAGCGCGGCAATGATCACCTGAATGATGGTTTGCTTGACGTCCATAACTGACCTCCGATACGTATTCGGTAATCAGTATATGAAAAAAAGCGGCGTGGGGTGAAGGTCGCGCAAGGGACGGCGACCGTGCACCGTCCCTTATGAGCATAGATTAGAAAAGTTCAGCCTTCAGAACCTCGGCCAGATCGGTCTTCTCCCAGGGAGCGTTCAGATCCTCGCGGCCCATGTGACCGTAAGCGGCCAGGTCACAGTAGATGGGACGGCGGAGGTCAAACTTCTGGATGATGGCGGCGGGACGGAGGTCAACGTGCTTCAGAACGGCCTCCTGGATGGCGGCCTCGGAGACCTTGGCGGTGCCAAAGGTATCCACAAGAACGGAGACGGGCTTGGCCACGCCGATGGCGTAGGCAACCTGTACTTCACAGTGGTCGGCCAGGCCTGCGGCTACCACGTTCTTAGCGATGTAGCGGGCGGCGTAGGAGGCGGAGCGGTCCACCTTGGTGGGATCCTTACCCGAGAAGGCGCCGCCGCCGTGGCGGGCGTAGCCGCCGTAGGTGTCTACGATGATCTTACGGCCGGTCAGACCGGTATCGCCTGCGGGGCCGCCGATAACGAAACGACCCGTGGGGTTGACGAAGAACTTGGTGTTCTCGTCCAGCAGGTTGGCGGGGACGATGGGACGGATGACCTTTTCGATCATGTCCTCCCGGATGGTCTCCAGAGAGACCTCGGCAGAGTGCTGGGTAGAAATGACCACGGTATCCACGCGGACGGGCTTGCCCTCCACGTACTCCACGGTGACCTGGGTCTTACCGTCGGGACGGAGGTAATCCAGCTCGCCGCTCTTCCGGATGGCGGTCAGCTTCTTAGCCAAAGCATGAGACAGAGAGATGGGCAGGGGCATGAGCTCGGGGGTCTCGTTGCAGGCGTAGCCGAACATCAGACCCTGGTCGCCGGCACCAATGTCCAGGCCGTCGGCGCTTTCAGCGCGGCCCTCCTTGGCCTCCAGAGACTTGTCTACGCCCATGGCGATGTCGGGGGACTGCTCGTGGATGGAAGAGATGACGGCGCAGGAATCGCAGTCAAAGCCGAACTTAGCGCGGGTGTAGCCGATCTCGCGGACGGTGTCGCGGACGATCTTCTGGAAGTCTACGTAGGCGTTGGTGGTGATCTCACCCATGATGGCTACGAGGCCGGTGGTGCAGAAGGTCTCGCAGGCTACGCGGGAGATGGGATCCTGGGGGAGCAGCTCGTCCAGAATGGCGTCGGAGATCTTGTCGGAAATTTTGTCGGGGTGACCTTCGGTCACGGATTCGCTGGTAAACAGCACGGAACGGTTGTCGTTAATCATATTGGTTATCCTTTCGTTTTGTATCATGTATAAAGCCCTCCGTCCGAGAGAAGACAGAGGGCTTTTCTTTGTCATATCTCTCATCAAGCAGGTATTGGCACCTTACCGATACGCGGCAGGTTGTCGTGACTTCGCAGGGCCTGTCCCTCCGTCACTCTTGATAAGTAGGGGATTCGTATGGTGAAGCTATTACTTGTGCTTCTCGAAGCTGGCCAGCAAGCGTTTCAGCTGGGTCTTAGCGGCCTTGCCTTCCTTGGTCAGGGCGCTGGCGATTGCCTCATTACCGGTCTTCAGGTTATCGAAAACCACATTGGTAATGCCCCAGTCGGCAAAGTAGCCCAGATCGAAGATACGGTTACGGACAATGTAGTCCACCATAGCGGCCGATTCGGGATCCTGGGCGGCCTGGAGCTTGGTGGAAACCTCAAAGAGCTGAGGAGTCACTTTGTCATAGTTGT
The DNA here is from genome assembly GCA_045643785.1 of Eubacteriales bacterium. Taxonomy (GTDB): domain Bacteria; phylum Bacillota; class Clostridia; order Oscillospirales; family CAG-272; genus CAMEON01. Next base: position 4,880 of record JAZRFR010000206.1, on the reverse strand, counting down.
AGGTGGCCATAGCCTCCAGAATGGTACCCACGAACTCGGGATCCTCCTCGGTCTTGGCAACCATGACGAAGGGAGTTGCGCCGTTTACGAAGGACAGGTACTCCTTCTGGTTGGTATCGTACTTCGGAATAGGCAGAATGCCGTAGGGATCTTCCATCTCGCTGAGGAAGGTGGTGATCTTGGACAGACACATGTCGCAGAACATAGCGCGGCCCTCGCTGAATACGTCGTAGGTCGTGCCGTAAACGTTCAGGTCGGTCACGAAGTATGCCTGCTGCTCAACGATGACCTTGTAGATCTTTTCGTAGATATTGGTCACCTGCTCGTCGGTGTAGGTCAGCTCGGGGGTGCCGTCCACGATGGTGACGAAGTTGCCGTTTGCGCCGTAGTACAGGCTGAAGGGCACGTCCATCATCCAGGAGGTGAGGTTGAAGCGGTCGGAGGTGTACTCGATCGTACCGTCGCCGTTGAGGTCGAAGGTCACGTCCTTACCATACTCGTACATGACGTCCAGAGTCCAACCGCCGTTAACGGTCAGCTCGTTCAGCTCGTCAACGTCCTTTTTCAGCTCCTTCATCATCTTCTTGTTGAACACGAAGCAGGCAGACATGAGCATGGAGTCGGGATCGATATCACCGGTGAGAACGTAGGTCTTGCCGTCAACGGTCAGGTTCTCCAGGCAGGCCTGATCCCACCATTCGCCGGACAGATCCATGGAAACAATATTCTGCAGATTGTAGCAGTAGTTATTCTGGGCACAGGACGTGAAGGAATACTTGTGGCCGGTATACAGGTCGTAGTCGTCCAGGTTACTGGTTGCCTGGAGACGCAGGGTGTCGTTGACCGCCATGTAGTCCATATCGTTGTACACGAATTCCACACCGAAGTCGTTGGCAATGACGCCGTTGCGCTCATAGATCAGGTCATCCAGGAGATCACCGGTATATTCCTCGACGTAGAACTGCTCCAGGTTATCGCTACGGGTCAGGATGGTAAACTCACGGTCGAAATCCTTTTTTGCCACCGTGCTGTAGGCGGGGACCTTCTCGGTCTCCTCAACCTTAGCGTCTGTGGAGGAACTGCTGCCGCTGTTTTCGGTCTTAGGATCCTCCTCTACGGCTTCGCCGCAGGAAACGGCCATGAGCAGGGTACCGGCCATCATCAGGACAGCCAGAAGGAGAGACAGGCTTCGTTTCATAGAAAAGCGTTTCATTATAAGCCTCCTAAAGGAATGTTAATAGAATATCGTATTTATTATACAGGATAATGCAACGATTGTCAAGTGTTTTTTGGGGGGCGACCGAAAAATCAGTCAAATTTATCCATGTTCGTCAGCAGCTTGTCCAGTGCATTTTGGGCTACTTTGCGGCCGGAGCGAAGGCTGGAAGAGATCTCGGCGCGCTTGGAGTTCAGGCTGTCCTTAACCAGGTTGGTCACACTCAGATCGGCGAAGTAACCCAGATCGAAAACGCGGTTACGGATGATGAGATCCACCATACGGGCAGAAGCGGGATCCTGTGCGACCTGGAGCTTGGTGACCACCTGGAACATATTGGGCGTCACATGCTCGTAGTTGTAGCAAGCCATGGCGTCCATGATGGCGCCCACGAACTCGGGATCCTCCTCGGTCTTGGCGATCATGACCAGGCCCGTGGAGCCGTTGACGAAGGAAGCGTAATCATCCTGGTGCTTGTCGTACTTGGGCACAGGCAGAATGCCGTAGCTGTTTTCCATCTCCGAGAGGTACTGGGAGATGAGCTTGAGGGTCAGAACGGAGAAGAGTGCACGGCCCTCGCTGAACACCTCAAACATAGTGACATACTGAGGCTCCTGGGTCACGTAGTAGGCGTTCTGCTCGATCATGATGGAGTAGATCTTTCCGTAAATGTCGGTGACCATCTCGTCGGTATAATCCAGTTCGGGAACACCGTCGACGATCTTAACAAAATTACCGTCAGCGCCGTAGTAGAGGGCATAGGGAGCGGCCATCATCCAGCCGGTGAGGCAGTAGCGGTCGTCCTGGTAGTTGATCTTCTGGTCACCGTTGAGGTCGAAGGTAACTTCCTTGGAATACTCGTAGAGAACGTCCAACGTCCAGTCACCGTTCTCGGTCAGCTCGTTGAGGGCGTTCATATCCTTATGAAGCTCGGTCATCATGTCCTTATTGACCACCATGCAGGAGGTGATGCGCATGGAGGAGGAGGGATTGATATCACCCGTCATGACGTAGGTTTTCCCTGCCACGGTCAGGTTCTCGTAGGCAGCCTGATCCCACCAGGGGTTGGACAGATCCATGTTGGAGATCTTGCCCAGGTCGTAAAGGTAGTTGTTCATAGCCAGACCTGCATAGGAGGATTTATGGCCGATGAACATATCGTAATCGTCCAGATTGCCGTTGACCTGCTGCTTGAGGGCCTCGTTGACGCCGGAATAGCTGAATCCCTGGTACTGGAATACGAAATTCACGCCGTAATCCTCGGCAACCACGGTGTTGCGCTCGTAGAGGGAGTCATCCAACAGTTCACCTGTCATCTTCTCCACGACGAAGTCTTCGGTGCAGTCGTCACGGATCAGGACGGTGAAATCACGGTTGTACTGCTCTTTTTCAAGCTGGGAGTAGGGGGAATCCGTTTCGGTCTCCTCGACCTTGGCGGAATCCGTTGCGGCGGGAGCGTCATCGTCTGCGGGCTCACCGCAAGCTACAGCCGCAAACAGCACGCTCAGCATCATCAGCGCCGCCAACATCAGGGAAAGAATGCGTTTTTTCATATAAACCTCTTTATATACGTATTGGGGGTTCAGAAAGGACGCGGAGCGCGATCAGAACAGCGCGCCGAATGCGGCAACTGCGCCGTAGGAGATAAGGGTCATGATCACACCTGCGATCATAACGCCGATCAAGGCAGACAGCATGGATTTCCAAAACTTCATGTCGAACAAAGCGGCGACAAGGGTTCCCGTCCAGGCGCCCGTGGCGGGCAGGGGGATGGCTACGAACAAGGTAAGGCCCCAAAAGGCATACTTTTCGATCTTTTCGCGGTTCTTTTCGGCCTTTTCGAACATTTTGTTGGCGATCTTATTGAAGAACTTGACTTTACAACCCGCCATCCAGTTCAGAACCGACTTGACGAACAGGAGAATGATGGGCACGGGGAGCATATTACCCACGACGGCGATGAGATAGGTCTGCCACCAGGGGAGACCGAAGGCGGCGCCCATGGGAATGGCTCCGCGGAGCTCGATGATGGGGAGCATAGAGCAGAACAGGACACACAGCTCCTCACCCACGATCTCCAAAAAGAAATTGGCTATGGCTTCTTTCATGGAAAATAACCTCGGGAATGTAGTTGGCCTCAGGACGGATCGCCAAAGAGCCCCTTAAAGTTCTCGAACCAGGTGAATTTGGGCAACCAGGAAAAACCGCCGTGGAGCAGAGTCACGAACAGGATCAGAACAACGGTCAGCAGGAGCAGACCGCAGGCCGTGACGCACACGCTACGCAGGATCCGCTTCTTCTTTTCGGCGGGATCGGGGGCGGGCCGGGGATCAGCCACAAAGGATTTTGGGACGATCTTGGCCGCCAGCAGGGCTTGATGGACGGGTTTATACAGGATCAGCACCAAGGCGGCGTTAACGGCGCCCTTGACGGCGTTGAAGGGGAGAAACAGGGTGGGGATCATCTCGGCGATCACCGAACGGGAAACCCCTTGGTACAGGGGGGTGATCACCAGATTCAGGGTCAGCATGACGGCCACGAGGGCGATCACGGCGGATATCAGGGCGATGGCGGCGCCCAACAGAGTTTTTTTGTATCGGTACACCACCGCGCACACCACGGAAAATGTGACGGAGGATGCAAAGTTCATAAGGAAACCGTACCAGCCCGTGTCACCGATGGTAATGAATTCCAGGACGGCGACCAGGAGAGAGACGGTGAAGGCCGTAATAGGGCCAAGGATCAGACCTGATAAGGTGATGATGGTATCCTTCAGATCAAAGGTCAGGAAGCTGACGTTAAAACGGAATACAAATATGGCGGCAACGGCGAGGGCGGCAAAAACCGCCGACAAGGTCAACCGCTGGGTGGCAGACATAGTCTGCCCTTGCTTGGATCTTGACATGGTATGTTCCCCTTTCGTAGGGGGGATGTATCTTTTTTCATCCGGACTGTAGCGCGCCAAACAAAGCAAACATCATAAAGTTCGTCAGACGCGTGGAAGCTTGCGCAGCAAGCTTCATGCTTTCGGCTCCGCCGAACGCGACCGTCGGCGCAGGAATCCAACCTGCTCTGCTCCCCTGCGGGAGCTCGTGGGCTATCACCACCGGTATGGAATTTCACCAATCCCCAAAGACAGAATAGATGGGGCTCTGCCCCATACCCCGCAAGAAACCTTTTTGCAAAAAGGTTTCTTGACTTCCAAAAAACTTCAGAGCAAAGTTTTCCGGGGTGCAAGAAGGTTTTTAGAAATCGTTTTACAAACAATACCCCCGCGCCGGGGCGCGGGGGTATCTATAGAGGCTTACGCCTCTAAGCGATTCAGAGAAGAATCAAATTACTTGATGATCTCGGAAACCACGCCGGAACCGACGGTACGGCCACCCTCACGGATAGCGAAGCGCAGACCCTGCTCGCAAGCGATGGGGCTGATCAGCTCGACGGTCATCTGGACGTTGTCGCCGGGGCGGCACATCTCGACACCCTCGGGCAGCTCGATAACACCGGTAACGTCAGTAGTTCTGAAGTAGAACTGGGGACGGTAGTTGTTGAAGAAGGGAGTGTGACGGCCACCCTCGTCCTTGGACAGAACGTAAACCTGACCCTTGAACTTGGTGTGGGGCTTGATGGACTTGGGAGCAGCCAGAACCTGACCACGCTCAAC
>JAZRFR010000205.1:0-2811 GCA_045643785.1 Eubacteriales bacterium | reverse complement strand
ACCAATGACCTCATGCATGTCAAGCATGCGCTCTAACCAGCTGAGCTATGCCTCCGCAACGCATGATATTATAGCATATGCGGAGGCGTTTGTCAAGGGGTTTTTGAAAAGTTTTTTGAGATTTTTTGCAAAAAGTCAGGGCGTACCCGAAGATACGCCCCTTTTGCGGATTTGGGGCTTACGCCCAACTCATAGTAGTAGGCTTCTCCTCAAAGATGCAGACCCCCTTGAGGAAGGTAACGGCCTTCTGAAGACCCTCGTCGATGGGCATGATGCTGTCCTCATGCTCGATGGACAGGACTCTGTCATAGCCGCAGAGGCGGAGGTTGGAGACCAGATCTCTCCAGTAGGTCTCGCCGTTGCCGTAGCCCACGGTGCGGAAGATCCAGGCGCGGTTCAGCTCGTCGCTGTAGTGCTTGGTATCCAGCACGCCGTTGGCGCCGGAGGTGTACTTGTCGATCTTGGTGTCCTTGGCGTGGACGTGGTAGATGGCGCCCTTCAGCTCGCGGATAGCGGCCACGGGATCCATGCCCTGCCAGACCAGGTGGGAGGGGTCGAAGTTGGCACCAATAACGGGACCGACAGCCTCACGGAGGCGGAGCAGGGTAGCGGGGTTGTAGACGCAGAAGCCGGGGTGCATCACAAAGGCGATGTGAGGTACGTTGTGCGCCAGGGCGAAGGCACCGGCCTCCTGCCAGTAGGGAATGACCTTCTCGTTCCACTGCCAGTCCAGAATGGCGAGGAAATCCTCGGGCCAGGGGCAGGTGACCCAGTTGGGGTACTTGGCGCCCTCGTGGTCGCCGGGGCAGCCCGAGAAGGTGATGACGGTATCCACGCCCATCTTCTCGGCCAGCAGAACGGCGTTACGAAAATCGGTGTCGAAGGACTCGGCAATGGCCTTGTCGGGGTGCAGGGCGTTGCCGTGGCAGGCCAGGGCGCAGACCTCTACGTCGTACTTCTTCAGGGTGGCGATGAACTCGTCGTACTTGGCGGGGTCGGCCAGCAGCTCAGCGGGGTTGCAATGCGCCTTGCCGGGGTAACCGCCCGCGCCCAGCTCCACGGTGTGGATGCCCAGACCCGTCAGGATCTGAAGGGTCTCCTCCAGGGTCTTGGAGCCGTACAGGTTGGCTAAAACACTCAGTTTCATAGTGGTAAGATTCCTTTCCGTGGCAGATTAATCGAAGTAGTAGGGCTTACCCGTCTTGGCGGACTCGTAGATGCCCTCCAGAATGCGGGTGACGGTGAAGGCCTGCTCGGGAAGAACGCAGGGGTCGGTGTCGTTCACAACGGCGTTGATCCACTGAGCCGCCTCCATGGAAGCGGGATCGCCTGCGTTGGCGCCCTCGTAGAAGGCCGCGCCCTGGGGATTCAGGTTGGGCTTCAGGAGGTACTGGGCGTTGTTGCGGATGCCGTTGATGCGGACGCCGTCATACAGGTCGCCGCCGGCCTTGGTGCCGCAGATGAGGGTGGTTGCCTCGCGGACGTCCAGCATATTGAGGGCCCACGCGGACTCCAGGTTGATGGTAGCGCCGTTCTCCATGACGACAAAGCCGAAAGCAGAGTCTTCCACAGTAAACTTGTCGGGATCCCAGTTACCCCAGGCGTTGCCCTGGTTGGTGTCCTTGTTCAGCTTGTGGTAGGTGGTGCCCACGCAGTACTTGGGCTTGTAGTTATCCATGATCCACAGGGTCAGGTCAAGGGAGTGAGTGCCGATGGCGATCAGAGGACCGCCGCCCTGCTCGTACTCGTTGAGGAATACGCCCCAGGTGGGCACGGCTCTGCGGCGGAGGGCGGTTGCCTTGGCGTAGTAGATGTCACCGAAGGTGCCGTCGATAGCCTCCTGCTTGAGGTACTGCGCGCCCATGGACTGGCGGGACTGGTAGCCGATGGTCAGCTTCTTGCCGTTGCGCTTCTGCGCGTCCAGCATCTTCTGAGCCTCGGCGGAGTTGATGGCCATGGGCTTCTCGCACATGACGTGCTTGCCTGCGTCCAGGGCGTCCACGGTGATGAAGCTGTGGGAGCGGTTGGGGGTGCAGACGTGAACCACCTCGATGGACTCGTCGGCCAAGAGATCCTTGTAGTTCTCATAGACCTTGGCGTCGGGGGTGCCGTATTTTGCCTTAGCGGCCTCGGCGCGCTCGATGACGATGTCGCAGAAGGCCACCATCTCTACGTTGGGAAGCTTTGCGAGGGAGGGCATATGCTTGCCGTTGGCGATGCCGCCGCAACCGATGATACCGACTTTTACAATTCTTTTCTCTGCCATAGTTTCGTTCTCCTTATTCATTATGGACCGAATTTACCTGCTCAAACGCTTTTGCAGGCTCATACCATCATTTTACCGCATTTTGGGGCGTTTTTCAATGGGTTTGGATAGGTTTTTGGAAGTTTGGTGGGTTGCACAAAATGGGAGGGGATGTTTTGGGCGAAATGGCGGTTGACAAGGAAAAGACAGTCGTGATACAGGTACAACGGTACCCCGGAGGGAGACTTTATACCCTCTCCGCATATTTTTTCTCCCATCCCCCTTGCAAAATCCTCCCATCCATGTTATACTATGCTCAATCCAAACCCCGAAAGGAGTTCATCTCATGAAAACCACCCGTGTCGGACTGCTGATGCTGTCCATCCTGCTGTTCGTCTGTCTGGCCTTTGCCGCCTGCAACAGCGGAAACGCCCCTTCCGAAACCACCGCCACCGTCACCGACCCCGCCGCTACGGCCGTCGAGACCGAAGTACCCACCCCCCCCGCAGCCACCGAAGCTCCCAGCGAGGCACCTACTGGGCCCCCCGGGACCGAGCCCCCCCTCG
>JAZRFR010000204.1:0-5425 GCA_045643785.1 Eubacteriales bacterium | reverse complement strand
CGAGTTCCGCGCGGACGGCGCTCCGCCGTCCGTGCGGGGGTTCGGGTCTTGGCGACCATTTGCGCAGTCAGACTCTTTCGCCCTTTTGTGGGCGAAAGAGTCGCGCGGATAAGGTGGTGGGTTTCTTAAGGGAGGCACCGTGAGTGACTCCCTTAAGGGGCGTTCTTTTGGTACTTTTCTGTCGACATGGACAGAAAAGTACATTCATTCAACAGACCAATAAACTGCAATTTCTCCGCAACCAAGCCGGCAGAGCCTCCCGCAAAATTGTTGTGTGGAAATTTGCCAAAACCTATTGACAAAGACCGTGAAATGGTGTATAATAAATGCAGGACAAGGTCAAGTGAACGCAACAAAAATTTTCAAGGAAATTTCAGAAAACCTATTGACTTTATAGCTAACTGTAATGTTATAATAGAGCCACTCGGAAGGGAGGTGTCCGATATGCTCAAGATCGGTGAATTTGCCCGCGCCTGCGGGGTCAGCGCGCAAACCATCCGCTACTACGATACCGAGGGCGTTCTCTGCGCCGACTACATAGATCCCGAAAGCGGGTATCGCTACTATTCGCCCGAGAAATTGGAAACCTTTCGCCGCATCCAGACCTACAAGGAGGCGGGGTTTTCCCTGGAGGAGATCAAGCTCCTTCTTGCGGGGGACGTTAAGAGCCGCGATGCTATGGTGGCGACCAAGCGTCAGGAGATCCAGAAGGAGCTGCGACTGGCGGAGTTCAAGCTCTCCCGCCTGGAGTCCATGATCAGCCTGAGGGAACGGTTTGGGAAGAAGGAGATACTGGAATACCTGAAAAGCGATTTCGAGGACGATCCCGACGTTCTCGGGTGTTGGGAGCTTTGCGGGCGGTTGCTTTGTCCCATAGACGGGGAAGTACCGCGGTGTACCTCTCCCGTTGACTCCGTTGACGTTCCGGGGGAGGCCATTTCCCGCATCGTACTTCGCCCACGGGGGGAGTACTGGTGGATGTTTTCCTGGAGCCGCGGGGCGCTGTATCGGATGTATCCGCCCAACGGCGAGGTGATCCCCCATCCCTACACGCTATGGGAGGCTGGCGGCGTTCGCTACATGACGGTGCGCTACATGACGAGCGGGTGCCTGTATCGCGGGGAGGATCCCGTGTGGTTGCTCTACCGCCAGACCCGTCACGCCGCGCTGACCGATCTGGAATCCCGCGCCTTCGTGGACAACACCGATTATCCCGCCATGTCCGATCCCGCCGTGCTGGGGGAGTGGAAGACGGTGGCCTTTACCCGCGACCCCGATAGCTTTACTCCAAAGGATATCACCCGTGGGCCCACAAGCTGGTGGATCATGGGTATGACATTTACCTCCCGAGGCAGTTGCCTTCGTCATTTTGCCAGCCGAGGCAGAACCTACGACGGCATCTATCCCTACACTCTGCTGGAGGACGGGACACCTTCTACACGCGGATTGGTGCTCAATCCGTCGCTCCACGTGGCCGAGGCATACCTTTTGCGGGAGATTGAGGGGGAGACCTTCCTGTTCGTACAGCATAAGTCCGGGGACTACTACTACGGCGGCAAAGCGCCACAGTGGTACGTGTTCCGAAGGGAGCGGTAAATCGCAGTTTATCGTCCAGGGGCTTTGCCCCTGGACCCCACCAAAGAACTTTTTGAAAAAAGTTCTTTGGAATCTCAAAAACTTTTAAAAAGAATTGTCAAACAATCTTTTTGAAAGTTTTAGGAGGTCTTGGAACCCTTTTTCAAAAGGGTTCCAAGTGGGGGGGCGAGGGGGCAAAGCCCCCTCGATAACCCCAAAATTGAACGCATTTTCAATATAAAACAACACACACAAAGGAGGCTCCCATGAACAACCGCTACAACACCGCCCCCTCCGAGATCTATCGTCCCGAGAAGGTCAACCATGTCCGCACGGGGGTAAGATCCCTGTTTTTCATGGTGATCTACCACGCCGTGACCTGGCTTTTGTACGTCATGATCATGAGCCCCATAGAGAACCAGATGATCGGAGACGAGCATGAGCCCCAGTATCGCTTCATCATGTTCGGCTTCTCGGTGCTGACGCTGACCATCATGTCTATCGTTATGGCGGTGATCTACCACAAGAACGGCGACCGCAAGCGGGCCTATCTTGCCGCCACATCGGTGGAGATCCGAGGGGCGGAGAACGTGGCCGAAGGCGAGTCCCGCTACTCCAAGCTGGCCTTGACCGAGGCCGTTATTTCCACCGTCGTCGCCGCCGTCCTGTGGCTGATCCCTGCCATCTTCTATACCGCCGCGCTGGCTTCCTCGGGCATGGGCTACGGCTACGCCGATGCCTGGGGGATCGAAGTCTTCTTCGTGGGAGCCGTCGGCTTCTTCCAGCCCTTCCGGAACGCGTGGATAGGGTTGCTTGTGGGCATGGCTATCCTGTTCTGCTTCCACTATTTCGGACGTTTGTTCTCCCATAAGAGTTGGGGAGAAAATCGGATCCGGAAGTGAGTTTGTCATACTGATCTGCAAAAGGAGTCTGTTATGAGCCAACCGCAAAAGAAAAAGCCCAACACACCGCAGAAGTACGGCTACGCACGGCGCGTGGTTCCCATCCGTAAGCGCATCCGGCAGAAGGTGATGATCCGCTGGGCCATCATTTTGGGCATTGGTGTGGTTTTCATCATCATCAACGTCATATCCGGGGCGGCTTACCGCAACTATCCCCAGAAACAGCAGCTAGGGTGGGGGCTGACCGCGGCGGTCTACGCCTTTGTAGTATGGCAGAGCCACGTGTTGAAGCTGACCGTCTCCAAGGAGTGGGCAGGGATTATTCGCGGTCGTGAAGTGGTCAAATATACCAAATACAGTAAAAGCCCCGTGAACCCCGTGGATCGACGTCCCGCTATATCGACCAAGTGCATTTGGACGGTGGAAAGGGATGACGGATTCGTGGAGAAAGTCCACTGTGACACGGAAGAAATATGGGAGCGCTATTTCGAGATTGGCGAGCGGGTGCGCTTCTACAAGAACGCCAAGATTCTCGTGAAGGCTCATCCTCCGAGAGAGGACGAAAACCTCATGTGCCCCCTTTGCGGCGTTATGGTCATGGAGCCCGTCTGCCGCAAGTGCGGCGTGGATTTTACCGAGAGGGAAGAAGGGTAAATTTCGGGTACCGCCCGATAAACCCAAATTTGAAACACCAAATAAAGAACCCGCCCCGTTCATCGTTCGAACGGGGCGGAATTCTATTTATGGCTTCTTTTTCTTTTTCAAGAAGGAGGGTACCACGATAGCCGTGTACAGGCAAGCGCCCAGGACCACGCCGGTGAGGACGATGGTGACCTTGAGGCCGGTAGAGTACTTCCAGACCACAGCCTTGTCGGGGGCGTCGGAAGTCTCGGCGTTCTCGCCCTCGGTGGCGGGCTCGTCGGGAGAACTCGTGTCGGAGGTGTCGGTATCGGTCGTGGGCTTGTCGGCATCTTCAAAGCCGGGGAGTGCGTCAGATTCGTCACGGGTGTCCACGGCAGAGCCATCGGCAGACAGTAGGGTGTAGGTGCCCGTAGCCACGGCAGAGGTACCTTCATCCTCGGGGCAAACGTACATGTAGGAGAAACGGTCGTTGGGAGCGGTGTCGCCCAGATCCATGAACTCCATGACGTTGCCCGTCAAGGTGGAGTTGTCCGCCCACTTGAAGCAGAGAGTGGAGACCTGACCACGGATACCCACAGTAGACTTCGCCAGACGGATGACCATTTGATTACCGTTGACGGTGTAGAGAGCCTGACCGATGTGGGAGCCTGCCCAACCGTCAGCCAGAGACTCAACCGAGACGTAATGCCCGTCTCTCGCGCGGTTGAGAGCCAGATCATAGCCCTCCCAGCCCGTGGCGGGGTTGTTGTCGAGGTCGATAAAGAGGTTCATCCAGTTGGCGCCGTCATCCACGATGATATTTTGCGCGGTGGTGACGGTGAAGTAGAGGTAATCGGCGTCTTGGGAGACCTTGGCGGCTACCAGATCGTTACGGCCTGTATTGTTGACATAGGTGAGGTTGGAGAAGTAGCCCTCCTCGTGACGCCATGTCACGTCGCCCACGTTGTCGCCGTAGATGGGGCCTACGTTCTCCCACGCGGCGTTGCTTGCAAGGTCGATGGAGACCTGTCCCGAAGCCTTGGAGACCGCGCCTGTGCCCTTATATCGGCGGATGTAGCCCGTCATCTGGTAGTAGTAGTTGTCACCGAAGCCGACCTCCTCGCCGTCACGGAGCTTCATGGGCTCGCCGTCGCGGGAGAACTCGGGGCTGAACTGATCCACGAACTGGAAGCCCAGATCCTTGGAGCCCGCGAAGTGGGGATAGCCCGAGCTGGTCTGGTTCAGACCCGCCGTCCACTCGTTCCAGCCCGTGATCATGACCATGTCGGGGTCGAAGTGCATGACGGCGTTGAACTGATGCTCAAAGCCGAGACCCGCGCCGGAATCCAGAGAGAAGCCGTAATCGTTCTCGGGGCAGATGGTTTCCCTTCTGCCCAAATAGGAACGGCCCTTGGAGGTGGTGGGATGGTGACCCATGCAGAGCGCCAGCTGCTCGAAGTTGCCGTTTGCGTCACGGCCTGGGCCGCCCAAGGAGTAGCGGTAATCGCCGCCGCGGGTATCGTACTCCTGCAGCCAGTTCCAGCCGCCGTCCTCGTCCTTCCACGCCCAGCAGTTGCGAACGGTGAAGGTGTCGTTGATCCATTTGCCCAGCTCGGAGGTGTCCCCCCCGCAGCCCGCCAGGGTCAGGGGCTTACCCTTGTACTGATAGAACAGCTCGCCGTACTTTTTGAAGCCCTCTTCGGAATACATGGTGCTCCGCAGAGCGCCCATGACGGCGTTGTAGGTGCCCGCCGAGAACACGCAGATCTCGGGGGTGTCGGTCCCTTCCTTGCGGAGCTGGAGCCAGGTATCCAGCAGAACCTGTAGCTCTCCGGGATAGTATGCTCCGTTGGTGAAATCCAGGAAGATGAAGTCCACGCCTGCGGCCTCCAGCTGGTAGGCGTGCTTGCGGAAGACCCACTCGCTGTTGCTCTTGTAGTAGCCGAAGTAGGGCTCAGCCCAGAAGTAGCCGCCGCTCTGTCCGGGGGTAGTCAGATGCTCGTTGAGCCCCTCCAGACCCTGCTCCAGAAAGATCTTGGTGTTGTCCTGGATGAACTCGGTGTCCTCGCCGCCTCGGTTGAGGAAGTAGAAGATACCAACCTGCTTGCCGTCCCGTGCCTCCACGCCCGTGGGGGTGGTGCGGTCGCGGTCATCGGTGGCGACCCAGGTGGTGTAGTCGATGGAGAAGCCCTTCACGTCGGTCTTCTGTACGGTCAGATCGCTATGCTCGAAGGTGACGTTGTCGATGTGCCCCACCATGCCGTCGGCGAAGATCGTGAAGTAGCCTGCGGGGCGGATGTCGGTCTTATCCTTGGAGGCCAGGGTTT
>JAZRFR010000203.1:0-2615 GCA_045643785.1 Eubacteriales bacterium | reverse complement strand
GACATGGCTACGATCCGACTTGGATGGGGGATTTTTGTGAAAAAGAGGAGAAAAACAGCCCGCCGCGGTGCGGCGGGCTTGTAAGGGGTCAGTTGTTAAACCCGTACTCGTTGAAAAGAGTGAAGGGGAACTCGGGGATGGATTCCACGGGGGTGTTGATGGTCTCTACGCCGTCGATGTAGCTGTAGAGGACGGTATACTCGTATTTTTCGGTGTCTCTGTACTTGTCGATCAGGTTCTCGGAACGCTCGAGGGCGGCGAGGTTGGTGTTTCGGTAGCGAGCCAGCATGGACTGCCGTTGACTCTCGTAGAACTCAATATGAACCGAGTCGCCACCATTCAGAAGGTAGTAGTTGGGGATGCCTAAGGATGCCTTATCGGGAACAAAGCTGAGGGAGGAGCATTGCATATCAATGCCGTGCAGCTCGTCGCCCTCGATTGACGTGGTGTAGACGCTCTCCAGCATGAAGATGAGTCCGTAGGTGTCCTTGCCCTTTTCTTTATAGGCGATGACCTGCAGGTTGTTCTGCCCGTTTGCGCGGATGGGGAGCTTGAACGCAGAGACCAGCTCGGAATCCACGGTAAGGGCGGGCTCGATGAAGAACTCCAGAAGCTGGGGACCCCCGGCGTTCACGTCGGGCAGGGAGATGTAGCTCGTGGTATCGTCCGCGCTCGTCAGGGGGAATTGGATGCGGCGGGGATCGTCGGTGGGGGCCGTCTCAACGGCAGTCTCCGCGGCGGTATCGGCGGGGGTGTTAGGCTTCTCGGTGTCGGCGGAGGCTCCGCTTGCGGCGGTGCTTTCGGAGGGGTTTCCTGCGGGATTATTTCCTGCGGGGGGCTCGATGGCAGAGTTGTCCGCGCAGGCGGCGGCCGTACATGCCACGGCCAGGAGCAAAAGCAGGGTGAGAATCAGTTTTTTCATGGTCGGTTTCCTTTTCGTATATGTATAAATTGTGCGGTAACATTCGATCGGGTATTCATATTGCAGTTTAGCGGGAAGATATGTCCCTTTCTCTCCCTGGCGAGATGAAAAGAGAAGTGCAAGCACTTCACAAAAGAGCGCCACTTAAGGAAAGTACCCACGGTACTTTCCTTAAGGATCCTTTCCCCTGATCTGCGCGCCATTTTGCCAGTGGGCAAAATGGCCAACGCGCTGTTCAGTCGCAGTTTGCCATAGAGCCGCACGGTCGTCAGAGTGACGCCCGCGCGGTTGATCATCCGTTTAGCGCAACCTGCGGTTATCCATATTCCGATAAGCCATTCTTTGGGTTGAAGCAAAGGGGCGAGTTCCGCACGAGCGGCGCTCCGCCGTTCGTGCGGGTTTTCGGGTCTTGGCGACCATTCGCGCAATCAGACTCTTTCGCCTTTGGGCGAAAGAGTCGCGCAGATCAGGTGGTGGGTTTCTTAAGGGAGGCACCGTGGGTGACTCCCTTAAGGGGCGTTCTTTTGGTACTTTTCTTTCGACAAGGAAAGAAAAGTACAGAAGCATATCTCACCGATAAACCCAAGCTTGAAGATTTAATGGGTGGCTTTCTTGCGGTTTACTTGGCGTAGACGTATCCCAGGGCTTCAAAGCTGAATTCCTCCCCTAGCTCGGCCATGACCTCATCCAGAAGGGCCATGCCTCTCAGCAGGTAGGACAGGGGCGCATCGTGACTTGCGACAGAGGAATACCACTCGTTTTTATCGTGAAACCAAAAATCATGGGAAATCCGCGCGGGGGGCGCAACGGTCTCCGCGCAATGGTAGTTTCCTTCGGAGCGCACGCGGATGTACATGTTGCCGCTTGTCGTGAGCTGCAGCGTGACCAGAGCTTGGTAGTGATCGAAGGCCATGACGATATTGCCGTAGAGATCCACCCCGATCATCACCATGTAATCCCCTGTGCGGGATTCGTACCATTTTCGGATGCCCGTCTCGTATATGGGCAGATCCAGTCCGCTGTGGGAGGAGACCTTCTTGTAGGGCTCGCCAGCGCTTCGGATCTTGTCCCGCAGAGCTACCCACGTCCGCTGGTAATCGTTTGCTTCGTGACCGGGTTGAATATCTTGGGCCGAGTTCTGAACCCGAATTTCGAGGGCGTAGTCACAGCCGACGGCTTCACCGTTGGCGGTTTGCTTCTCCACATACAAAGACAGGTAGTATCTGCCCGGCAGGAGTATAGACATAAAGGCGTCGAACTCGGACAGAAGAAGCAGGTTCATCTTTTCGTCGGTGATATCCGTCAGGCTTTCGTCGTACAGCGTGATGCGTTTGACCTCGTAGCCGTCGGGGAGGAAGATCTCACCCGTGCCGTCATAGGGCCTCAGGTAGAAGTGGGCGACAGGCAAAGTGGGGGCATGCCCCTCCTGCACCGTTCCGTAAAAGCCCAAGCCGTCGGCCGGCCCCGACCATACGAAAAACTCTTGCGGGTAGATGATCTCGCCCCCGCTTTTCACCCATACGTCGGTCTGTTCTTCGCCGATATAATCCACGGTTTCACTTTCGGTATCGGCGGTCTCGGTTTCGACGGGTGGATTGGATCCCGGCCCGCTGACGATGGGTCTCTGTCCTGCCCAGATGATGCCGCCCAGCACGCTGAGGGACACCACGGCGCAGATCACCGCGACGCCCCA
>JAZRFR010000202.1:0-7960 GCA_045643785.1 Eubacteriales bacterium | reverse complement strand
AGCCACTCCTCGCAGAAGCCTCTCCAGTACTGGAACCACTCCAGGTCGGTGCCGGGCTTGCAGAAGAACTCCAGCTCCATCTGCTCGAACTCACGGGTACGGAACACGAAGTTACCGGGGGTGATCTCGTTACGGAAGGACTTACCGATCTGACCTACGCCGAAGGGCATCTTGCGGCGGGTGGAGCGGGCGACGTTCTTGAACTGCACGAAGATACCCTGTGCGGTCTCGGGACGCAGATATACGGAGTTGGAGGAATCCTCGGTAACACCGATGAAGGTCTTGAACATGAGGTTGAACTTACGGATGGAGGTAAAGTCGCCGCTGCCGCAGGAGGGGCAAACGATGTGCTTTTCCTTGATGTAGTTCATCATCTCGTCGTCGGACCAGCCGGCGGGGTTGTCCTCAAGGCCGTTCACGAAGGCGTAGTCCTCGATGAGCTTGTCGGCGCGGTGGCGGGTACGGCACACCTTGCAGTCCATCAGAGGGTCGGAGAAGCCGCCCAGGTGACCCGAAGCGACCCAGGTCTGGGGGTTCATGATGATGGCGGAGTCCAGACCTACGTTGTAGCGGCACTCCTGTACGAACTTCTTCCACCAAGCCTTCTTGACGTTGTTCTTGAACTCAACGCCGAGGGGGCCGTAGTCCCAAGAGTTGGCGAGACCGCCGTAGATCTCGGAGCCGGGGAAGATGAAGCCGCGGTTCTTACACAGCGCGACAATTTTGTCCATAGTCTTTGCGGAATTATCCATGATTCTATATACCTTTCTTACAGTATTCAATGGAAATAAAAATCAAATAGTATTGTACCACACGAAAGTGGTTTTGTCAAGGGCAAAACGGGAAAATCTTCGGTATCCGTCGGTTTATCGCGTTATTGCGTTATTGACCCAGCCATGAGGCCAGCTCCTGGTTGGATTCAACCGTGATGCCTGCCTCCGAGAGCTTAAATACCGTGGCCATGGGAGCGGTTTCGTTGGAGGATATGTAGGTGATCATGCCGTCACGGTTTTTCACCGCGTTAATGCCGTCATAACCGAATAGAGTCTCACGGGTAGCCACGCCCGCCGCCACATCGGCTACAAAATTGTCGTAGTAGGTTTGGTCGGTGGTCGCGCCGTTTCGGCAGTCCTTGCGGTCAATCACAAAGGAGATCTGATAGCCTGCGGTGCCCCAGGCCACCAGTACGGTGTGACGGCCGTTGCGTCCGGAGGTCGACAAACGGGTACCCATAGGCAGAAGACCCATCGTGGCTTCGGTGGCTTGATAGATCTTTCTTATATACTTCCACTCATGACTTTCGGGGCCGGTGTACAGACCGTGGTGGGTGATCTGCAGGAGGTTACTCTTGAATGCAGTGGACTTGTTCTCGTTCCACGCCGCCTGGGACGACGCTTCGCTCGCATCACCCATGTGCAGGATGCTCTGCCCGTTGGCCTCTACGCGGAGGATCATGGACGTGGTGTTGTAGTAGTCAACGCCCTTCTCGGTGGTGTACAAAAGCTCGGGGGCGTACAGTACGTGGACGGAGAGATTCCCGAAGTGATACGTAAGTCCCGCATGGGGGCTGACGCGGAGGGCGTTGGGGAACGCCTCTCGGATGGTGGTGGCAAAGGCTTCCGGGTCGCCGCTCTTGGGAGAAATGTCTCCAATGGGGAAGCTGTACATGAAGTAAGTTACGTCGGCTTTATCCGCGTACAAGGAAGCAAACTTTTTGAACGTACCGATATGATCTGCGTGGCCGTGGGAAAAGATCCATGCGGTGATCTTGTATTTCCCGTTCTCGTCCGTGGCAATATCCAGCTTTTGCAGAGTGTGGTACAGGTTTTCGGCACAGTCCTTGTTGTTCACGCCGCCGTCGATGATCACCGCAGTACCGTCTGCCAAACGGTATACGTAGCACATACCGATCATGGGGTTATCTTCCTTTTTACCACGGGCGACACCGATCTGCGCCATGGTCACGTCACCCTTTTCTGCGTTTCTCACGGGGGCAAGGGGAGCGGCGCTGACCTCGGCGGCCTTCTCCCACAGTACGTGAAGGGAACCGTCGCTGGTCTGTATCAGCGTAACGGTGTGATCCAAACTCTTCAGCACGGCGGTCTGTAGATTCGTATCGTGAGCAGGTTTGGTGTAGGAGAGGAAATAGCCTTCCTTCAGGAACGCGTCCTGTACGTCAGCAAGGGCCTTGCCTTGGAGGGTGACCTGCTTGGAAACGGTGGAGATCTCCAGGGGAGTTACGTCCTCAATAATCGTTTTGAGTACCTGCTTTGGGGGAATGGCAGAGACAAGCACCTCGGGGGCGGGCTCCGTCTCCGGTTCAGTTTCGGTTTCTTGCTCGGTTTCCGGTTCGGTTTCGAGTTCTGCTTCCGTCTCGGACTCGGCCACCGTATCGGTTGCCGCATCGGTATCGGGCGTGGTATCCGTCACGATTCCAACCGTGGTTTCGGCCAAGGTGTCGGAGGTATCCTCGGGTGTGCAGGCACAGAGCGCGGTGCAAAGTAACAGAACAAAGATTAGTAATGATAAGTATCTTTTCATAAGCTCTCCTACGTTGTGTGTCGGTCCGCGGCAGTAAACTACGCCGTTTCGGATTCAAATATCTTCTTCCTTTTGCCCGTCTCGCCTGTTCCGTATACCCATATCCAGGTAAAGGCGTTGGCATATTCCTCATAGGTCGCATCGGTTTCGATATTCTCCCGGAATTCCTCGAGGGATTCGTCATGCTCCAGCTTGACGGTGATCCTCATGGGGGAGCCGTCACGGTTGCCGATTGGGCGGAAGGTAGGCTCATAAGCCGCCGCTTCAGCGGTCAGAGTATCGCAATACATGGCGTCATATCCGTGGTAACGGGTATCGAATACCGTAATCTCATGCCCACAGGAGGTGCAGGTCACGCGGAAGACCTCGACGCCCGCGAAGAAGGGACGCTCGGGGTAGTTGTCCTTTACCCACTCGCCATCTTCGGTATGCCAATGATGGGTAGTACCGTCCTCATCCTTCGTCACCTTGCGCGGGCCGCTGAAGACCATAAGCAGATAATCATAGTAGGGCTTGAGCAACCGCTTTTCCTCCATGGTTTGGGTACTGCGGGAGGCGTAAAACAGCTCGTGCCCGCAGGTACACCGCAGGGCAAAGGAGGTGTGGCATTTCTTGGTTTGCGGCTCGGTGGCGTATGCCAGCAAATAGGAGGGAATAGGCATATGAACTCCTTAATCAGAAACTATTTAACCAGCTTTTCAAGGCATCTCACATTATATTCATCACTCGTAGCCATCAGATTATTGAGGAACAGCACGGTATCGATGCCTTTTTCCTGTACGAAGGACAGAAGATCGCCCTTCCAGTATCGGTAGTCGATGGCGTATACGTATTCGTAGGAATCTGCCACCATGGGAATGAAAGCGTTTCCGTAGGATTCCTTAATGATCAGGATGGAGGAGCCGTCTTTGATGGTCTCGTTGTGAACCTCATAGTATTCGTGGTCACCTGCACAGAAGCACAGGTATTTGTTGGATGAGGTGATTTCCTTGTGGATCAGCGGATGAGTCGTATAGACTCCCTTGCTGGCGGTGAGCAATTCCGAAACCGTGGGAGACTGGTAGGCCACCAACGTGTCGGGATTGTTTTTGAGATTCTCGTTTTGAGTGTGACGGTACAGTGAGCCCAAAAAGCTTTCGTAGGTGAAGGTTTTGTAGGCTTCCAGCGGAGGATAATCCCGCCCAACCGCATCCAGGAAATAGCGGCTGGTGTACCAGGCACCCTTACCCGTCCAATGGTGATCGGTTCGGAAGTAGATGTATTCGTCGTAGTGCTGGCCCAGCATTTCATGAACGGGGAGGGTGACGACAGGTGTCTCCACTCCGGCTTGCGGGCAGTACGCGGCAATAGCCCGATAGATGTAGTCTATGGCTGCCAGTCCGTCGGAAGCTCCCAGCTCGGCCAGCTTTTCAGGGGACAGGCCATAGCAATCGGCTGTGGGGACGACAATATCGTACACCTTGGCAATCCCGTTCAGATCCAGAGCGGTCTGCACGACCACGCGGCAGTAGCGATCCACCAGATCGGCCTTGTAATAGTACAGCTCCCAGCAGGTGTCTCCCAGCACGTAGTAGCCATCGATGGTTTCAGAGGTGGGGCCGGTCTCGGTTTCGGTCTCTACGTCTGTCTCAGCCTCTTTATCCGTTTCATCAGAGGACGTGTCGGAGGGCTCGGTTTCTTTGGAGGGCGGGTCATTCCAATGAAAATTATTGTCTGTGCCAATGGAGTCCACGTTACCCTCATAGCCTTCAAACTCCATGTCCCCGATACCGTACAAGCCTTTGAAATCGCTGCTCATATCCAGCAGAGCTTCACGGCCCGGGAAGGTGTCAGCATACCACAGGCTGATTTGGGAGGTGTATTCTCCCGAAAGGAAGGATTCCCAGGTAAACGAGGGGAATTTCGTCAGCTCGCGCCCCTCGGAATCCGAGGTGGTGGGGCGCAGATGCAGCATAAAGCCCAGCACACAACCGCCGACTAATACGACCGTGAATAGGAGAATACGGACCCATTGAAAAATTCTTTTCGACTTCATGCGTATCACTCCTTTCTCAGAACTGGAAGTACAGGAAGGGGTTGTAGCTGTCCCCTACCAGGCACAACAGCGACAGGAAAACCAACCCAACGGGAATCAGAGCCGTTACGAGATCGTAAGCGACGATACACGTCCGTGAAATCCCGCTTGCCTGCTTTTTTTCTCTCAAGCGTTCAAAGGCGCGGCCGATAGCCGGGATGATCGGCGTACAGGCAAGAATGGCGACGGCAAGGAAGATCACATTGCCCGCAAGAGTCGTTTGTACCGTCAGATTGGTAATCATGTTTCCGTTTAACGTAAACAGTCCCTTAAAAGCGGTCAGAAGCTCGGAGAGGTCGGTGTAGTAGAACAGCATCCAACCAAAGAGAACGACGACAAGCGTGTACGCGGTTCGTAAAACGCGGAGAATGCCGTGGGAGGGATCCTTGGAAATACGGAACAAAAATTTCTCAATGAGCAGGAACACGAAATAGTAAAGTCCCCACAAAACGAAATTCCAGGAGGCACCGTGCCATAGACCGGTCAGAAACCACACAGCGAACAGATTGAAGATATGCTTCAGCTTGCCCACGCGGTTGCCGCCCAGGGGAATGTATACGTAATCGCGGAAGAAGGTAGACAGGGATATGTGCCAACGGCGCCAGAAGTCCGTAACCGAATCGGCTACGTAGGGGTAGTTGAAATTCTCGCGGTAGTGGAAGCCGATCATAAGTCCCATGCCGATAGCCATGTCGGAGTAGGCCGAGAAATCCAGATAGATTTCCAGCATATAGCAAACGGCGGCCAAAAGAATTCCCATAGCCGGGACGGAGGCAAGGGATGCGGGCTTCTCGACCATGTCGGCTACGATGGCGGCGCACCCGTTGGCCAGAATGGCTTTCTTAGCCAGTCCACAGGCAAAGCGGGTAATGCCGCGCGCCGTGTCATCGCGGGTGACTCGGCGGCTTTCCAGCTCCTCATTGACGTCGCTGTAGCGGATAATGGGGCCTGCAATACATTGGTGGAACAGGGAAGCATACAGCAAAAGAAGCCAGAATTTTCGCTGTGCCCGTACCTCACCTCGGTATACGTCAATCACGTAGGAGATGAGCTGGAAGGTGTAGAAGGAAATGCCAATGGGGAGCGTGATATTCGGGATGATTTCGGGCAGACCGATGATCGCCTGCAGATTGGAAAGGAAAAATCCCGTGTACTTGAATACGGCCAGAAGACCCAGACAGATCACAAGCGTCAGAATCAGCCATAGCTTGCGGCGCGTGTGGTACCGTTCAATGAGCCGTCCGCCTATGTAGCAGATCAGGGTCATTCCAACGAGAAGGATGAGTAAAGCCGGCCCGCCCCAGGCGTAGAAAATCAGGGAAACCAGGAGCAGGACTACGTTGCGGGAACGTATCCCGGGCATGACTGCATAGAAAACGTACGAAATGACTAAGAATGCGAAAACGAACAGTAAACTGGAAAAAACCATAATGAACTCCGTGACGGTCGCTTACGTGTTGACGAACTTCTCGTTGTACTGGTCGATGCACATCTGAATAATTTCCTCGGCCTCCTTGCGGTCGAAGAGCTCCTTGACGGCGGTCTGCTTGTTTTCCAGCTGCTTGTAGACCGTGAAGAAGTGCATGATTTCGTCAAAGATGTGGGAGGGCAGCTCGTCGATGGACTTGATGCCGTGGTAGGAAGGATCCGAGAAGGGAACGGCGATGATCTTGTCGTCCAGCTTGCCGCCGTCGTACATACGCATACAACCGATGGGGTAGACCTGCACCAGCGTCATGGGGTAGATGGGCTCGGCGCACAGTACCAGCACGTCCAGCGGGTCGCCGTCGTCGGCGTAGGTGCGGGGGATGAAGCCGTAGTTGGCGGGGTAGTGGGTGGCGGTGTACAGAACGCGGTCAAGACGGCGCATGCCGTTCTTCTTGTCCAGCTCGTACTTGCAGTTGGAGCCCTTGGGGATCTCAATAACGGCGGTGAAGTCCGTGGGGGTGATCTCGGCGGGGTCGATGTCGTGCCAAACGTTCATGGGGGGCCTCCTTATATATTATTTGTCGTAGGGGAGGGACTTGCCCCTCCCGTAAATCTTTGGGAATGGAAGTCGACGTTGGGATTTCCCGTTATGACGGGAGGGGCAGGCTTTCCTTTACGGAGAATTATTTTACATAATCAAACTCAAACTCGTAAATGGAAACCGTATCTCCGTCCTTACAGCCCCGCTCCTCCAGCATTTCAAACACGCCGCTGTTCTGCAGGACGCGCTGGAAGTAGTTGAGGGATTCGTAATCGTCGAAGTTGATACGACCCATGAGGTTGTAGATCCAGTCGCCCTCCACGAAGAAGGTTCGGTTCTCCTGGCGGATGACGGTATCCTTGACACCCGCGCCGGCGATATCGGACAGGAGCGCCTCGCCCTCGGCCACCTCGCTCTCGTAGACCGTGATGGGGGGAAGCATCTTGAGGCGTTCAGCCACACGGAAGATCATGTCCTGAATGCCCTCGCCCGTGGCGGCGGAGACGTAGATCATCTCCCACTCGTTCTCGTCCACGAAATCCTCGAAGGCCTGCACGTCCACGACCTCCTCGTCCAGGGCATCACACTTGTTAGCGATGATGATCTGGGGGCGGGTGGCCAGCTCGGGACTGTACTTCTCCAGCTCGGAGTTGATGTTCTTCACGTCCTCGATGGGATCACGTCCCTCAAAGCAGGAGATGTCCACTACGTGAAGGAGCAGACGGCAACGGTCGATGTGACGCAGGAAATCGTGACCCAGACCCGCGCCCTCGGCGGCGCCGTCGATGAGTCCGGGGATGTCGGCGGCCACGAAGCCGTCACCGCCCTTAACCTCCACTACGCCCAGATTGGGGGACAGGGTGGTGAAGTGGTAGTCGGCGATCTTGGGACGCGCCGCGCTGATGCGAGCCAGCAGGGAAGATTTACCCACGCTGGGATAGCCGATGAGACCCACGTCCGCAATCATTTTCAGCTCCATGAGGACTTCGCGTTCTTCTCCGCGGGTGCCGTTCTTGGCGAACTGGGGAGCCTGACGGGTGGCGGTGGCGAAGTGGCGGTTGCCCCAGCCTCCGCGGCCGCCGCGGCAGCAGATATAGTCGGCGCCGCCGTTTTCGGACATATCGTGGATGACCTTGCCCGTGGCGGCGTCCTTGATCACGGTGCCCTCGGGAACGGGAAGGATCAGATCCTCGGCGTTGGCGCCGTGGAACTTCTTGGGCATGCCGTTGCCACCGTTCTGGGCGGTGAAGTGATGCTTGTAGCGGTAAGCCAGCAGGGTGTTGGTGCCCTTGTCTACACGGAATACTACGTTGCCGCCGTTGCCGCCGTCACCGCCGTCAGGGCCACCGTGGGAAATGTACTTCTCGCGGTGGAAG
>JAZRFR010000201.1:0-3877 GCA_045643785.1 Eubacteriales bacterium | reverse complement strand
CTTGAAAGAAGTTCCTCTCTGGACTCTCTTCAAGAACTTTCAAAAAAGATATTGATAAATAACCTTTTTTGAAAGTTTTGAGGATTCTTAAGGAACTTTTTCAAAAGTTCCTTAAGCGGGGTCCAGGGGCAGAGCCCCTGGACGATAACCCCAAATTTGAAGCACAATAAAGGAGGATCACCATGTACCAAATCCTGCAAAATCTTCTCGCTGACCGCAAGGGCAGCGTGACCTTCACCTGCTTCGGACTGTGGCACATCCTCTATCTGGCGGTGATCTGCGGCGTGATCCTCGGGGTCATTCTGCTTTTGAGAAACAAGAGCGATCCGGTCAAAAAGCGCGCCACCTCCGCCGCTCTCTACACCGCCTTTGGGTTGTACATGGCCGACTTCTTCCTGATGCCCTTCGCTTACGGAGCGATCGACCTGGAAAAGCTGCCCTTCCACGCCTGCACCGCCACGTGTCTTTTGTGCTTTGTCAGCCGCCACAACCGCTTTTTCGGCCGCTTCAAGAACCAATTCATCCTGCTGGGTCTGCTCTCCAATCTCATCTACGTCATCTACCCCGCGGGGGTGGGCTGGTACGGAGTGCATCCCCTGTGCTACCGCGTATGGCAGACCCTGCTGTACCACGGCGCCATGACCGCCTTCGGGGTCTTCTCTTTGGCCTTTGGAGAGGTGAAATTGGAGTGGAAGAAATGTCCGCGGGATCTTGCCCTGCTCTGCGCCATGACGGTGTGGGCGCTTCTGGGCAACACCCTGTACAACGGCCTCGGCGACCGCTTTTTCAACTGGTTCTTCGTGGTTCGCGATCCCTTCTACATACTGCCCGCAGACATTGCGCCCTTCATCATGCCTTTTATCATGGTTGCGGTTATGTTCGCGGGAGAGATGCTGATCTATGCGTCCTGTTTCGGTTTGAATCGGCTCGCGGGCAGAATGCGTTCTCCAACACAATAATTTTGTAAACACTTTCCCCCAATACTCTTGACAGATACGGATTATTTCAGTATAATAAATGTAGTGAACCATAATACTTACAGATAGGAGTACCACCATGATCCAAATTGAACGCACCTCGGTTATGAATCTGGACGGCGCCATCCGCGGCGCCCGCAACCCCATGAACAGCTGGGCGAAATCCGACAGCTACTACGACGAGAACGGCAGGTTCGTGCTGGGTCCCGTGGACATCGACTTCGGACACCGTCTGGCCGTGTCGGGCAGTGACCACAGAAAGTTCCTCCGTCAGGTCTTCGTCACGGTGGACATCACCGCGCCCCTGTACTGGTGGAAGGAATTCGACACCTACAAGGTAGGCACCGTAGCCAACTCCTGCTCCACCATGCACAAGATCCATGCCAAGGCCTTCGACCGTGACGACTTCTCCCACGACCGTCTGGACGAGGGAGGCTTAGCCCTTCTGGATGCCACCGTGGCCTATCTGGAGGCCGAGCGGCAGAAGTTCATCGCCAACAAGGAGGATCGCCAGCCCTGGCACAACATGATCCAGATGCTTCCCTCCTCCTACAACCAGATGCGCACCGTGACCCTCAACTACGAAAACCTCATCAACATCTACTACGCCCGCCGCAACCACAAGCTGGCCGAGTGGCATACCCTCTGCGACTGGATCCTGACCCTGCCCTGCGCGGCTGAGTGGATCTGTGTCAAGGAATGATCCCCATGGAGAAGTACAACTCCATTCTGTCCATCCACATAGGGGTTATGGTTTTCTACTTCGTCCTGCTCCTTCTCCTTGGCGGGATCTTCACAGCCATCTTCATTCCTAAAATCAAGAAGAACCCAAAGAAAGCCAAGCATGAACGTATAGATTCCGTCCTTTCGTTCATTCTGGTTCTGTGCATCATAGCAGGGTCTTTAAACCGCCATCGTGATCCATACCGTTCCCTATATATTGGATGTACGGGGAAACGCCTATGTCACCTATGAAGGCGATTTCGCAGTAGAGAACGTAGACGATCTGCGGGCAGGATCCAAGCCGCGGATCAGCTTTGGCGGGGAAAAGCACCAAACCCAATTCAAGCTTGAGGATAACCGATATTTGGAGGACGGATTCCACAGCGGCAGGATCATCTATTCCCAACGCTCCCACGTCATTGTAGAATGGCATTGCGACCGCTGTGAGGAGCAACCGTAGCATTCCCTCACCTATCTTTGAAAATCTACATATTCTATAAGGAGCAACATCATGAAAAAAGTCGTACTTCTCGGCGATTCCATCCGCCTCATGGGCTACGGTCAGCGCACCGCGGAGCTGTTGGGCGAGGGCTACACCGTCTGGCAGCCCGAGGACAACTGCCGCTTCGCCGCCTACACCCTGCGCATGCTCTTTGACTGCAAGGCGCAGCTGGAGGGCGCCGACGTCATCCACTTCAACTGCGGTCTCTGGGACGTCTGCGATCTCTTCGGTGACGGCGCTTTCACTCCCTTGGAGGACTACATCCGCCTCATCGCCCGCGTTGCCGCCATCCTCAAAACCTACGCCCCTACGGTGATCTTTGCGACCACAACCACACCCGACCCCGAAATGCCGGGTCATGATATCAACCGTTTGAGAATCTACAACGCCGCCGCTGTAGCGACCCTTGAGCCCATGGGCATTCTCATCAACGATCTGTTCACCCCCGTGGCAAGCGACGTGGAGAACATGATCTGTGAGGATCACATTCACCTGAGCGCACACGGCATCGAGGTCTGCGCCGCGCAGGTCGCGGATTGCATCCGCAAGGCCGCCGAGGTCTGATTTTTGCAACCGAAATTCCGTTTTCAAGCAAATTTTTAAGATTTTTCCTGTATTTAACCATTTTTTTGAAGTTTTTTTGCAAAACCTATTGACATCTTCTTGCATATGGTTTATAATAGGGTAAATCGTTAATCACGACCGAAGCCCGTGACCAAACGTCACGGGCTTCCACATTTTTCATCCATTCGGAGGTAACAGTTATGAACAGAGTGTTTAACTTTTCGGCAGGCCCCTCTATGCTTCCCGTCCCCGTACTTGAGAAGGCAGCAGCAGAGCTGGTCTGTTACGGTGAGTCCGGTATGTCGGTCATGGAGATGTCCCACCGATCTCCGGATTACGAGGCCATCATCCAGAAGACCGAGGCAGATCTCCGCAAGCTGATGAACATCCCCGACAACTACAAGGTGCTGTTCCTGCAGGGCGGCGCTTCCACCCAGTTCGCCTCGGTTCCGATCAACCTGATCGGCAAGACCGGCAAGGCTGACTACGTGGTTTCGGGTCAGTTCTCGGGCAAGGCCTTCAAGGAAGCCCAGAAGATGGGTTACGACGTGAAGTGCGTGGCCACCACCAAGGACGACAACTTCGATCACATTCCCGAGATCACGAAGGATATGATCCGTCCCGACGCTTCCTACGTCCACATTTGCTTCAACAACACCATTTACGGCACCAAGTACGCCTACATTCCCGACACGGGTGCCGTGCCTCTGGTCGCCGATATGTCCTCCTGCATCCTCTCCGAGCCCGTGGACGTTTCCAAGTTCGGCGTGATCTACGCAGGCGCTCAGAAGAACATGGCTCCCGCCGGTGTCACCGTGGTCATCGTCCGCGACGATCTCCTGGACTACTGCGACCCCAAGGCTCCCACCATGCTGGAGTGGAAGACCATGGCCGACAACGACTCCATGTACAACACCCCTCCCTGCTACACCATCTACATGCTGGGCCTGGTCTGCGAGTACCTGCTGGCTGAGGGCGGTCTGGAGGCCATGAAGGAGAAGAACGAGCGCAAGGCCGCTCTCCTGTCCGACTACCTGGACAACCAGGACTACTACCTGGCTCCCGTCAAGGCAGGTTCCCGCTCCATGATGAACGTCACCTTCGTCACCGG
>JAZRFR010000200.1:0-2803 GCA_045643785.1 Eubacteriales bacterium | reverse complement strand
TGGGCAAAATGGCCAATGCGCTGTCAAGTCGCAGTTCGCCGTGTAGCCGCAATGTTGGCGGAACGCCAACATCGCGGTTGGCTGCCCGCTTGGATAAACCCACGGTTTCTTTTATCCGACAAGTTAAAATGTGACTTTGGGTAGAAGCAAAGCGGCGAGTTCCGCGCGGACGGCGCTCCGCCGTCCGTGCGGGTTTTCGGATCTTGGCGACCATTTGCGCAATCAGACTCTTTCGCCAGGAGGCGAAAGAGTCGCGCGGATAAGGTGGTGGGTTTCTCAAGGGAGGCACCGTGGGTGACTGCCTTGAGTGGCGCTCTTTTGGGAAGTGCTTGCACTTCGCTTTTCATCTCGACAGGGAGAGAAAAGTACATAAGCATAACTCACCGCTAAACTGCAATTTGATGCCCTTACAAAACAAAAAAGGACTCCCGAGCCCATGGGCCACGTGGAATCCTATTTTTGTTTGTGAATCACAAAGCTCAAAATTAAGCCTTAACGTCAAGAACCTTCTTGCCGTCGTAGAAACCGCACACCTTGCAAACGCGGTGGGGCTTGTTCATCTCGTTGCACTCGGGGTTGGAGCACTTAACGAGACCGCAGGCCTCCAGCTTGGTGTTGTTGGATCTTCTGGTATCTCTGCGAGCCTTGGAAACTTTACACTTTGGTACTGCCATATTGACACCTCCTCCTGGGTTTTCCTCTTATCTGAACGGCCTTGCGGCCATATCATTCAAAAAACTTTGCGTCGTATTACTTGCCCTCTGTTTCGTCTGCCTCATCCTCGTCGAACTTGAGGGTGGCCAGCACCGCCCAACGGGGATCGATCTCCTTGGTGGAGCAACCGCAGCTGCCCTCCCGCAGAGCTTTACCGCATTTGGGGCACAGACCGGGACAGTCCTCATCGCAGAGCAGGCGCATGGGGAAAGACAGAATCAGCGCTTCCCGCACCGAATCGTCGATATCCAGCATACCGTTCTGCAGGATGACGTACTCGTCCACGTTATCTTCCTCTTGCTCCTCGGTCAAAGTTCCCTCGGTGACCACCGTGCGCTCAAAGGGCATGGTGTACACACCGCTTACCTCCGACAGGCACCGCGCGCAGGTTCCGCTGTAGGGAATCTCGGCAGTCGCTACGAGGCGCATGTAGCCGCCCTGGTTGGTGATCTCACCGACCACACGAACGTCGCCTTCAAAGCGAACGCCGTAGGGGGCCTCGGGCTCAATGGGAAAATCAATGGGCATGCGGGTGATCTCCCCGCGAAGCATGGGTTTCAGATCAATATTCATGCCAATCTCTCCTTCCCGTAAATAGGCGCAAAACACGACATTGTTTATTATACCCGATTTTATCGAACTTGTCAATAGTTTTTCAAAATTTTGTTGTGATTTGTTTTTCAAAATATTTCCTCGAAATCCGCTCCCGTTTATGAAAATTGCCGTCTGCCCTTGACAGAGAGCCCGGCGTGTGGTATACTGGAGGAAGAAAAATCAGGAAAGGAGGCCATTCCATGCGTGCATCGGGTGTGATCTGCGAATTCAATCCCTTCCATAACGGCCATGCGTACCTTTTATCCCGCATGCGGGAGGAGGTCGGTGAGGACGGTTGTGTGATCTGCCTCATGAGCGGGCGTTTCGTCCAACGGGGCGAGGCGGCCATGGCCGATCCTTATCTGCGGGGGCAAATGGCTCTTGCCGGCGGGGCTGATCTGGTGTTGGAGCTTCCCTTTCCCTGGTCGGCGGCCGGCGCCGAGCATTTTGCCGCCGCGGGTGTGCGGGTTCTCTCCCGTCTTGGGGTAGACAGCCTGACCTTCGGCAGCGAATGCGGAAATCCTGACCTCTTGACCCGCGCCGCCCGCGCCGTGGCTGATCCCCAATTTGGCGACCAATACGCCGCCCTCTGCCGTCAGGGCATGGGCACGACGGCGGCCTACACAGAGGCTCTGCGGCTTGTTTCCGAAGGAATGGGCGACGCTCTGCCCGCAGGCTTCCCTTCGTCCAACGATCTGCTGGGCATTGCCTACGTAAAGGCTTTAGAGCAGCTTCGGTGTGAAGCGGGGCAAGCACCCACCGCCCGCGTGGTGACCCGTCTGGGCTCGGGCTATCGGGAGGACACCCTGACCGAGGGCGCTTACCCCTCGGCTACGGCTCTGCGTATTTTGCTCAGAGAGGCCGCCTGCGATCCCGTGGCGCTGGAGGCTATGCTGGCGGGCACCATGCCCGACGGGGCGCTTTCCATTCTGCTGAGATCCATCGAGTGGGGTGACGCTCCCATTGAGGGAGACCGACTGCTTCCCTTTTATCACACGCTGTACCGTCTGAAATCCCCCGACGATATGGAGCCCTGCGCCGAGTGGGGCGGAGGACTGGCGGGGCACATCTGCCGTCACGCCCGCGCTGAGGCCACTCCCGAAGGATTCTTCGCTTCCCTGCGCACCAAGCAGTACACCGACGCGCGGCTACGGCGGGCGCTGCTCTTTGGCGCGGTGGGCGTGACCGAGCAAGATTTACGGGCGATACCTGCCTACACCACCCTGTTGGCCGCAAGCAAGCGGGGTCGCGCTTACCTCAAGGCCTGGCAAAAGGCCAATCGGGATGCCCCCGACGGCTTTTGCGTGGTCACCAAGCCCGCCGACGCCCCCCGGGGACGGCAGAGAGACCTTTCCGACCTGTCCGACAGCCTCTTTACCCTGTGCTTCCCCACACCCAAAGAGGCGGGGGAGATGTATAAGCGAATGCCATGGATCGAAGGGGATAGGACAGATTGCAGTATGTAGTCCAGGGGCTTTGCCCCTGGACCCCACCA
>JAZRFR010000199.1:0-2284 GCA_045643785.1 Eubacteriales bacterium | reverse complement strand
GCCGTGGGACGGATGCAGGGCGACTTCGTATCCAACCGCCCCCTGTTCCAGGATCCTTTCTCCCTGGCGGGTATCCGCGATTACCGCTTTGGCGATTCGGTCTCCCAGATCAACTTCAAGGCGTCAGCCAAGATCCCCATGACAGGCTTTTCGGGTTCTCCCCTGAAGGTCAACGCCAGAGACTACTGCGCCTCCCGCAGACTCATGATCTACATGGACTTCCACCTGCCCATGGGCAGTAAGATCGACGGCAAGGAGTACAACAGGCGCGCCGAGCGAGGCTTGTCCTTTACCGCCGCCCTGGTACGCGACGCCATCTACGGCGGCTTTGCCGTGGGCTTTGCCGCCAACTGTAAGGCCATCGACGGTGCCATGTCCTCCCGTTTTCCCTGCGAAAGCTCGGATGCACAGCTCATCGCCATCATGAAAGAAATGGCCCGCATGAACCCCACCGACGGTGCCTCTTTCGCATCCTTGCTGGAAGCCGATATCCGCGAGGGTATGCGGGACACCGAGGTGATCATCATCGCCTTCGACCACAACGAGGAGGTGCTGGACCGCATCAATACCCTTGAGCAGTTCGGCAACTCTGTCCAGACCATCATTCTGGAGGGAGGTGACGAGGATGGCAATTGATAAGAGATCCGCCATGAGCGAAAGCGAGCTGAATGCCCGCTATACCGCCGCCGCCTATAAGTTCGCCCAGGTGTCGAACTGGCGGGACTACCTGGCTCTGGCCGAGGAATTCCGCGCCCTGGACACCTACAAGGACTCGGCGAGGAAGTACGACCAGTGCGTCAAGGCCGCCTCGGCTCCCGCCTACCGCGAGATCACCGACACCATCCGCACTAAGGGACTTGAGACCACCGCCGAGGAATACCGCGAGGCCGCCCGCATCATGCAGATCATCCAGGACTACCAGGATGCCCGCGAGGTCATGCGCGTCTACACCGTCAAAGCCAACGCCATGACCTACGAGCAGGCCATGACCCTGCTTTCCAACTCCCAGGCCACCACCGAGGAGCTGGGGGAGGGCGTGGAGTTGCTCAAGACCATCAAGGGCTTCAAGAACACCCGCGAGCTCATCGAGCGCTTTGAGAAGTACTACTTCGACCGTATGTACAACGAGGCTCTGACCCTCATGCAGAAGGGTCACGTCTTCTCGGAGTTCGAGGAAGCCGCCGAGATGTTCGAGAAGATCGCGGTCTACTCCGACGCCGCAGCACAGGCCGCCGCCTGCCGCAAGCAGGCCGCCAAACTCCGCCCCAAGGAGAAGAAAAAGAAGGAAAAGCCCCAAGCCCCCGCCAAGGGTGGGGACGAGGTGGTGCGTGTCAAGGGTAAGGCGAAAGCCGCCGATAACAAGGAGGAGGGAAGCATCCCTGAGGTCGTAAAGCCCCGCCGCCGTAAGGTCATCGACGACGAGACCCATAACACCCTGGCCGAGGTCTGGCGCAATATCGACAAGCGCCGTATGGCTGAGTTCATCGTGTGGCTGCTCCTCCTGTGCGCCGACGTCTACGCCTCCATCGTCGTGCCCAACATCGAGACGGATTTCTTCATCAAGAATCAGAATACCATCCGTTTCGTCACCATCCTGCTGGCTATCTTTTTCATCGCCATGGGCGCCCGCGCTTTCCTGCGGATGCTCACCGCCAGCATGCGGAAAAAGCTGGGTCAGACCGCCGTGCGATTCCTGGCCAAGCTGGCCGCGCCTCTGGTTAAGGCCGTGGAGAAGCTGCTGCTCTCCATCGGTATCGACCTCTCCCGCCGCAACCGCCTGGGCGGCCGCGACGAGCGTACCTTCGTCTTTGACGACAGCGAGAAGGTCAAGAAGCCCAAGAAGAAGTTGAAAAACGACCTCAAATGGGTGGAGCAGACCGACAACGCCGCCCGCGTGCGCTTCATTTTCATCGACTACATGATCCGCCGCATCAAGGGAGGCTACTTCATGAAGCGTACCATGACCCCCGCCGAGATCTGCGCCGACGTGGCTTTGGAGGAGGACGAGAAGACCCTCTTCGCCGTCTACGACAAGGCTCGCTACGCAGGCAAGGCCGGCATGGAGGAGATCACCGACGCCATGGTTGGCGAGCTTCAGATGGTCAACCGCAAGCGGAATCAGTAATACACGATACCATTCCCCCCGCGGGACGTTGCAGATGTGCCGCGTCCCGCGATTGTGTTTTTAAAATGCAGTTAGTAGGGGAGCGCCTGGGGGGAACTTCTTTTAAGAAGTTCCCCCCAGACCCCCTTCAAGAACTTTCAAAAAGGGATTATTTATCAA
>JAZRFR010000198.1:0-5270 GCA_045643785.1 Eubacteriales bacterium | reverse complement strand
GCCGCTTTCAAGGTAATGATACGATTATTCTGCCGCGAACCACACCCGCATATCGGTTTCGGCGCGGTTGGCGAAGGCGTTGTAGGGGATGAGCTTGAGGACGGCATCCTCGGTCTTGGGCGGGGTATTGCGGTAGAGAGTGCCGCCGTCAGCCACCCGTTTGGTACAGGGCACCGTGAGGGTGGGCAGGCCGTAGTCGGCGCAAGCCTCCTCGGTGGCGGTGAAATCGCGGGTGAGCACGTAGTTGTGGAGCTCGCCCTCGCCGTTGTCCACGCCCTCGGCGCAGTAGACCACGGGGCCGCGCATGACGGCGGCCTGACCTGCGGCGCGGAGCACGCGGCTATCCGCCCAGACCTTGCGAGGGGTGAGATCAAAGGTCACGGTGACGGGGGTACCGTCGTTCTCCACCAAGGCGTAACCGTCCTTGAGGGTGTAGGGCTTATCCAGGGTGTAGGCATCGCACCAGGCGGGGATGCGGATGGCAAGCTTGGAAGCACCCGTAGCGGTAACCGTTACCTTGCCGTTGCGGGGGTAATCCGTCTCCACGGATGCGGTGATGCCATCGGCAGTCACGTCGGAGGCGGCGAACTGGTTGATATACAGGGTGTCCCCCTCCACGCCGTACAGATAATTGCCCAAGGAAGCCAGCAGGCGGGTCATGTTGGGAGGGCAGCAGGAGCAACCAAAGCAGGCTACGCGGCGGTGGGCGGGGAAACGGCGGACGCCCCAAACGCTCACGAAGCGCTCGGAGAGGTTGATCTCCAAGGGGTTCTCGTAGAAGAACTGGTCTCCGCTGACCGAAAGACCCGAGGTCACGCCGTTATAGAGGGCGCGCTCGATGACGTCGGCGTAGGCGGCGTTATTGTCCAGAGCCAGCATACCGTTTGCGAAGAAGCAAAGGGCGATGCCCGCGCAGGTCTCGGTGTAGGCCTGATCGGGGGGCAGATCGAAGGGGGTGGTGAAGGCTTCCCCGATGTACGTGGAGCCCAGACCGCCCGTGATGTACATTTTCCGCTCGGCGATGTCCTTCCAGAGTGTCTTGCAGGCGGCAATCAGGGATTCATCCCCCGTTTCCTTGGCCAGATACGCCATACCCGTGTACAGGTACACGGCGCGGACGGCGTGACCCTGCGCGTCGGTCTGCTCGCGGACGGGGAGGTGGGACTGGTTATAGTTCACCTTATTCTGATCCTCGTCCGTACCGCGGGTGTTGATGAAGTAGGCGGCCAGATCCAGATACTTTTTCTTGCCCGTGTGGCGGTACATCTTCACCAGCGCCAGCTCGATCTCCTCGTGGCCGGGGGTGCTGAAGGCGGCGGAATGCTCCTCCATGAAGACCTTGGCGATGTAGTCGGCATACCGTTCCATGCAGGTGAGGAACTTGGTCTTCCCCGTTGCCTCGGCGTAGGCCACGGCGGCCTCCATGAGGTGACCCGCGCAGTACAGCTCGTGCCAGTCGCGGTTGGCCCAGCGATTCTCGGGCTGGACGACGGTGAAGAAGATATTAAAGTAGCCGTCCTCGCACTGGTTGCGGGCGATATCCTCCACGATCTCGTCCACCTTGGCCTCCAGGTCAGGATGGGACTCACGGCGGAGGATGTAGGCGGCGCCCTCCATCCATTTGGCTACGTCGCTGTCCCAGAAGAAGTGGGGCTGAACGGGATCCTTGTCGGGGAAACCGAACTTAAAGGCGGTGATGCGTCCCGTCTCGTAGAAGCGGTCGTAGACGGCGTTTATGGTGGTCTTGGTGTTGAGCTCCTGCTTTTCAAACAGGTAGCCGCCGCGCAGGGCGACCTGATGGTAGGGGATGAGTTTCATATGCATACCTCGCCATAAAGTTTTATGTATGTATTATACAACAGAATCCTGAAATTGTCAACGGCATTTTTGCAAATTCGACACACTTTGCCATGCGGGCGCATACCATGCCTGTGAGGAGGTGTTGCGTATGCGAAGAAATCAGAGCGCAGGGGATGCGTCCCCCATCGACTCTTCCTACCATGAGGGGATCTGCACCGCTGTGATCGGGTTCATGACGGGGGCTATGAAAGCCCAGAACGCGCTGGCCGAAGCCGCCATCCGCGTGCATATATCCAAGATCAGTTCATCCGGCGCCGCGGGCGGTTGCGCTTACGGCGTGGATTTTCCCTGTACCCAGAGCGGGAACGTGAAAATGATCCTGAACCGCGCCGGGGTGCGGGTGAGGGAGTATTTGCAAGGGTAAGCGATAAATTGCAGTTTAACGGGGAGTTTGTTTATGTACTTTTCTCTCCCTGTCGAGAGAAAAGTACCAAAAGAGCGCCACTCAAGGGAGTCACCCACGGTGCCTCCCTTGAGAAACCCACCACCTTATCCGCGCGACTCTTTCGCCAGGAGGCGAAAGAGTCTGATTGCGCAAATGGTCGCCAAGACCCGAAACCCCGCACGGACGGCGGAGCGCCGTCCGCGCGGAACTCGCCGCTTTGCTGTAGCCCCAAGTCGTTTTTTACTTGTCGGATAACGGAAAGCCGTGGGTTGCCACCAAACAGGCGACTAACCGCACAGTCGTGACTCTGACTACCGTGCGGCTCTGTGGCAAACTGCGACTTGACAGCGCGTTGGCCATTTTGCCCACTGGCAAAATGGCGCGCTGATTAGGGGAAAAGATTCTTAAGGAAAGTACCGTGGGTACTTTCCTTAAGTGGCGCTCTTTTGGTACTTTTCTGCCGCTATTGGCAGAAAAGTACAGAGAAAGAACTCCCCGATAAACACAAAGTTACACACATCAAACCACGGAGGAACCAACCATGTCCAATGCCAAGACCGTTTACCTCGACCACGCCGCCACGTCCTATCCCAAGCCGCCCGCCGTACTGTCCGCGGTCACGGAATGCATGAAGCACAGCGGCGGCAACCCGGGGCGGAGCTCCCACAGGCAAGCGTTGGCGGCGGCCAGGGAGATCTACGCCTGCCGCGAGCTGGCCGCCCGTATGTTCGGCGCAGAGCCCGATCGGGTGATCTTCACTCTGAACACCACCCACGCCCTGAATCTGGCCATCAAAGGGATATTGGGGCGAGGCGGCCACGCCTGCGGTCACGCGATCTGCTCCGATATGGAGCACAATTCGGTCTACCGCCCCCTGTATCGCCTGGCGCGGGATGGGATCATTGATTTCGACGTGTTCGACACCTTCCCCACCGCCCCCGTCCGCACCGACGACATGATTCTGTCCTCCCTTGTGACCAAGCTCCGCCCCGACACCAGGGCGGTGATCTGCGCTCACGCCTCCAACATCTGCTCCGCCACTCTGCCCATTGCCAAGATCGGCTCTCTGTGCCGTCGGATGGGGATCCTGTTCATCGTGGACGCCGCCCAATCGGCGGGGGCTATGGCCATTGACGTGGAGCGCATGAATATCGACGTCCTCTGCCTGCCCGGCCACAAGGGACTCCTGGGGCCCCAAGGGACGGGGATGCTCATTCTGGGGAAAGGGGTCACGCTGGACACCCTCATGGAAGGGGGAAATGGCATGGATTCCCTGCGCGGGGAGATGTCGGAGGACGCCCCCGAGCGTTACGAGCCCGGCACTCTCCAGACCCCTGCCATCGCGGGTCTGCGGGCGGGGTTGGAGTTCGTGAGATCGGTGGGTGTGGAGAATATCGGCGCCCACGAGCGGCGCTTGGGCACGAAACTGCGGGATCGTCTCATGGAGTTGCCCAAGGTCACGGTCTACGCTCCCCGTCAAGAGGGCGGTGTGGTGCTGTTTTCGGTGGATGGCTACACCTCCGACGAGGTGGGGCGCATTCTGGATGCCGAGGGGATCTGCGTGCGGGCGGGATTCCATTGCTCGGCCTTGGGACACAGAACTCTGCGCACCCCAGACGGCGGCGCGGTGCGGATCAGCTTCGGCTGGGGGTCAAGGGAGCGGGACGCGGAGGCGCTTCTGAAGGTGGTGAAAAGGCTTTGATAAAGCAAAACATCCCAGGAGGGTAGTTCCTCTTGGGATGTTTTCGTATTTGGATCGACTCAGAAGCCTTACCGCCGTATCCGCACCAAATTTTCAATTCCCTTCCCCAAGGCGTCACACAGCGCGTCCACCTCGGCCTCGGTATTCTGCGCCGAAAAGCTGACCCGCAGGGAGCAGTCGGCATCAAAGGCAGACAGTCCGAAGGCGGCCAGGGAGGGGCTGATCTTCACCGAATGGGAGGAGCAGGCCGAGCCGCTGGACACGCAAATGCCCTGGGCGGACAGGTAATTGAGCATGGTCTGGGACTTGATGGAAGGGAGGGTGAGGTTGAGGATGTGGGGGGCGCGGTTGCCCACGGGGATATTCATCTGCACGCCCATGTCCCGGAGCTTCCCTTCCAGACGGTCGCGGAGGGCGGTCATTCTGTCGTGATCGGCCCCGCGGGTGGCAAAGCCCGCCTGCGCCGCCGCGCCAAAGCCCGCGATACCGATGATATTCTCGGTGCCCGATCGCAGACCGCTCTCCTGACCGCCGCCCGTCAAAAAGGCGGTGATGCGCTTGGTCTTGATGATGTCGGGGTGGATGTACAGGGCGCCTACGCCCTTGGGGCCGTGGATCTTATGAGCGCTGATGGTGACCAGGTCGGCGTGGATAGAGGCGGGGGTGAAGGGCACCTTCAGAAAGCCCTGCACCGCGTCGCAATGGGTGACGGTGCGGCTGTCCTTGGCCTTGGCGGCGGCGAACACCCGAGCCACGTCGAAGTGTGCACCCGTCTCGTTGTTGACCATCATCATGGACACGAGAAGGGTCGGCACTTCCAGAGCGGCAATGGCGGCTTCCACGTCCAAAACGCTGTTTTTCGTGGGAATCCGCACCACTTCGAGGCCGTCAGCCTCCAATTTCTTCATGGCTTCCTCCACCGAAGGATGCTCACAGTCGGTGGTGACGATGCGGTTTCCGAAGCGGCGGGGTTTGGCGTAGACGGTACCGTAGATGGCCAAGGCCGAGGCCTCGGTGCCGCAGGAGGTGAAGATCAGCTCGTTCGGCTTGACCGCCTTGACACCCAGCGCCGTTGCCACTTGGGTTCTGGCTCGGTTCAGAAGAGTATGCGCCTCCTGACCCACGCCGTGGAGGGAGGAGGGGTTGCCAAAAACCCCCATGGCATCCTGCATGGCGGTGATCGCCTCGGCGCACAGGGGAGTCGTGGCGGAGTTGTCGAGGTAGATGGTTTGCATGGCGTTTCTCGATTCTTATGTGAAATAGAGTTGAAATTTGGGTTTGTAGGGGAGCGGGAAGGACGCCTGGGGGAAACTTCTTAAAAGA
>JAZRFR010000197.1:0-46899 GCA_045643785.1 Eubacteriales bacterium | reverse complement strand
AATAGGACTTGGTGGCGGCATCCTTCATGTACTGGATCGCCTCAGCCTGGGGCATAACACCGGCTAGGGTGAAGAAAGCAGACTGCAGGATGGTGTTGGTACGCTTACCCATACCGATCTCGATAGCCAGATCGATAGCGTTGATGGTGTACAGCTGGATGTTGTTCTGAGCGATGTAACGCTTAGCCTCGGCGGGCATGTTCTTATCCAGCTCCTCGGCGTTCCACTGGCAGTTGATCAGGAAGATACCGCCGGGCTTAACGTCATTGACCATCTTGTAGCCCTTGATGACGTAAGAGGGGTTGTGGCAGGCCACGAAGTCAGCCTTGTTGATGTAGTAAGGAGACTTAATGGGGGTGTCACCGAAACGCAGGTGAGAGATGGTGATACCGTTGGTCTTCTTGGAGTCGTACTGGAAGTAAGCCTGGATATACTTGTCGGTGTGGTCACCGATGATCTTGATGGAGTTCTTGTTTGCACCGACGGTACCGTCGCCGCCCAGACCCCAGAACTTGCAAGCCTTGGTGCCGGCAGGAGCGGTATCGGGAGCAACAGTCTCCTCGAGGGAGCAATTGGTAACGTCATCTACGATACCAACGGTGAAGTTAGCCTTGGGCTCGTCCTTAGCCAGGTTTGCGAAGATCGCGAAGATGGAGGAAGGAGGAGTATCCTTGGAACCCAGACCGTAACGGCCGCCGACAACCTTCTTCTGGATACCGTGAGTAGCCAGAGCGGTAACGACGTCGAGGTACAGGGGCTCACCCAGGGAGCCGGGCTCCTTGGTTCTGTCGAGGACAGCGATCTTCTCGCAGGTTGCGGGAATAGCCTCGATGAGCTTCTCTGCGCAGAAGGGACGGTACAGGCGGACCTTGATCAGACCGACCTTCTCACCCTGAGCCAGCATATAGTCGATGACTTCCTCTGCTACGTCGCAGATGGAGCCCATAGCGATCATGACGCGGTCTGCGTCGGGAGCGCCGTAGTAGTTGAAGAGCTTGTAATCGGGGCCCAGCTTGGCGTTGACCTTGTCCATGTACTCCTCGCCGATGGCGGGCAGAGCGTCGTAGTAACGGTTGCAGGCCTCGCGGTTCTGGAAGAAGATATCACCGTTCTGAGCGGAACCGCGGAGCACGGGATGCTCGGGGTTCAGAGCGCGGCTACGGAAAGCAGCCACAGCGTCCATATCCACCATCTCAGCCAGGTCGGCGAAGTCCCAGACCTCGATCTTCTGGATCTCGTGAGAGGTACGGAAGCCGTCGAAGAAGTTCAGGAAGGGTACGCGGCCCTTGATGGTAGCCAGGTGAGCAACGGCGCCCAGATCCATAACTTCCTGGGGGTTGGTCTCAGCCAGCATAGCGAAACCGGTCTGACGGCAAGCGTAGACGTCGGAGTGATCGCCGAAGATATTCAGAGCGTGGGAAGCAACGCAACGAGCCGAAACATGGAATACGCAGGGGAGAAGCTCACCGGCGATCTTGTACATGTTGGGGATCATCAGCAGAAGACCCTGGGATGCGGTGTAGGTGGTGGTCAGAGCACCGGCGTTCAGCGAGCCGTGAACGGTACCGGCAGCACCTGCCTCGGACTCCATCTCCATTACGTTGACGGTAGTGCCGAAAATGTTCTTGAGTCCCTGTGCAGACCACTGGTCTACCCAGTCAGCCATGGGGCTGGAGGGGGTAATCGGGTAAATACCGGCGACTTCAGTGAAAGCGTAGCTCACCGTAGCGGCAGCCTGGTTACCGTCCATGGACACTTTTTTTCTCATGATTGCCATTTTAGGAAATTCCTCCTTGAAAATTTTTCCCCGCGGGAGCAATGACCGCGGGACAAATTTGCTCACCATATATAATAACATACTTTTTGCAAAATGTAAAGAGCTTTTGTGAAATTTCAAGAATTTGGCGAAAAAAAGTTTACATAAATTTTATAAGTTCGGTTTTTTTACGGCGTACCACTTGACGAATCCCTAAAAGAATGGTACAATATCATGGGTTATTTTTTGAATAACTGGTAAAAATTGGTAATTTAAGGAAAATATATGAATCATATTACACAAACCACAGTGGCGGTGATTGGCGCAGGCCACGCGGGCTGTGAGGCGGCGCTGGCTTCTGCCCGTATGGGTGTGGATACCGTTCTCTTTACCCTGTCCCTGGATCAGATCGCCAATATGCCCTGCAACCTCTCCATCGGCGGCACGGCCAAGGGTCATCTGGTCTACGAGATCGACGCTCTGGGCGGCGAAATGGGTAAATGCGCCGACGCTGTGACCTTGCAGAGCCGTACGCTCAATCTGGGTAAAGGCGCGGCGGTTCACTCCAAGCGTGTCCAGGCCGACCGCGTGGCATACCACGTTCGTATGAAGCATACCCTGGAAAAAACGCCCCATTTGCGTGTCGTACAGGCCGAGATCACGGATATTCTTGAAAATAAAGATGAAAACGGGTTTTCCACAGGAATCAGGGGCGTCATAACCCGCCTCAGAGAACTGTGGGAATGCGAGTCTGTCATCATTGCCACAGGTACCTACCCCGAAGCGAAAATCTTCATCGGCGATAAAAACTTTGAATCCGGCCCCGACGGAAGTCTGCCCTCCAAGGGTCTTTCGGCCTCCCTTTCGGGCCTGGGGATCCGTCTCATGCGTTTCA
The DNA here is from genome assembly GCA_045643785.1 of Eubacteriales bacterium. GTDB lineage: Bacteria > Bacillota > Clostridia > Oscillospirales > CAG-272 > CAMEON01. Next base: position 44,248 of record JAZRFR010000197.1, on the reverse strand, counting down.
AAACGGGTACGCCTGCCCGTGTCAAGCGGGAAACCATTGATTTTTCGGTGCTGGAAGTCCAGAACGGCGAGGATGATCCTCTGCCCTTCTCCACCGAAACGAAAAAAGAGGATTATATTAAGGAAGAACAGATTCCTTGCCACATCGTGTACACCAACGCGGATACCCACGGGATTATTCACGAGAATATCCATCGGTCAGCTATGTATTCGGGTCAGATCAGCGGCACAGGCCCCCGTTATTGCCCTTCCATCGAGGATAAGATCGTGCGTTTTGCCGACAAGGAACGCCATCAGCTTTTCGTGGAGCCCATGGGCAAGAATACCGAGGAAATGTACATCCAAGGCTTCTCTACCTCCCTGCCCACCGACGTACAGTGGAAAATGATCCGTTCCCTGAAGGGTTTTGAAAACGCCGAGATCATGCGTTACGCTTACGCCATTGAGTACGATTGCGCCGATCCCACCCAGCTCTACGCCACGCTGGAGTTCAAGGATCATCCCAACCTGTACGGCGCAGGACAGTTCAACGGTACTTCCGGTTATGAAGAAGCCGCCGCCCAGGGACTTGTGGCGGGTATCAACGCCGCCCTGACAGCTCTCGGTAAAGAAAAAGTCACACTTCCCCGATCCGGAAGCTATATTGGCACGCTGATCGACGATCTCGTAACCAAAGGCACCAATGAACCCTACCGCATGATGACTTCCAGATCCGAATTCCGCTTGATTTTGCGGCAGGATAACGCTGATTTGCGCTTGACACCCATCGGTTATGCCTGCGGATTGATTTCAGAAGACAGATATCAGGTGTTTTTGGCAAAAAAAGAGGCAGAAGAAGCCGAAAAACAGCGTTTGGAGGCGACACATTTCGGCCCTGATGCGGTCAATCCTATGCTGACCGAAAAAGAACTTGAGCCTGTCAAATCCGGTGTGTCCTTGGGTGATCTTCTTCGCAGGCCTCAGTTGACCTATGAAGATCTCACAAATATCGACCGTGATCGGCCGAATCTGTCTGCAGAAGTGGTCAAAACCGTAGAAACCGACGTAAAATACGCCGGATATATCAAAAGAGAGCTGGCAGAAGTCGAAAGACAGAAAAAGTTAGAGGATAAACACATCCCTGCCGATCTGGACTACAAGCAGATCAAGGGACTTCGCCTGGAGGCAGGACAGAAGCTGGAAAAATTCCGACCTCTGACCATTGGACAAGCATCCCGCATCTCCGGTGTCAGCCCTGCGGATATTTCTGTGTTGTTGCTCTATTTGGGCATCAAATAAGGAGCGAATATGAAACATACATTCAAAGAAATCTTTTCGGACATCTTCGAAAAGAACGGACTCCATGCATATATAAATGATGAAAACATCGAAAAGTTTTGGAATCTGACACAGCTTATGCTGGAAACCAACGCTGTCATGAATATCACGGCAATTACGGATATTGAAAAGATCATCCCTCTCCACTACGCCGATTGCGTTAAGATAGCAGAGTTGATCCCGCAAAATGCGACGGTTGCGGATATCGGTTGCGGCGGTGGATTTCCAATTCTCCCTTTGGCCATTGTTCGACCTGACTTGAAGCTGATCGGTATTGACAGCACCGAGAAAAAAGCGCGTTATGTAAGCGAAACCGCAAAAAAACTGGGGTTAAAAGTTGATACAATCGCAGGACGTGCCGAAGAACTGGCAAAAATGCCGGATATGCGCCAAAATTTCGACGTTGTCGTCAGTAGAGCTGTGGCACGATTGAATATTCTGGATGAATTGTGTATGCCTTTCGCAAAAATAAACGGTCACTTTATCGCTATGAAGGGCGCCGCAGGTATGCAGGAGCTTCATGAAGCAAAAACGGGCATTCATAGACTTGGCGGTATTCTCGAAAAAGCAGAGGAGTACGAACTTCATACTTGTGATCAAACCGAGCAGAGAACCGTGTTTGTGATACGTCAGAATAGTACCGTCTCAGATACTTATCCGCGCCAATTTGCCAATATCAAAAAGAAACCCTTATAAAAACAATGTTCCACGTGAAACACAAAACGCATGTTTCACGTGGAATATTTTATTTTGACTGATGTTGTATGTTCCACGTGAAACATACTAATACTGTCCATAATAATTGCTTCACGTGAAACGCGGTAACAAACGTTTCACGTGAAACATATTAAAGCCTCACTGTATTGTTCCACGTGAAACACACCATAATGAGAAATATACACACGCTTCACGTGAAACAAAATGTGAAAAATTTTAGAAACATAGAAAAAACACTTGAAATATAAGCAAAATTGTGGTATACTAATGGCAGTCTATAGAAATAGGAGGTAAACAACATGGGAAAGATTATTTCTTTCGCCAACCAGAAGGGCGGAGTCGGTAAGACAACGTCGGCTGTGAACATCGCGGCCTCTCTGGGTGTGTTGGGATATAACACTCTTTTGGTCGATCTGGATCCCCAGGGTAATGCAACCAGCGGCGTCGGTATCGCAAAAAAGAGTCTTCAATATACGATCAAAGACGTTTTGATGGGTAAAATTTCTGCGCCTGAGGCAGTTATCAAGACGGAATTTCAGAAATTATCCCTGATTCCGTCAAATATGAGCCTTGCAGGTACCGAATTTGACCTTCTGCAGGACGATTCTCCGGAGCCTTGGGCGGCTATGAAAAACGCATTTCTGCCCCTGAAAGCCGAATACGACTACATCATCATCGACTGTCCTCCCTCGCTGGGTATGCTGACCATGAACTCTCTGTCCGCCAGCGACGGCGTAGTGATTCCCATGCAGTGCGAATTCTACGCGCTGGAGGGTCTGTCTCAACTCATGATCACCATCAGCAAAATCAAGGCTCACTACAACAATACCCTTGCTGTGACGGGTATTTTGCTGACCATGTACACGAATCGTCTGCTTCTCACCCAGCAGGTAAAGAACGAACTCAAGAAGCATTACGCCGGAAAACTGTTCGAAACCAGCATTTCTCGCGGTGTCAAGCTGTCCGAAGCCCCCGGATTCGGCCTTCCCGTGTACTATCACGACAAAAAGAGTAAGGGCGCGACCGAATATTTGGCCGTGGCCAACGAGCTGTCAACGAGAATATAATAGAATGTGAGGATAAATCATGGCAAAAAGACAAGGAGGCTTGGGAAGAGATTTCTATTCGCTCTTGGATGATAATATGATGGAATCCAAGCAGGAATCCAAAACTTCCATTAAAATCAGCCGCATTACCCCCCGCGGTGAGCAGCCCAGAAAGAATTTTGACGAGAATGCCCTGCAGGTTCTGGCGGATTCCATCCGTGAGCACGGCGTGATTCAGCCCATCGTTCTGCGTGAACTGGACGATTTGAGCGAAAATTACGAGATCATTGCAGGCGAAAGACGCTGGAGAGCCGCAAAAATGGCGGGTCTGGACGAGATTCCCGCTGTGGTTATGACCGGTGACGAGCTTAAAGTCGCCGAGATCGCCCTGATCGAAAACGTACAGAGAAAAGACCTGAATCCCATTGAAGAAGCCATGGCCTACAAGGATCTGATCGAAAAGTTCGGTCTGAAGCAGGAGGAAGTGGCTCAGCAGGCCGGTAAGAGCCGTTCCGCGGTGGCCAATATGCTCCGTCTTTTGGAGCTTCCCGATGAGGTTCTGATCATGGTACAGGATGAAAAGCTGTCCATGGGTCACGCAAGAGCCATTTTGGGTCTTGAAGACGAGGAAAAGATGCTTCCTCTGGCAGAAATGACCGCCGAAAAGGAACTTTCGGTGCGTGAGGTGGAGGCTCTGGTCAGACGTTACAATACCGTTCCCGAGGAGATCCCCGAGACCGAGGAATCCAAGGCCGCCATGCAGCGCCGCATTTACATGAAGGAGCTGGAGGACAAGGCCAGAACCCGCCTGGGACGTAAGGTCAAAATCCACGAGACCAACCGCAAGAAGACCGTCGAGCTTACATACGAGGACGACGAGGATCTGGAGATTCTCCTGAAAACCCTTGTCGGACAAGAAATTTTTGAATAAAGAAAGAAGGAAAATACCATGCTGGACATCAAATATATCCGCGAAAATCCCGAAGAAGTCATCGCCCGCCTGCAGAAGAAGGGTAAGGACGCAAGAGAAGATATCGAGGCCATTTTGGCTCTGGACGGCGAGCGTCGTTCCCTGATCATGGAGACCGAAGCCATCAAGGCCGAGCAGAATAAGATGAATAAGCTCATTCCTCAGTATAAGAAAGAGGGCAAGGACGTTGCCCCCATCTTCGCTGAGATGAAGGCTATGTCGAATAAGACCAAGGAAATCGACGAAAAGCTCAAGGAAGTGGAGATCAAGCAGACGGATATCATGCTGGGTCTGCCCAATCTGCCCGACGAGGACCTGCTTCCCGGCGGAAAAGAGAACAACCAGCCCCTGCGCTACTGGGGCGAGCCCAGAAAGTTCGACTTTGAGCCCAAGCATCACGTGGATCTCTGCACTGATCTGGGTCTGATCGACTACGATCGCGGTACCAAGCTGGCCGGTTCGGGCTTTTGGATCTACCGCGGCATGGGCGCGCGCCTGGAGTGGGCTTTGTTAAATTACTTTATCGATACCCACCTGGCAGACGGCTACGAGCTGATCCTGCCCCCTCACATGCTGGAGTACGAGTGCGGTCTGACCGCAGGCCAGTTCCCCAAGTTTGCCGATGAGGTATACAAGATCGAGAACCCCACCGCCAACCGCATGCACTATATGCTCCCCACCGCCGAGGCCGCTCTGGCTTCCCTGTACCGCAACGAGATCCTCACCGAGGCTGATTTCCCCAAAAAGCTGGTCTCCTACACCCCCTGCTTCCGCCGCGAGGCCGGTTCCTACCGTTCCGACGGGCGCGGAATGGTGCGCGGACACCAGTTCAACAAGGTGGAAATGTTCCAGTATACCCTGCCCGAGCAGTCGGATGCCGCTTTTGACGAGTTGGTCGCCAAGGCTGAGGCTCTGGTAGCCGGTCTGGGCTTCCATTTCCGCACGGTTAAGCTGGCCGCCGAGGATTGCTCTGCATCCATGGCCAGAACCTACGACATTGAGATCCAGATTCCCTCCATGAACGGCTATAAGGAGGTCTCCTCGGTGTCCAACGCCCGCGATTATCAGGCTCGCCGCGGTATGATCCGTGTCAAGAGAGCCAACGGTAAGACCGAATACGTGCATACCCTCAACGGCTCGGGTCTGGCGACCAGCCGCATCCTGCCCGCTCTCGTGGAGCAGAACCAGAACGCCGACGGCAGCATCAACGTGCCTGACGTGCTGAAAAAGTACCTGGGTGTGGACGTTATCCGCAAGTAAGGAGGCAGAACTCCCATGTGGTTGAACAAATTATTTGGTTTGTTAAGGCCGATCACCGGCCGACTGTCATCGGGGGAACCGTCACTACTGGAGGAGCTCTGGGAATACTTTGAAGGCAAATACTTTTCGGTGGACACGGGGCGCTACGAGCACATCCAGGTGGGCACGGGCTCCCTTGTGACCCTGCAGCGCATCGTTCTCGGTATGTTTGCGGGAATTATCGTGGCCGCGGGATTTGCCTGTTACGATAAGAATCGCCTGGGCGCTTTCGTCCGAAAGATCGTCAAGGAGCAATGTCTGTGGCCCGAAAAGGCCCAGACGTTGTACGAACTGGGGTTTATGAAAAACGGCGGCGTCAAGGCCAGCCTGCGAAGCCCCAATAAGCTGGGAAAGATCGTCCGTTGCGTGGAAAAGGACGAATATGAGAAGCGCGTAGAGGAAGCCAGAGAGGCGTACGTGGCCGAGCACGGCAACGACGAGGGCTTCTTCATGCCTGCCTACCGCATCAATTTTGAGACCGATCGGTTCTATATCCCCGATGAGGAGCATTACCGCGCCGAGGTTCGTTACGAAGAGAACGGCTCGGGCTGGCGCGCCTTCCTTCTGGTTGTGTTGGTTTCCATCGTAGGCGCGGCCATCGTATGCTACCTGCTCCCCGATATGCTGCAGCTTGTGGACAATATGATCGGCATCCTGACCGAAAGCGACAGATATCTGACCGAAGGATAACAGTAAAGGTTAAATAACTTTGACTATATAAGCGGAGAAAACGTATGAGACAAATATCTACCTCCCGTCCCCTTGTGGGGATCGTACCTTCCCGTGACGGAGAAAGAGCATCCATTCCGCAACGCTACCTGGACGCCGTTTGGTACGCGGGCGGATTGCCCGTCGTCCTGGCGTACACCACTGATGCGAATAAATTGGCAGAATATGCCGAGATTTTCGACGGATTCCTGTTTTCCGGCGGCGTGGACGTGGATCCCGTCAAGTACGGGGAAGAGAAGCAGTTCGACAGCGTGGAGATCGACGATCAGCGCGATGCCTTTGAGGAAGGGCTTTTTAAGGCCATTTATCCCACGAAAAAGCCTATTCTGGGCATTTGCCGCGGTATCCAGTCCATCAATGTCTGGCTGGGCGGTTCTCTGCACCAGCATTTGGATGGCCACCGTCAGGATGTGGGCGCTGATCAGCGTACCCATGAGATCATCATCCACGAAGGAAGTATGTTTCATAAGCTGTGCGGCAAGACCTCGGTGATGGTCAATACCTTCCATCACCAGGCCATCAAAGCCATCGCGCCCGTACTTACGGTGGACGCCGTCAGCCACGACGGTTTCATCGAGGCGGCTCACGAGGAGGGTCACCCCTTCCTGTTCGCCATCCAGTCTCACCCCGAATTCTACTACTCCAAGGAAGACGACGACCACTCCCTGGCCATTTTCACCGCCTTCGTAAACGCTTGCAAGTAAATAAAGTGTATATGTAGTCGATGAAATAACAAAAGCCATCGCAAAAATCATATGATGATTGAGCGCGCATTTTACCCAAAAAGTTTACATGTTGCTCTTTGTTATGGTGATAACGTCTTTGTGATTGGTCGCTTATTTAATCAATTTCGTGTTTTACAGGAAAAGTAGATCGTGATCTGATCCCCATTAAAATGATATATGATAGAAACGGCCACGCACAGCGTGGCCGTTTTTGCGTTTGCCGTAGTCTGCGCGGGCTTTTGGTTGCGGATCGAAGCGGATGGCAGAATATTTGATGGTCCGTGCTCATAGTATATATAATATTAAATTAAAGGAAGAAAAGTTACACAAAATTAGGCGTGAGGCAGCCTTTTTGGAAATGAAACCCGGCCGATTGCATACGCTATATAGGAGCAGGTGCCGCCGCAGTTGCCAAAATCTGTATATATCTCCATAGGTCTTGACAATGTATGCGCTTCGTGGTATAATAAGACATCCGGTACATATGTAATGAATTGTTTCGAAAAATGACAAAAATAAACAATAATGCAATATGCGTGTCAAAAATTATTTAAGCAACAGACAAATTATGTTGAAAAAGTTACAAATATTGGGTTATTGTGTGAAAAAAAAGGAAAAAGTATTGCATTTTGAAAGAAGTTATGATATAATGAAGTACCATGAGAATATCATGGCTATCTGTCCCTGGGGGTACTGCGCCCAAAAACGGCTTGGAATGCCCGGGAACAAAAGGGTTTCTAATTAAATTTTACTATAGGAGGAAGGGAATATGAAACATTATTCCAAACTGTTCAAGCGCGTGCAGGCGTGGGTTCTGACGATCGCCATGCTGTTGCCTGTTTTGAACAGTGGTTTGTTGCTCGGTATTTCCGCGGCTGATGATGTCCAGTCTAACAAGACGGTCACTGTCACCGAGGGTGAGATCGTAGCTAACAACTATCCCGAACTGTCTGACGCGGAGAAAGAGCTTTTGGCGTCCGGGCTGCTGGTTGGTGCTGACAAGAAACACACCATCACTGTGCCCGACGCAGGAAACGAGCTGATTTCCGTCGACGAGAAGGCAAAGACCATCGAGGTCAAGTCCTGGACCGATGAGAACGGCTACGAGTGGAAGCCCGTGGCTGTGCGCATTATGGTGGGCGAGACCAAGAAGGAAGACGTAACTCTGACCAACGGTAAGGGTACCTATACCTTCTCGGAGAATGCGTTCTCTGTTGACGTTGATTTTGAGGTTACTGTTGATGTGTCTGCCGATGTTCAGAAGAACATGTGGAACGCAGCCGCCAATCTGAAGGATGGTCTTGCATATCTGCAGCGCGTGAATGATGCCAACATTGTTATGAGTGAGCTGGCATCGGATGAGAAGCGTTACGATCATGATGGTGATGGCGTCAATGACTGGAGCGCGATGGAAGTTTTAGGTAAACTTGCAGACGGCGCGTTCCCGTTTGAATTCCAGACTGTTGCAGGACCTTATCCGATTGATTTGGGTTTCTCCGATGAAATTGCAAAAGAGGCTGTGCATTCGCTTCTTGAGCAAATGGAGGAAAACGAGACTGTTTATGGTAAGAAAACCTTTGATTTGTGTTTGGATGTAGAGAATTATAATGCATCTGCCAGCAAGGTTCAATATCTTGTCAATCGTGACTCTGAAATCGGAGGAGCTCGGTTTAACAGAAACTTCAGCACGGCGTACGAACTTATATCGAATACGCTTCAAGGCTTGCAGAAATTCAAAAATACCGTTCAGGAAACAGCGGCTATGTTTGGCATGACCTATGATCCTGAAGCCCTGTCGAAACTCGAAACGGTTGAAGATGTCCTGCAGCGTTGGTTGGATGCAACCAAGAAGGTTTACGATGCCGAGACTTGGGTTGCTACGACCGCCGACATCGTTCGGACTGATCTGACCGCTGATCAGTGGATCAAGTTGGACGAGTTGATTGACGCTGTCGAGACTTCGACTGCTATGCCCGAAACTTTGAAGACTACCCTGGTCGCCGCCGAGACCACCATCCGCCACAACATGCAGATGTACGACGTGACGGTCACCGTCCGCCTGAATGTGGCTGACGTTGCGGACGGCTCGAAGCTTGCTCTCTATGCTGAGACCAAGACCGCAACGGTCACTCTGCCCAAGGATGCAACCAAGGCTGAGATCGAGGCCGCTATCCTTGCAACCGGCGTCGAGGCTGAGGCACTTGCCGCTTGGACCGAGGCCGGTGCATACGTGGCCGGTCAGTTTGACACCCGCGAGGTCAACGGTGCTCCCGACACGTTGACGGATGACGTGGATGTTTCTATTGAATATTATCCCAACAAGTATAACGTTGAACTGAAGTATAACGACGAAGTCAAGGAATTGTACTACGGTGCATTGATTGTTCTTCCTCGTCATGAAGACTCTTCCAAGTCTTACGACTATCTGGTCAACGGTGTGAAGCACTATCAGGACACGATTGTAACTGTTGAGAAGGATACTGAGATCACCCGCGAAGAGGGCAAGGCCTACATTGGCACTCCTCTGAACAACCTGGTAAGCTCCGTGATCTTTGCTGACGATAAGAATGCCGCCGCCATTCTGACCTCCGGCGCGCTGACTATCGGCAATCAGGATCTGCTGATCCGTTATCCTGATGCAAGTTGCGTGACGCTCAAGGACAACGTCCTGACCGCTACTGCATATCCCTCCGGTTATCAGGATCTGAACTGGGTTCCCGATACATACACCATTTTCAATAACGGTGATACTCCTGTTACCAAGGACTATGAGGGCTCCGTTACCCTCGTAGTGGGCACGTATGATCGCGTGACCGTTTCCTTCAAGCTGGATCTGCCGGAGGACGGCGTTCTGAATCTGGTCACTCTGCCCTACGATCTGTGGGACGATGTGCAGGGACAGAAGTCTGCTCTTACCAGCCTGTTGGGCAAAAAGGCCGATTTGGGCTCTGTGACCAAGGGAACGCTGGATGCTGCAGCAATCCTGCTTCAGGGCGGCGATGCTGATGATAAGGCACTGGCGTCCATCATGACTGAAATGGGTAAGGATCCCGCGTGCATGAGTGGTAACAACTTTAAGTTGTATGAGCTGCTTGTGGCTTGCGAGGCCAGCGGAGACGCTTTGGAATATTACTACAAGAACAGTGTAGAGTTCAAGGAAGCATTGTCTGCTCTGAGCAACTACCTGAGCCGCATGATGGTTTATGAGGCTTCCTTGGCTGAACTGCTGGAGTCCATGGGCCAGGGCGATCTGGTGGAGAAGCTGAGCGGTCTGGAAACATCCATGAACGACTTCAACAGCCGCCTGCAGCCCGTCGACAGCCGCGTGGATGTCTCCAAGGATCTGGACGTTCTGCTGAACGCTCTGAGCGCTAAGACCAACCCCTTCACCGATTACGGTGATGTGGCTCCCGACTTCTACCTGACCGAAAACTTCTCGGTCGACGCTCCCGACAAGACCTCCGTTAAGGTAACCCTGACCGGCGGCGGCTTGAAGGACGTTACCGTTTCCAAGATCTTCTCCATCGACCACGGAAATCTGACTGCACAGGATGTCGCCGATATCAAGGCTTTGGTAGAGGCTGCTATGGCAGACAGAGTTGTGGATGACTTCTTCTACACCAACGATTATGCTACTATTGACTGGGCTTCCCTCGACGGCACTACGCTGACCGAGGCCGGCATCAATCTGACCGTTACCTGGACCCCCAAGACCTTTAACGTGATCGTGGACGGCCAGACCCAGACCATCACCTTCATTGACCGTGTGGTCAATCTGCCCGCCAGCACCGATTCCAACGTTCGTTTCGATTACTACCTCAACGGTACTAAGCTGAACGTTGTCGCTGGTAAGTACACCTTCACCGGCGTTGAGGATGCCTTCAAGACTCTGTTCGCAACCGGCACTTGCGAGATCATTCTCGACAAGGTCGATATCGCGGATGAGCAGGCAGCTGCGCTCCGTTCCGAGCTTGTTGCCTTCGTCGATGGTCTGAACGACTCCATCGGCAACGGCGCTATGTCCTTCGTTCTGGTCGAGAACGGCGGCAAGTACTCCGTTATTATGAAGATCGACGGCGCTCAGCCCAACGCACTGGCCGGCGCTGTGGAAGGCCTGGCTATGGGCTTTGTAACTTCGGGTTACAGCACCATCGCTATGGATGGCAAGGGCGTCTTCGCTGACAGCCAGATCTCCCTGCAGGCTCTTATCGATGCCATCATGAGCAGCGGCTTCAGCACCGATGATCTGCAGTATGCCATCGACGCTGACGGCAACGTCATTGAGTTCGCTCTGCCCGGCACGATTGTGACTGGCGACAAGACCCTGGGCGGTAAGCTGATTACCACCACTATGCAGATTACCAAGGGCGAAACCACCCACGAGATGGACTTCTACATCACCCTGGGCAGCGCATCTGCCGAGATCGCTCAGATCCGCAACCTCATGGCAGGCCAGCTGAAGGGCTACTTCTCGGTTGATTTTGCAAACGGCAAGTCCACCGTGAACCTGACCATCCCCGAGAAGGCCTACGAGGCTTATCTCGCCGGTCTGCTGGTTACCGGTTACCTGGATATCCGCGATATCAACGCCATGGAGGCGCAGATCGCCGGTAAGTTCATGTTCGACGTGGTACATCCTCTGTTCGGCAAGGACTCCGACATCGACACTCTGAAGAATACCCTGAAGCTCTTTGGCTTCCAGCCTGACCTGTCCCGTGACGAGCTGTCTACCCTGTTCAACATGGTACGTGACCGCCACGAGAACGTATACACCAGCATTACCTTTGATGAGACCACCGGTGAGATCACCAAGACCATCTCCATCAAGGGTCTGCTCGGTTCCATGAACCTTCCCGAAAACCTGACCGGCTTCATCAAGGAGTACGATACCGGCATCACCATCACCGGTGCTACCGCATTCCCCCAGATGGGCACGGATTACGAGGCTGCTTACGTGGACGTAAGAGCCGAGAGCAAGCTGGACATGGTCGGCATGATCAAGAAGGGCCAGCTGGCTTCCAAGAAGCTCTCCGGTGCTTCCATCGTTGTCCTTCTGGATAACGTCAACGGTAACCTTGCCTTTGACAAGACCACCGTTCTGAATCTGAACGGCTTCACCGTCAACGGTAACGTGACCTCCACCGGTAACCTGACCATCGTTGATAGCTGCCTGGAGCAGAATGGCGGCATCGCCGGCACTGTTTCCGGTAACGTGACCGTGCTGAGTGGCCGCTACGCCAACCGTCTGGATGCAGATATGCTGAAGGCCGGCTACGAGCAGGATAGCTTCGGCGTGGTTCACAACAAGTTCTACAACTTCGTCAAGGATGGCGAAGGCAACATCACCATTGAGATCAACGCAGGTGTTCTGAACCCCGACTACGTGGGCGGCATTCCTGACGTGAAGTTCATGGTGCTGGATCTGGCCGTGGATATGTTCTTCAACGGCTACACCACTAACCACCTGGAGATCGACGGCAACCTGGTTTACAACCTGTGTGTGGATGACTTTGTAGCTCTTTACACCGGCGACAGAAAGCAGGAGCTGATCGATGACGTCCGCGATATGTTCGATGCACAGGCGATCGTTAACATCATGAACCTGATCATCGACGACGTAACCGATTTCGATGCTCTCTATAATGCTCTCGCAAATGACCAGCCTCTCTTCTCCTACGATCTGACCACCGGTTCCTGGAAGATCGTCACCGGTCGTGTTGATAACGACGGTAACGATTACTTCACTATCGGTATCGGCTCGGGTGATACCGAGCTGGGCGAGTACAAGACCAGAAAGCTGAACATCAAGGTCGTCGGTTCCGACGAGGATAAGCAGCATCTGCTGGACATCCTGGAGCAGTTCAGAGATACCACCGACGTGGATATCAATCTCCGTCCTGTTGAGGGTGCCTACGATGCAGCCGATAAGGATCTCGTCCTGGGTTGGGGCGGTTCCGGCTCGGTTCTGATCGACTTCACCAAGAACGACAACTACGCCGTGATGTTCGGCGTCCTGCTGGCTGACGGCCTGAAGGGCACCGCTACCTCCGACAAGCTGGTTGCCGCTATCAGAGAGTACTACGAGACCGATAACATCTACGCTCTGAAGGTCGCCTTCAATGCTGTGACTGTTTCCCAGCTGCTGGATACCGTCAAGGCTTACACCAGAGGCGATAACATGGCTACCATGCTGAAGAATCTGGGTCTGGCCGACGTGGTTCCCACCGACGTAAACGACCTGGAGGCTCTGTACGCCAAGTATGCCAAGGTTCTGACCGCCATCGTGCGCAGAATCGACAACAAGATCGATCTGCCTGAGAGCGGCCGTACTCTGGGTAGCCTGTACAATCCCACTCTGGGTGGTTACGGCTTCTCCCGTGACAACATCGAGAAGAACTTTAAGCGTGACGTTCTGCGCGGTTTCGGCGTTGACCTGACCGCAAAGGTTGATCACGTAAGCGTGATTATCCGTATCTTCGCTGATGATCTGCCTCCCGTTGTGGACGAGATCAATTACGAAAAGCTGGAAGCCGCTATCAAGGCCGCTCAGTCGCTGTTCGCTGACGAAGCTAAGTACACTCCCGATAGCTGGGCATACATGATGACCAAGTATAACGAGGCTCTGGATGCGCTTGCAAGCCTGGATCAGGCTGTGGTTGATGCTGCCGCTGATGCTCTGTTTGAGGCAATTCGGATGTTGGAGAAGATTACTACTCCCGATCCCGAGATTGACTACGCCAAGCTGGAAGCCGCCATCAAGGCCGCTGAGGAGCTGTTCGATCACGAGGCCGAGTACACTACCGACTCCTGGAAGAACATGATGGATGCTTACGAGGCCGCTGTGGCTGCTCGCGAGAGCAAGGATCAGGCTGTAGTCGATGCTGCTGCCGATGCTCTGCTGAAGGCTCTTGAAGAGCTGGAGCGCGTTTCCGCAGAGGATGAGCTTGACTACTCCGCTCTGCAGGAAAAGATCGATTATGCAGAGAGTCTGAACGAGAGCAAGTACACTACCGACTCCTGGGCTGCCATGAAGGCGGTTCTGGAAGAGGCTAAGGCATTGCTGAACAACGCCGAGAGTCAGAGTGAGATCGACGATATGGTCGCCCGTCTGGACGAAGCCATTAGCAAGCTGGTTCTTGCAGATCCCGGCCCCGGTGGAGACGACGACGAATACGATCCTGACGACTACCCCGACGGTAAGGTTGAGTTCGACAAGAACACCCACACCAACGTTGCCAACATTTACAAGAAGGGTAACGTATACGTGGCCGATGCTCATCACGCAACCGGTATGACCGTTGGCGCATTCCTGGAGATTCTGAGAGCCGTTTACGCCGATTACACGGTCAAGGCCTTTGAGGCTGACGGTACCACCGAGATCACCGATATGGATAGATTGATCTTCACCGGTGCTGTTATCAAGATCCTGGACGGTCAGACTGTTGTGGATCAGTTCACGGCCGCCGTGCTGGGCGACCTGGACGGTGACGGTAAGCAGTCCGCCAAGGATACTTACCTGACCAAGTGGCACGCCGCCAACGACGCAACCCTGGCAGAGCATTTGTCCGCCGCAACCGATTACAATAACGATGGCGTTCATAACGCAAAGGACTCCTACCTGGCCGCCTACAAGGCAGCTCACTGGGAGGATTACCAAGCCACCGCTGAATCCTAAGAAGAATAAATGGAGGAAATAACCATGAAAACATCGAGAAGAATATTCAGCGTTTTGCTGGCTTTGGTTATGATGCTGGGCGTTCTTGGAACGGCCATGATCTCCACGGCCGCCGCTGAGAATGACACCATTACCATTACCCTGACCGGTTCGGATCTGGGTATTGACAAGGCTATCAACGCCCTTGAACTGACCTATGCTCCCGAGGGTGAAGCCACCGTTGAGATCGTTAACGTTGACATTAAGGATCCCTTCGATGACGATTTCACCTCCCTGGAGGGTGGCGATCCCACCATCGTGCTGACCCTGAAGGTTACCGGTGACGCAGGCAAGACCGCTGATCTCAAGATCAGCGGCACCGCCTCGGTCTTCGAGGGTACTACCCTGAAGGAAGACATTTCCGTTGACGCAACCCTGACCCTGTCCGTTGACGCCGTTGCCGCTTACAACGCCGCTGTTGCCGCTGCTGCCGCTCTCAACGAGAGAGATTACACCGCCGAGAGCTGGACCGCTCTGGAGACCGCTCTGAACGCCACCGTGGGCAAGGACATCGCTGCCGCTACCAAGGCCATCACCGATGCTACCGCTGCTCTGGCAAAGGCCATCGACCTGGGTACTCTGAACGCCGCTATCGCTGCCGCCGAGGCTCTGACTGAGGAGGAGTACACCACCGAGAGCTGGACCGCTCTGACTACCGCTCTGGAGGCCGCCAAGGCTGCTCTGACCGCTGATGATCAGGCTGCTGTAACTGCTGCTGCTGACGCGCTGTACAAGGCCATCGCCGCTCTGAAGGCACCCGTCGTGGTACTGCCCGAGACCGATACCGAGCCTGCCGAGACCACTCCCGTTGAGGAGCCCGGTTGGCAGAGCCCCATCTGGCCTGTTCTGTTCGCGATCTTCCTGGCTCTGACCGTTGCTCTGACCGTTCTGATCGTGGTCTACCTGATCCTCAAGAAGAAGAAGGAAGGCGACGATACCCCCGTTGTTGACTACAACATCGAGGACGACGAGGCCGAGCTGACCGAGTCTGCCGAGGATGAGACCGAGGCACTCGACGAGGCTGATGCCGAGACCGCTGAGGACGAGGTATTTGCTGACGACGAGACTGAGGCTGTTGCAGAGGATGTCGCTGACGAGCTCTCTAACGAGACCTCTGACGAGACCTCTAACGAGACTACCGAGGAAGACGTGTCCGAAGTCGCCGACGAAGAGCCCCAGACCGACGCTGAATAAGTAAATTTGACGACCCATATTCCCGATCATGCTCCGGCATGGTCGGGATACGGGTCTACAGAGAAAAAATGAGGGAACAGCTGTGAGAGAACAAAACTGGCAAAGAAAGGAATACGAATCCTGGGACGATGCGTTTCGCGGATTGACGCCTGCCGTACGGCAACAGTCGGTCAGAGTCGCCTCGTATACGCAGGCGCTCTTTGTGCAGGCATGTAAGTTCCGCCTCGGTGCAACCACCAAGGAGGGTGAGGAACGCATGCGCGGTCAGTACGCTGACGTTGCGTATAAATGCGGCATGTATCACCAGCTGGGAAAGGCGCTCGTTCCCCCGGAATACCAACTGTGGCAAAACGATTTCACCGAGGAAGAGAGGGCCGTCTATAAAAAGTACACCACCGACGGACGCCTGCTCGTAGCCGCTCTGCAGGAGCGCAACGCCCACGCCAAGGATCGCAGAAAGGGTGTTTTCCGTGAACGCCCCACCATGAACATCCCGTGGCTGATGCAGCGCGAGGCCTGCGAACAGCACATGGAGCGCTGGGACGGCTCGGGCTATCCCGACGGCAAAAAGGGCGACGAGATCAGTCTCATCGCACAGATCGTGGGTATGGCCAAGGAGCTGGACCGCCTGGCTTCCGAGACGAAATCCGAAACCCCCTTTGATATCGCGTACAAAACCATTTTGGCCGGCGAGGCTACCGCCTGGTCGCCTGCGCTGATCAAGGTGCTGAAGGCGTCCAAAAGCGCCTGCTACGCCATCTACCAAAAGTACATTTCCTACACGCGCACCCTTCCCAAGACCATCCCGCTGATCGACAAGCGTCCTGACCGCGTGATGGGCCTAACCTACCGTCCCATGGTATCCACCGAGAACGGTGACGTCGCCCTCTACGAGGCAACCCCTCGCTTTGGCGGCATCGCTGACCAGCCCGGTGAGACCGAGGGCGCCGAGGAGCTGCGCGCCATGTTCCGCCGAACCAACCTCGTCGAGGAGCTTTCCTGGTATTTCCTGTACGAAGCCTCCGACGCCGTGGTTCGCATACAGAACTGCAAGCTGAAGCTGGAGGGTATCCTCCTGAATATGCTGCCCGACTTCTACCTGTCGGGAACCCAGCTGCAGAAATTCAACCAACTGTTCATCGACCAACCCATCGAGAAGGGAAGTCTTCTTTTGACCATCCCGGATGAGCTGGTTCGTACCTGCAGTAAGACCAACCTGGAGATCATCCAGCGGTACCTGCGCAACGGCGTGAAGCTGGTTCTGGACGGCTACCGTCCCGACGAGCAGCTCCCTCCCGAGCGGGTGCTTGAGCTTGGATTTACCCACGTGCGCCTGGATCCCGGTCTGTATCTCAGCCAGGAAACGGCCAACACCATGAACAATTTGCGCCATATGGGCTTCACCCTGCTCGGCGGTAACGCCGACAGCCCCGATACCCTGGCTTGGTTGCTCGCTTGCGGCGTTCACTGCGCGGGCGGTACCATGACGGGCATTCAGGTAAACGAGGATGAGCTCATTCTGGATTCCCTGGCGCGGGAGGAGTTTGGCCCCAAGCCTTACGTTCCCGAGCCTCCGCCTCCGCCCGAAGCGGACGTGCCCGAAGCCTCAGACGAAGATCTTGAAGACCTCGAGGTCGCGGAAGAAGACACGCTTCCCGATAACGGCGGCGACGTGAGCGAGGAGGGGAATTCGGAGAAAGCGTTACCCGAGGCCGAGGAATCCGCAGAAACGGTGGACGAATCGGAGCAGGCGTAACCGTGAATCGGAGCGTGGGCTATGGCTGAACGAAACAACGAAACAATGAAAAAACCCAAGATTCCCGATTCTGAAAAAAAGCCGTTTTTCCTGTTTGCCAAAAAACAGGGCGGCGTGCCTCTGACCAAAGGTCAGATCAAAGACATTAAGCTACGACGCAAGCTTCTCCGTCAGGAAATGAAGGAGATGGGCATCAAAGACCGTAAGGAATTTGAGGTCATGGCGTCAGGCATGAACCTGTACTTCGACAAAAACGGAAAATTCGCAACGATGCGGTTGCTCTTCAGCGGAAAAGGAGGCTCACTCCTTTTGTGCCTGGCGATCATGGTCGTTGTGGCTCTGTTCGCCCTGTCCTGGATCACCACTCTCCGCGGACATTTCACCATTAATATGTCCGAGGGTATGTTCCGAGAGGGCTTCACGCTCAGTGAGACTGCTGATTTCGCAAACCCCACAACCTATCTGGTGTGTACCCCCCTGGAGCACGTTCCCTGTAAGTCCATTTCGGATATTCCGGAGGACGTGGATCAGTATGACGGTATGCACGGCACTACCTATTTTGCGTACACCTACTACATCCGCAACGAAGGCGAAAACGCCGCGGATTACAAGTGGGAATTGATGTTGAATTCCGAGAGCAAGGGTATGGCTGCGGCGGTTTGGGTCATGGTTTTTGAGGATGGAGAGATGCTGTTCTATGCCAAGCAAGGCGAAGACGGGAAACCCGAATGCATCCCTCCCGAGGAAGACCACGACCGAGGCTACCTGCACGCCCCTCTGTACGAGCAGGCAAAGGACCCCGAAGGACAGTATGAGATCGCCGGACAAAAAGGGCCGATCACTTATTGGCGTGTGATTCCCCGGGATTTTTTGTCGGAATCCGTGATCACACAGGGTATACGCAGAGAAATGCAACCGATGGAGATCCACAAGTACACCGTAGTGATGTGGCTGGAGGGAGACGATCCCGAATGCGTCAACGAACTTATCGGCGGACACCTGGGTCTTGAGGTACATATGGAACTGCTGGGAGAATCCGCGACCGATTCCGACGAGAAGGGCGTGGTGGATTCCTGGCTGGACTTCTGGCGCAATTTCTGGAACCACGCTCCCAACGACTAAGCACCCGACGGGGCTTGCGCCACAAGTCAGAACTTACTTTACTATGATGTTTTCTTCGCGAGGTTGCGCTCACCTATGCGAAGTCTGCATACCTTCGGCGGAAGGTTTACGAGCGTCGCAATTCGGCGGCGTTCGAAATACGCGCATGAATTCTTTTTGAAAGGAATGAATGAAAAAATGACTAAAAAACCGAAGCTGATCAGCAGCATTCGAGCCAAACTCGTCTCAGCTGTCGCTATGCTGCTGGTTGCAATGATCATGGTGGTATCCTCCACCTACGCATGGTTCACTCTGTCGACCGCGCCCGAAGTGACCGGTATTTCCACTTCTATCGGTGCAAACGGTGCGCTGGAGATGGCCATGTTGCCCGAGGACGGTATTCTGGAGAATATCAGTTCTGCAGTTGGTCTCTCCACCGGTGTAGAGGGCCACGACATTGACAAAGTCAACCGCGCATGGGGTAACCTGGTTAATGTAAAAGACAACTCGGTCTACGGTCTTGATCAGATCGTTCTCATGCCCTCCCAACTGAACGCCACCGGAAATTCTCTGGCGTTAGCTATGTTGCAGACTCCTGAATATGGTCCCGACGGCCGTGTGACCAAGCTCAATGCCAACACGGTATTCGGTAACTACAATGGCACCTCCTTCATGCCCGGTAGCGACTTTGGTCTCCGCGGCGTGGGCGTGTCTTCGGGTATGTCTGAGCGCCAGCTCGCATTCCGCAACGCTCTGTCCCAGGCTTCTACCGCCGCCGGCTCTGCCAAGAACATGGCAGCCGCTTCTCTGGAGGCACAGGGCTCTACTCTGGCTAATATCGTTATCAAGAAGGCTACTCAGGGTGAGAATGCTACCTTTACTAAGGCTGAGATTAATTCCCTGATTCAGATCACCAAGGATCTGCTGGGCGATGGCACCACTACCGGCGCATTGCAGTACATCGAGAAGGCTTACATGCAGTACATTCTGGCCTATGCTGCCAGTAGCCAGGTAGCAGATGAGTCCTGGACTCTTGTCCAGACTGCCGTGAATGCAGAGGGTGCTACTCTTGATAAGGTACTCACCGCTATCGGTACAGTTGACCTTCCCGATGCATTGGATACCGCCTTTGCCGCTCTGCAGGCTACCATTACTGAAGTGCAGACCGCGCAGAGTGAGTTGACTGCCGATACCTTTGTACCCACGGTTCCGACAGATGCCCCTATTAACTATACTTGGAGTCAAATCACCACGCCTCTGAATAGACTGGCTAAACCCGACGCCATGACTGTCAACAACATGACGCCCGAGCAGATCAAGGCCGACATGGGCGCATTGGTTTCCTCGGTTACCTCCCAGGGCGGCCTGACCGTTTCCATGGTCTCCGGCGCCGGTGTATACGCCGATATCGCTGACCACTGCGGTAACTACAACGCCTCCATCACCATTGATGAAGTGAAGTACAATGGCGTGACCCTGAACAACATGAAGGCCCGCATGACCACAAAGTCCACCGTGCCTACTGTATACCTGACTAGTGTGGGTAATGTTTTTGCTTCCCTTGATGCTCCTGCGGCAGCTGGTGGCTCCCAGCCTCTGTCCGAGTTCTACGGCTACATTCTGGATCTGGCCTTCCGCACCAACGCTGCCGAGTCCGACCTGCTCCTGCAGACTGATGCAGCCGACCGCATCTACGAGGACAACGCCAACGAGTCCACCATGGGTCACGGAAGCTCCATGACTTTCGCATCCACCTCTCCCAACTTCTCCACTCAGAACGTCAAGGATCTGATGGAGAACATCCGCATCGTGTTCTTTACTCCTAGCTTGAACAGGCAGAATGGCGGTACCATTCTGGCCGAGGCTCGTCTGGATGTGGACAACGCTACTGTTGGTGCTGACGGTGTGACTGCGAAGATGTACATCTACAAAAAGGTTATTGATAATCTGGATGCAGGTAAGAACGTTGTCATTACTGTAACCACCGATGGAACCTCCACGACAACCATTAAGTACTATTATAACGACGGCAAGTATTACTCGACCAGAACAGGCGCAGGAACCACCGAGGATCCGTATCAGTATACTGGTTTGGTAGATGATATTTATAGCGCCGAGGGTGTTGTGACTAGTATGGCAAAGCAGACTAAGGCTGATGCTGTTATTACCTCGCTTGCCCAGAATACCGCTACCCCTGTATCGGCTCTGGTCTACCTGGACGGTACTTCCATGACCAATGCTGACGTTGGCTTCGACAACGCCGCATCCGTCGTCGGTACCGCTAACTTCCAGTTCTCCAGCTCCGCTAACCTGGTTCCCATGGAGTACGCGAACCTGCATACTCCCGGCGCTTCTTACGGTGTCACCGTCAATGCTCCCGATGGTATCGGCATTGATGATACCGCAAAGAAGACCGTTGCCAACAAGGATTACAGCTTCGAGCTGACCGGCACGACCGAAGGTACGACCTACACGGTCAAGTATAAGGTTGGCTCCGGCGCAGAAAAGACTCTGACCGCTACCGACGGTAAGTATACCATCCCGAAGGACGAGATCACGGGAGCTATTACGATTACCGTTACAGCTAATTAATTGAAACTTTAAAAAGCAGCGCACCCCCCACCCGCCCCTTCGGGGGCGGGCGGGACAACAGAAATTTTCGGGTTTTTCCCGAGAAAGGAGTAAACCGTGACCGAAAAGAAAACCAAGCCGGGCAAAAAGAGCTTTGGCTATATCGTCTTGTATTTCTATATGATCCTGATGCTGTTGGTTTTGCTCACGGTTGCCTCCTACACCTGGTTCAACATTTCCCAGACCCCCCGCGTCAGCAACATGGCTATGTACATCAACGCCATGGCGGGTATGGATTTCTCCGTATCCCCCGAGAGCGGCGAGTGGGTCAAGCAGATCTCATTTACTGATTTGGTAGAGAAGGAGGCGGTTCTCCGCCCCGCTACCTGGTCCCAAAAAGATCAAAAGTTTTATGGCGCGGTCTACGGAATGGACGGCAGATTGACCGGAAAATGGGTCCCGCTGTCGGACGAGCGCAACGCAAACCGCGATAATTATGAAGGTTATTACAGTATAGGTACGTTTTATGCACACTCCGACGAAACCGTCATTGTCTCCCTCACACCGGCAGTTGCGGTGTACGAGGGAGGCCAAAGGGGTGCGGGTACCTACGTCATAGGAACCCCCGTCTGGAATGCGGAAGCCCTGCGCCACGATAACGGCGGCAAGGGCGCCGAGGACGCCATCCGCGTCGGCATCAAGGTGTTCCGCCTGGATGCGGCGTATCAGCCCACCGATGAGGAGCCTTTGTTCTTCATCTACGAGCCCAACAGCAACCGTCACGCGAGCGGAGCCGAGGGGTACAGCCCCACGCCCTCCCTGGACGGTACCGAATCCCTGATCGACCCCTCACACATCATTACCCAGACCGCGACCTCCTGGAAGGAAAATAAGCCTCCCCTGCGGGACGAGCAGGAATACACCTTCGGTGAATTCGTGGAGAATCCCGAGATGTTTGTTCTCCACGAGGAAGAGGTCGTCATGATCCAACTGTTCATCTGGCTGGAGGGGCAGGACATTGACTGCACCAACGGCATAGCCGACGCCAAGATCACGGCCAACATCCAGTTCAAGGCCGAGACCTACCACGATTCGGGTGTGGTCGGCGGTGAGGAAACCGAGGCCCCCGAAACAGGGAAGTAAATCAACTTTGAAAACTTTGTAGCCCAATACATTTACATATACCATCAAAATCAAGAAGCCGTTTCAAGCGGCAGGAGGACATCATGAAAAAGAAGAACGCCCCCGCGCTCCCCGAAACCGACAACACGCAGGCTGAGGCTGCTGTGGAAGCTGCTGTTGAAAAAGAGCAGGCGAAGGAAGAGAAGAAGGCTAAGAAGGTACTGAATACGGTCATCAACGTGGTGCTCATCATTGCCATCGTTGTCGCCGTGATCGCTACCTACGTTTCCTTCGTGTCTACTTCGGGCAACGGTGTGCCGAACATTTTCGGACTGCGCCTTCTGTCCATTCAGACCGACTCCATGTATCCCACCATTGATCCCGGTGATCTCGTCATTGCCACAGGCGTTGAGGATCCCTCGACCCTGAGAGCGCCCGGTAAATACAAGGACGAGAACGGTAACGAAGTCGAGTATGAGGGTGACATCATTACCTACTGGACCATCATCAACGGTGAGCGCGTACTGAATACGCACCGTATTATCAAGATTTACGACGGCGGCGGATACCTGATTTTTGAAACCAAGGGTGATAACAACACCACCGCCGACCCGCTGACCGTACATGAGTCCGAGATCGTGGGTCAGTATAAGCTCAAGGTGCCCGGCGTAGGTAAGGTCTTTGACTACCTGCAGACCAGCACGGGCTTCCTGATCGTGGTTGTAATTCCCGTATTCCTGTTCTTCCTGTTCCATCTGGTTCAGTTCTTCCGCGTGCTGTTCGAGTACCAGAACGTGAAGAACCGCATCAAGTTTGAGCAGGAGCGCGGCCGCACCGAGGATCTCATTGCCGCCGCCCAGACCGCCGCCCAGGCTACGGCTCAAGCGGCTGTTACCCAGGCCCAGGCCGTAGACCGCGCCGCCATCGAGGCTGAGCTCCGCGAACAGCTTCGCGCCGAGCTGCTGGCCAGTATGGCCGCCGAAAAGGCCGCCGCCGAGGCCGCACCTGCCGAGACCGCACCTGCCGAGACCGCACCTGCTGAGGCCGCTCCTGAGGCTACTCCCGCTGAGGAGGCTGCACCCGAGGCTGCTCCTGCCGAGCCCGCCGCTGAGGAAACCACCGACGGGGCGAATACTGAGCAGTAAGCATGGAATGGTTGCTGATCCTGAGCCTTTTGCTCATCGTAGTCATAGGTTCTATCGTTGTAACCAAAGTGGCTCAATCGCGAGTTTCCAAGCTCGTGAGGCAAAGGGAAGCAGTAAAGACGCCTAAGCCCGATTCGATCCGTGAGCAGATCCGCGCGGAGCTCGCTTCCGAGGAAATGCGGGAGTTGATCCGCGCCGAGATCCGCACCGAGCTGACAAAGGAAAAGATGCGAGCCGAGATCCGCGCCGAACTGGAGGCGGAGCTGGCCGAGTTGGCCAAGGCTCGAGCTGTAGGAACCAAAAATCACACAACAATGTTTTGATCTTCCGTATCAAAACAAGGAGTCAATAGACCATTATGGATAACTTTTTGCGTTATTTCTTCCAGGATATGGGGAATCTTTTCCGCCGCCTGGCAGAGGTTTTCGGAGCGCTGGGAGACTTTCTTCTCTACCTTCTGGATTTCCGGAAGCGAAAGGAGATCATAGAGGCGCACTCGGGCTCGTTTTCGACGGGCGAGTGGGTCATGCTGATCATCGTCAACCTGCTTCTTCTGGTGCTCATTGTTTTTGCGGTGATCGGAATCGTGAAGCTTTGCAAGAAGATCTTCCGCTTCCGCATCTCTCCCAGAAAGTTTGACGAGCTGCAAAAGCAGGTGCGCCAGCTTCAGAAGGATCTGATCCGCGCCAACTACGAAAAGGATCGCCTGCTGGCCATGAAGGTGGCCGAGCTGGGTGACGGTGGCTTGCCCGAGCCGGAGGATGCTTCCGACGAAGCCGCGGAAAACGAGGAAACAAAGGAAGAATTTGTCGCCAACGCCAACCGCAACCGCTTCGATTCCCCCTGTATCGATCCCTCCGAGAGCCGCTTCTTCCGTCTCACCTCGGTGGATAATTTCTATAAGACCGAGTATCAGCCTCCCGAGTACAACAACGAGATCACCCTGCCGGAGATCTGCGAGCAGTTCCGTAAGTTCGCCGCCTCCCGCCTGCATCTCTACTACGAGCTGGACATGATGCGCTACTTCATCGCATCCCTCGGTACCGCCCGCATCATCATTCTCCAGGGTATTTCGGGTACAGGTAAAACCTCCCTCCCCTACGCTTTCGGTAAGTTCGTGCAGAAGGACACCTCCGTGGTATCGGTTCAGCCCTCCTGGCGTGAGCGAACCGAGCTGTACGGCTACTACAACGAGTTTACCAAGAAATACTCCGAAACCGACTTCCTGCGAGCCATTTACGAGGGTAACTACTACCGCGATCCCCACATCGTCATTCTCGACGAGATGAACATCGCTCGTGTAGAGTACTACTTTGCGGAAATGCTCTCCATTCTGGAAATGCCCCGTCAGGAGGAGTGGAAGGTGGATATCGTCACCGCCGTATGGGACAACGACCCCTGCCTCATTGACGCCGGTACGGTTCAGATCTCCAACAACATCTGGTTCGTCGGTACCATTAACAACGACGACTCGACCTTCGCCGTGGCGGATAAGGTGTACGACCGCGCCATCCCCATCGACCTGGATAGCCGCGCCGATGCCTTTGAGTGCGAGGATACACCTCCCGTTTACATTTCTACCGATCATCTCAACGCTCTGTTCGAGCAGGCCAAGCAGGATTATCCCATTTCCCAGGAAATGCTGGATAAGCTGGACGAGGTCAACGCTTACGTCATCAAGGCCTTCCGCCTTGCCTTCGGTAACCGTATCATGAAGCAGATCCGCGATTACGTGCCTTGCTTCATCGCTTGCGGTGGCACCGAGCTCCAGGCCGTCGACTTCATCGTGGCCAAGAAGGTGCTTCGTAAGTTCGAGTCCTTGAGCCTGGGCTTCATGAAGGATGAGCTGACCAAGTTTGAGAACTACTTGGATCGCACCTTCGGTAAGAACACCATGGTGATCTGTAAACAGTACATTGAACAGTTGAAGAAGAACAATTAAAGCACAATCCCATTCCGACTGAAAGGAGGGCGTGGATATGGCAAGCTCAAAATCCGGGAAGAACGACCGCGTGAATCAAACGCTGGAAGTGATCGATCCCGTATATCAAAAGTACGCGAAAAGCGTGATTCGCGCTCTCTCCAGTACCGACTTTTACGAATATTTCATGGAGTCCGTTGCGCGGGCGGATAACGAGTTCCAGTTTTCCAACCGCCGCATGGAAAAGATCGTGGATACCTCCTGGGTGGACGCCATCGAGGACGCCATGGAGGGCTTCCAGAACATCATCTCCTCCCCCCGAAATGTTATTAAGGAAGAGGAACTGATCGTCAACGTGGCCAACGCCAAGCGAACAGGAGACGAGGTGGTGCGCCACCTGGCTCAGCACGCGGCCCTCGTTGAGGATTTCAATGAGGAAACGGGAAACGTGCGTCCCAGCCGTCTCATGCAGCGCTACCGTGAGGATACCATCGGTCTCTACGAGAACCGTATCGTGTTCACCACGTTGGAGATGGCGTACCAGTTCGTCAAGATCCGTTACGACGCGCTGTTTTCCGCCATGAGCGACGAGTTCGGCGCCAAGCTGAAAATGCGCAGCGATATGGCCAGCGCCACCGAAACCGTGCATTTGGATATGTTCATGCACATTCGGGATATCGACAGCGCCATGGAGACCGACGAGAAGAACCGCGAGGTTTTCGAGCGGATCTCCCGCCTGCACCGCCTGCTGACGACCTTTATGCATAGCCAGTTTGCCCAGACCCTGTCCAAGCTGTCCCGCGTGAAGGGAACCATTACCAAGACCAACGTCCTGAAGAAAAACCCCAACTACCGTAAGATCGTGGAGCTGTTCGAGTTCCTGCGTAATTACGGCGACGTGGGCTATACCATTAAGATCATCGAGCAGAATCCCTACATAAACGAGGATTTTGAGCGGGATATTTACCACAACATCCTTTTTAACTACGTCGTGCTCAAGGGCTATCTGGAGCGGGATAAGGACCGCAGAATGCCGGTTCCCAGCAAACAGCGCAAGCGTGCCTTGAAGCCCAAGGTCATCAAGGAGATCATCGAGGAGCTGACCGAGGATTACGATATTCCCGACGTGGAGATCCGCAAGGTACTCATCGAGGAGCTGACCCGAGAACAGCTCATGCAGGAGGAGGCCGAGGAGCGGCGCCGCCTCGTAGCTGAACAGGAGCAGAGAAAACGCGAGGAGGCCGAGCGCATCCGTCAGGAGCAGGAGGCCGAAAAGGAGCGCATCCGCCACGAAAAAGAGGTGGAGAAGGAGCGCATCCGTCAGGAAAAGGCCGCCGAGGAGGAGCGACTTCTCTTGGAGCGCATGGAGCGCGAGCAGGAGGACCGCCGCCGCGGAAAGCTGTTCCGAGAGGAGCTGGCGTACTTCCACGAGCATCTTGAAGAGCATAAGATGGCTCGTGAGGAGCAAGCGGCCGAGGAAGCAGAAGCCAAGCAGGACTTTGCCGACGCCGTGGAGGTGCTGGAGGAGACCGAGCGACTGCGCCGCGAGGAAGCAGAGCGGGAAAAGCAACGCCGCCGCGACGAAAAGGAACGGGCGCGCTACGAAGCTTTTTTGGCCGAGCAACAGGCTATCCGCGAGGAGGAAGAACGCCTGGAGCGGTTGCGCCTGGAGCAGGAGGCCGAGGAGGAACGACTCCGCGCCGAGCAGCATGAGCGGGATATGGCCGCCGTGGCCTGCTACGCCCAGACGCTGCAGGGCTTCCGCACCACGCTGGACCGCCGCCTGAAGCGGCGCGCCGAGCAAGCCGAGAAGTTGAGACAAGAACAGGAAGCCCGCGAGAGAGAACGCCGTCAAAGACAGCAGGCGCGGCAGTCCGCATCCAAATAAACAGCAGGCGTCACCCAAGACGTCACACAGGGCGGCTGAACCGCCCCGGAGACTAAGGCAATATGAATAAAATGATTCGCAAGCTTGTGGCTGCGGTCATGGCGTTGGTTCTGACGGCCGTTATGATCGTGACGGTGTCGTATGCGTGGTTTACCATTTCGGATTCCCCCGCCGTGGAGGGTATACAGATCACCATCGGCGGCAGCAACACCATTCTGATCGCGCCCGATCTGTCCAAGGAGGTGGGGGGTGTCACCTACCATTTCCCGGGACACTTCGACAGCAATTTGCATTTTTCCGAATACGAGCAGTACGACTACCTCCATGACCTGGCCGGGCTGACCCCCGTTTCCACGGCCGACGGTGTCAACTGGTATTTGGCGGAAACATACGATTATAATGACCGCGAGGTCATTGATGGGACGGCTGTGGTTGGCCAGCTCAAGCCCATATCCGCATTCCCCTGTGATACCGATCTGCTATACGCCAACCTGACGCCCGAGCAGGGAGACCTGGCGAAAAAGGGAAGCTACGTTTTCCTGGATTTCTGGGTCGTCTCTCCCAGTGCCGACTATACCCTGCGTATTTCCATGGGTGACGGCGAGGGAAACAGCGGAAGCTACCTGACGGAGATCCGAGATCCCGTGAAGGATGAGAACGGAAAATACGTTTTGGGGCAGACCGACGGATACGCCGCGGCTTCGGCGCGCGTGGGATTTTTGGTTTGTACGGATGTGATCACCGACGAGCTGAATCTGGATCTGTACAGACGAAGCGCGATGTACGACAGCGACTATACCACCCTGCGCGGTATGTACCAGCAGCCCGGTGAGGAGACTCTGTATACCAGCGGCTACCGCTTCACGGTGTACGAACCCAACGCAGACCTGCATCCCGCAGGACTTCCCGGCGCCTACTACATCACCAAGCCCGTCGGCTACGAGGGCGGCGAGGTCGTGTACGCCGACATGAACGGGAAACTGGCCGTTCAGCGTACAAGTAACTGGAGAACCCCCGAAACAGCCTTGGGTATTACCCTGGATCAGGCTTTTGACACCTGGCTGTACAGCCAGAAAAACGCGGACAGTATGTCCCCCGAGGAGATCAAACAGGCCTTTTACGGCAAATATCTGCAAAACCATCTGTTGCCGTATGTGCAGACGGGGCGCTTCTTCAAGCGAGGCGGCGATCTGTACGCCTATTCCGAGGCGTACCTGAATGATATTGTGGTCAGCCAACACGTTGAAGAAATTGTCGAGAAAGACGGTTTGGCAGGTGCCACCGAGGATACGCATATCGTGCGGCTGGAGAAAAACGTGCCCCAGCGTATCCGCATGTTCGTCTGGTTGGAGGGACAGGACGCGGATTGCGTCAACCTGAACCGTGTCATCGACATCGCGTTAAGTATTGAATTGGCAGGCGGTCATTGAGCATCGCCCCGCGTCCTCGCTCCATCGGGGACGCAAAAGGTTAGAAAATGGAGAAACGACAAATCAGTTTTAAAAAGCAGGTGTTACCTGCTCTCGTGACGGTTCTGTTGGCCTGCACCGTGATTATTTGCTTCACGGTGGTCGTACAGGTGCTCACGAAAGGGTATGCTACGTTCTTTGGGAACAGCCTCTTTCGCGTGGTAACGGGAAGCATGGAGCCCGAAATTCCTCCGGGAACCTTGATTCTCTCACGGGAGACAGACATAGAGAAGCTGGAGCCGGGCGACGTGATCTGCTTTCAATCCCTTTCCCCCGGCATGCGGGGACGCATGATTACCCACCGTGTGATCGGGAAAACCGTAGATGAAAACGGTGCGGTCAGCCTGCAAACCAAAGGCGATGCGAACCCTTCCGCAGACGGATATCCCGTAACGAAGGAGAATCTGGTGGGGAGAGTGGTCTGGAATTCTAACGAATCCGACTTTTTGACCAATTTGGTGGCCTTCTTTTCCAATGAAGTCAGTTTTATGGCGTGCATCGCGCTTCCGTGCCTGGTGATCGCCGGACTGATCTTCCGTAACAGCGTGGGAAACATCAAGCAGGATCTGGAAACCGCCATGGAATCCCTGCTGGAGATGGAAAAGAACGGAAACAAGGGAAAAACGAACGCACACCAAAACACAGCGACTGCATCGGTCGGGTGTCCTGCGCCCCCGCCCCCCCAAACGGTTGGGAACCGACAGATCCCGCCCGGTATATCCAAGGAGGAATACGAGGAGATGCAGGCGAGGATCCGCGCAGAGCTGATCGAGGAGATCAAACAGGAAATGATGGCGCGCGTGCGCGCCGAGGTACTTGAGGAGCTGAAACAGGAGAATGACCGAGAAAAATCGAAAAAACAATAATTCTTGGCACGATCGTTTGAGCCACGCGGGGGTGCTGGGAATTCTCAGACGCAACGTTTTGTTGCAGGCCTCCTTGGCCATTATTACGGTCGTGCTGACGATTGTATTGATTTTTTCGCTGACCGTGGCTTGGTATACCAACGTCGTGCAGACGGGCGGTCTCTCGTTTGAAGCCGAACAATGGGAGTTTGACGGCCAAATTGAGCTGCTCGTCAGTGGGACCGTTTCCGCAACACCCGGTGACGAAGGAATTATTCCTCTGCGGGTGACCAACGCGGGCGATCACATCGTGGCCGCCAGCGCCACCGTGAACAAGAACGGCATGGAGGAGGAGATGCGGAAACGCCTCTACTTCTACGTGGATACCCAAACCGACAGAAATTCCGAGACTATGGAGCGGGTCTATATTTCGGGGATGAGTAGCTATACCTACACCATTTACCCCCATAGCGAGCTGCTCCTGTCCGACACCGTGCAAAACGGTCCGTTGATCAAATGGATGTGGGTGTACGACGTGTTGGGCTACTACGTATGGGGACAGAACGTGAATGGCGAGATCACGCCCCAGGACTACATTCGCCCGATTGAATATGCATACGATCCCATCACGACGACCTTTGATGCCGCAGGGAACCTTCTTACGGTGGATGGGTTTACGTCTGTGGAGGCATTCATAGCAGATCTGACCGCTACCGACGGGTACGTTGGTACGCTGGATCTGACCGACCCCACGGTGGCCGCGGTAGACGGCTACTACCCCATCTCGGTCAACGGCGACGGCTACGGCGTGTGGCTGTACCTGTGTACCGCCGAGGAGATCCGAGCCAATATGGCCTACGATACGGCCATTGGTTCCGAAAACGACACCCGGACGTATACGGCAACCGTGACCGTGACCGGTCAGAACAGCCGTGAGGATTTCCGTCCCGTCAGCTCGGTGCAGGAGCTGCAGGCGGCTTTGACCGACCCGACGGCGGGCGTGATCCAACTGCAGGAGGATCTGGAATTGACCAAGACCTTGCAGATGACCGGCGGCACCGCATCCATCGACCTGAACGGCAAGACCCTGTCGGTGAGCGACGGTGTGAATCGGGTTGCGACCCTGACAGAGGGCGCCAAGCTCTCCATAGAGAACGGTGAGATCCAAGGCTCGGCATCTACCAATAATATGATCGCCGTGCATATGACCGGGGCGCACCTGACCGTGAACAACGTGACTATGACCAACGTGGACACCGGCGTGCGGGTGGAGGATCATAAAGCCTCACTCGGAACCAGCTCCACGATCTACATCAACAAGAGTACCATCACGGCGGACCTCTACGGTGTCCACGTGTACGGAAACCAAAACGAATCCCAAACGAGAACCCGGGTGGTGATCCAGGGCTCCGCCGTTACGGGGGCCGGTTACGCCGGTATTCTCTATAACGGTAGCTACGGCGGAATCGACACGGTGGTGTCGAATACCGAGGTGAGCGGTCTGTACGCCGCCATCTATCATCCTCAGGGTGACAGTACGCTGACTGTTTCTAACCAATCGACGCTCACGGGCGGCACAGGCCTTGTGGTGAAGGGCGGTACGGTAACCGTCAAGGATTCCACGGTTCATGGAACCTTGAAAGAAATCAGCGACCCTGCGTACTCGGTCAGCGGCTGGACAGATACCGGTGACGGTATTTATTTGGAAGCCAACTACGCCGTGAACCACACCGATTGGATCGTCTCGGTGACCGTAACCAACAGTGCGGTGATCAGTGACTTCTCCCAGGCGATCAGAAAGTACGAATCCGGTGTGGAGAACGCAATTATCCGGGTACAGAGCGGTACATTTACCAGCTACGCTCAGGCTGAAACGCTTCCCGATGGATTTAAGGCTCAGGCGAATATCCAAGACTACCTGGCCGACGGAGACAACACTACGGTGAATGCCGAAAGTGACAGGACCTGCACCGTAACGGCTGCAGACGCAAATACTTGATATACCTTCGGAAAGGAGTATTCTCATGGATCTTCGCCAAGAGAAATCAAATAGATTCACGCAGGCCGCCGTGGGAATGCTGCTGCTGGCGTGTATGCTTCTGCTCCTGACGGCAGGGCGCCTTGCCATCGGAGAATCCTTCGCGCGGTATATGACCGCGGGGGAAGCCGATGTGGGATTCCAAGCTCAGGCCAAACCCGCTGTCACCGTGCTTCAGCCCATCGAGGACGATGGCGAAGAAGAAATCGTCTTTCAGGTGGTTTGCAGCCAAAGCACCGAGCACACGGGGATTCGCATCCGCGTGTACGGGTTCGGCGATGAATCCCGGGCGATGTCTGTCACGGCCACGCAGACCGTAACGGGCGAGACCTATGTCCTGTCTGCTCGCGCGTTGGATCACCAGACCCCCGCAGGGGCCGAAACCGGCGCCACATGGGTATACGTATTTACGAACAACCGCGGCGAGGAGATCCTGTTTGATATGAACGGTGAAGCGCTGAGCTTTGCGCTTCGCACCGATTCCACCACGGAAACGCCTACGCTTCGAATCAGCGCAGAGGCGGTAAAAAAATGAGGATAGATAAAGTGCAAAAAAGAAAAGAAACGGAGGTAGCTGATCGTGAATGATACTAAGCAACGCATTGCGGAATATAAGAAGCTGTTGCCCGATCTCAAGGAGCGCGTTGTCGCAGTCGCTCTTTTGCTGGTGATCTCCTTCACTATGGTTATGACCACCTCCTTCGCCTGGATCGTTTTGTCCAGAAGCCCCGAGGTGACGGGGGTCAGCACGACAGTGGCCTCCAATGGTAACTTGGAGATTGCTCTGGTTGCTCCCGACGGAAGGTTGCCTCTTGAATCCGCGATAGGCGATTCCTTCGCGGCCGAGGGTCAGTCCATTTTGGCGGCGAACCTCACGTGGGGTAATATGATCAACCTGAGTGACCCGTCCTACGGATTGGATAACTTGGTTCTTCGTCCTGCGCAGCTGAACAAGGCGGCGCTTCTGACCAACCCTCTGTACGGTGCAGAGTACGGTGAGGACGGCCGTATCATAAAGCTGAACAGTAACTTCGCATATACCAAGTGGATTCCTCCGGAAGGCAATAAGCCCGGTTACTTTGGTGTAACCTCATCGGACCATGCCTTTGGCGTGCGCGCGATCTCTTCCACGAAGATCGAAGCGGTTGGCGCAGAGGCGGCCTATTTGCGTATGGTCGACGATGCGTGGGAAGCCAACCTGATGGCGGCCAATAAATACAGCTCCCTCAGCGGAAACAGCGGCCAGATGCAATCCCTGGCGACCATGATGGGTCTGTACATGACCGCTCGTATGAACCCGGATGAGGCATCCTTGAATAATCCCGATTGTACCGTGGCAGATATTCAAAACCTGGCGGCTATGTATGAGGGTTTCCTGGAGGCGTTTGAAAAAGAAGCCGAGGCAATGGCCGCTCTCTTGAATCTGCGTCTGTTCTTGAAACACGGAGAAGGTAACTATACGCCCTATACGGGTGAGATGATGTATACGGTCTCGAACAGCGAGCTGAAGTCGGCCCTGGGCGTCGAGATCTCCAAGCTGACGGAGTTCCAAAAGGATCATACGACCATTGTAACCGACCTGGCGGTTTTGCGAGAACTGACCGAATCCGGGTCTAGCTTGAAGTGGAAGGACGTGGGACCAAGCAACGTCAGCTTGAACGATATCGTGAACCATTTGGTGAACGTGGGCGCCTGTACCATCGGTGCTGACAACACCCCTATCAGTAGCATCGGTGCATCCAATGCAATGGGCTACTTGAGCGGAACCCAGGAAGCACGCATTACCAATGGTATTCTGTATCGCTTTGAGGAGCGCGTGGGCGGTTATATTGAGGTAAAGGGCTTGAGCATCAGCGCAAAGGTCAAAAGAATGGGTATCACTGTTCCTGCAACCGTCAAAGCCAACGTTCAGACTACTGCGCCCAGAGATTACTTCCTTTTCAACAATGACCTGGAAGCCGTCAAGGCGACCAATACCGGTGAGTATCAGGGCGGCGAGGCCGTTGCCGAGGATACCTTCGGCTTGGCTGTTGACTTCTGGGTGCGTACCAACGCCCAGGCGCACTATTTGGTGCTGGAAGGCAACGTACTGACCGAAAAGCAAACCATTCGCGCAACGGGCACCGATCCTTCGGGTAATAAGGTGGAACTGTTTGTGTTGACCCGTTCCGTGGAAGACCCGGACAGTGGTGAAACGATATCGGTTTCGTATACCCTGTACGAAGCGGAAGTCACCGTTACCGATGAAAACGGGACGGAGACCACCAGGATGGCGTGGTTCGATTACGATACCTACGGCCTCTTTGAGTTGGCGGATGGAGAAGAGCCTACGGCCAAAATGGAAGAGATTGAGGTCGTAATCGGCTACGAGGGCGAGAACCGTGTGTGGGATCGCGACGATGAGGGTAACAAACTGAATCTGACCGTCAACAGCACCACCCAGGGTAGCGGTAGCTGCTACGTGTACTACGCCGACACCCCCGAGGATCAGGCTCGAAGCCTGGAGCTTCTGAAGGCTATGAAGGTGGCTTTCGTAGGGGCTGACGGCAAGATGATGGCCTCGGCTAAAATGGATACCGAGCGTTTTTACGCCGCCAACGGTAAGGTTATTGTTCCCCTGGTGTTGGATAGCAGTGACAGCATCAACCTGGGCGAGGACCGTGACGGCAATATGCTGTATGGTATTACCGCTCTGGAGCGAAACGTAGCCACCCGTGTCACGGCGATTGTTTATCTGGACGGACAGCACTTGAGTAACGAAGATGTATTGGCCGCAGCCAGCATTCAGGGTCAGCTCAATATTCAGTTTGGTACCTACGCTGACGATCTCAAGAACATGGAGAACGAGAAGCTGAAGGGCGAGGAACTGACGGTTTCTGCATCGATAGGTAAGACCGAGATGGACTACGATACCGCGCAGTCCGCTGCTGACCTCACCACGGAAGTTACCATTAACGTGCAGGGCTCTCAGCCCAACACCGTGACCGCGTTCTTCCTCCGTGCCATCAACTCGACCCAGGGTTCCCGCGAGGAAACCATGACGTTTACCAAACAGGGTGACGGCACCTGGAAGGCAAATTACACCTTCACCGCGCCCGGTAACTACATCCTGCGCAGCGTCCGTCTGGACGGCGTGGAATACGACCTGGCGGAGCGCCCCGGGATCCTTGTGAAGGGCTTTACCGTCAAATCTCTGACTTGTACAGAAGCCGACGAGAACCGCCACGTTACGGTCATGACCGCAGGCGGATCCCATACGGTCAATCTGTCCTTGGCATTCGCCTCGGATGACGTGACCAAAATGCCCAAGAAGGTACAGGGTCGATTCCTGCGTGATATCGACGGCTCTGCGGTCAACGTTGACTTTACCTACAGCCCGGCCAGTACGATGTGGACGGGAAGCGCAACCTTCCTGACGTCGGGTGACTATACCATGCAATACCTGATTCTGGACGGTGAATACGTAGAACTGCTCCCCGAGCAGCGGCAGACGGCTACCGTATATTTGGGTATGCGCGTGACGGTCTATACCACCAGCCCGCACAAGTTCCTGTACGCGCCCTCCGAAATGACGGATAACCAGAAGAAACTGGCTATGCAAGTAAAGATCATGGATAACGCAGGTAACGAAATGCCGGGTCTCAACGGCGTGAAGCTGACCTACGGTATGAAGGGCTCCGGCGCCAAGACCATGGATGCCACCCTGACCTGGAACGGTACCTACTATGTGGGTGAATTCCCCATGGTTGACTATGAAGCTCCCGATGGTTCTACCATCGCCAAGGTTGGCGGTCCCGGTATTTGGCAGTTCGGTAACGTGATGGTGGGTGATGACGTGATCACCAGCGCCACCGACTCCCCCGTGTTTACGGTTCTTTCTCCCGAGCCGCCGTCGTATTACAAGCATCACGATACTTCTTACCAATACGCTCCGAACAATAATGCTAAAATGATCGTTGATATTGCCAACTCCGAGGCAGCACAGGTTATGGCGTATATCGTCAAAGCCGGTGAAACCGAGGGTGTATGGGTCGAGGGCAGTATACAAAATACGTATGAGGAAAATGGTGTTTCCATCGCTCGGTGGGAGTTCTTGATTCCCGGCGAAGATAACACCGGCTACCAGGACGGCAACTGGCAGTTGACTGCCCTGAAGCTGTGGGATGTCTTCTCGGCTGACGGTGTTCCTTACACCGAGGAAAGTCCTCTGGAGATCGACGTGACCGGTAAGAACATTGTGTCCAAGGTCGTGAGCCAGGTGGTGGTCAAGTTCGAAGAGAACAAGAGCCAGAACTTCGGTAAGGATGCAAGCGGCAATGTGACGGGTACATTTATGCAGAGCTATACGATCAGTGACTTGTACGTGGACATCGCGGATATTGCCGGTGCTGCGCTGGTGAATGACAAGGGCAACCTGTTGGTGAGCGACGTTCAGTTGATCTTTACTTTTGTGAGTGGCTCGTCTGTGGCCTACGGCGGATATAAGAGTGATTCGCTGAGCAATGCTACGGAGGGGGCGATTATTAGCGTACGGTTGACGCCTGATTCTACCAATGCTCGCTTTGTTCAAAGCGCGTACTTCTTGGGTGACGCATCGCAAGCTACAAACATCGAGTGGACGGCTGGCGCGGCACCAATCAAGTTCGCCGGTAATTATATGACCACGCTGAGCTTTAAAGTGAGCGGTACTACGTATACGTATACCAATGATTCGACGGTGCAAAGTGCCAAGGCGTTGCCTGCGAATGCGCCGGTGTTTACGGTAAGTTCGAAGGCTCCGACGGTAATTATTTCCAGTGTGAGTAGCAACGCTTCGACGGACAGATATTATCTTTCTTCCACCCCGAGTAGTTTGAAGGTTATCACTGGTTCGTACAACAAGAAGATTGATGATTATAATGCGGTCGTCTATATGTATGTTTCTGCACAAAGCGGCTCGCTTGATCAGGAACAGGTTCAGATTAAATATCCAACGGTTACTTTGAGCCTTTTGGGCATACCTGCCACGCATAGCGGTGTAACGATGGTGTTCCCGAGTGGGAATAATACGAGTAGCACCTTTGCTTTTGCAGCAGGAGGAACAACGGCGTCTGCTACAATTGGCGCCGGTACGAATGGTGTGTTTAACGAAGGCCTTCTAGGTTTGGGCGCTAGCGTCGATACCTGGCCGAAATTCTATCCCGCGGGAAAACAAACTGTTGGTACTATAACTGTTGTCTTCAATGGCATGACGTTTACGGTTGATTTGAGCAAAGATGTTACGATTAACAACCCGCAGTATCCTCCGTATGCAGACTTCAAGGTGAACGATTCTACCTTTACGGGTACGACTCCTTCGAGAGTGTATAGTGAGGATGGCGAGACGATTACTTTGACGTTGCCTGTTATTAATAGTTGGTCGTATGATAAAACTGATACGGTACCTGGAACAGAAACTTTGACGAGCGATACAACGGACATTGTTTATACAACGAAATCTGCCTCCTGGGGAAGGACAACATACACGTATTATAATCGCAATACAAAAGTCTATACTTCTACTGGCACAGAAACACAATATTTGGTAACAAAGGAAATCGTGGGGTGGAAGGTTGGTGGTAAGCAATACAGTCCTGGCGAAACGATTACCGTTAGTGGAAATCAAACGATAACTGCGGTTATTAAAGAAACGCACGGAACTAAGACAACCACCACCACTACAGTAACGAGGACCGTGGTGACATTTACAGCAACAGGTGAGACGTCTACAGGTTACCGGGCTGAAAAGGGAAGTAAAGTTGATAGTGTTACGAATTATGAGACAACATCTAGTGCGACAAATTAATGTGTAAATGGCTTGTAATAGAATTGCGCGTCATTGATTCTGGCTTTCCTTCTCGTTTATAAAGCTTTCGTCTTACCGGCAACGAAAACTTTTGGACGATTTGTGTTGTCGCTCTTATTGTCCACCTTGAGAGGTGGACTTAGGGCGACAACAATTCAAAATCCATATTTGGTGATACGGTGTCACGTTGTAGGCACGGAATACACCTCTCCCCATAAATCCCTAAATCTCTAAAGGAGGCCCACATGCGCCGACCCACCAAAAAACTAAATATCCGGCGCAGCGTTGCCCTTGTTCTGGCAACCCTGCTCCTCTCGGCTCTGCTGGTGCCTTCTCTTTCAGTTTCGACCTCCGCCGCCGAGAGCGGTACCTGCGGAGACGGGCTCGTATGGAGCCTGTCCGGCGGTACGCTGACCATCTCGGGGCAGGGAAGCATGACGCTTTATAACGAGCTGGACATGCCCCCCTGGCACGAATTTCGCGATCAGATCTACCGCGTCGTACTCCCCGAGGGACTGAAAAGCATCTCCTCTCTTGCCTTCTATCAATGTAAGAATCTGAAAGCTGTCTACATTCCCGACTCCGTGACCCGCATTGGCAGTTATGCCTTTGCCGATTGTGAGAATCTGGAATCCGTCCGCTTTGGCAGTTCGCTGGCCGTTATCGACTCGGCCGCCTTCCGAAACTGCTACAAACTCAAGGCCATGACTCTGCCGCAGGGTCTGCAAACCCTGGGCAACCAGGCGTTCTACCGCTGTGAGTCTCTGGTCAGCGTAACCATTCCCCCCTACCTGTCGGTTCTGGGCGCCTCGGCCTTTGCGTACTGCAAGAGCCTGATCCGCGCGGAAGTGTCGGCCCGCCTGGGATCTCTCCCCGAGTGGACCTTCTACGGTTGTGAGAATCTGTCGGTGGTGATCCTTCCCGACAGCGTTGGCGCCTTGGAGGATTACGCTTTCAAGAACTGTGACGTTCTGGAAACCGTCTACTTCGACGGTACAGAGGAAAAGAAACAGGAGATCCAAGCCAGCCTGGAAAAGGAAGTTCCTCTGTTTGAACAGCAGATCGGTGTCATTACCTCATCCCCGCCCATGGATTCCACGTCGGTCGGTACGTTTACCGAGCATGGAAACGGAACGGCGACCCAGCAGAATACGACGGTTACAGAGAGCGCAGACTTGACCGTGATCACGGTCGTCAAGCACACCTACGATATCAGCGACGAAACCTCGGCTGATACCGTGCAGGATTCCTACAAAGCGGAAGTAACCGTGACCGTGAGCGGCGAAGCCGGATGGGAGCAGGCGAAAGACTCCATCAATACGACATTGAAGGAGTTTACCGACAGCTTTTCCGGCGATCGCGCTTCTACGGAAACCGTTTCCCTGACGGTGTACGTGCAGACACCCGGCGGCGTAGATCCCTCTCTGGTAGAGGATATGGCAGGCCGTGACGTGAAGCTGACCGTGGTTACCCAGAATGGCTCGGAAACCCGCATGGAATGTGAGGAATTGCAAAAGAACGAGCTGTCGGGACAATACGACTACTCCTACAACGTGGGGGAAGCCCCCGCAGACCGCGCAGAGACTCTGGGAACGGAGGATTGCTTCAGCGTGACCTTCAACGAGTCTGCATCGGTTAATAGCGAGATTTTGATCCAACTCCCCCAGATCCCCGCCCACTCCAACGCCTACCTGTACCAGGTTGAGTCGGACGGAACCCTGACCCGCCTGCAGGCGACGGTCGTGGATCAGAGCGGCAACGCCCACTTCTATCTGGCCTCGGTGAACAAGGACACCGAGTACGTCGTCGGCGTCAACGTGCCGGGAGAGAGTGCGGATGACGCCATCATTCCGGACGAATTACTCCCCCATTACGGTAACGCTGTGGATCGCCTGCAGAAGATCGACTACGTGATCACGGGGCACGAATCCTCTTGGGGATTGAACGCCGCCCAGGTCACATGGATCATGCTGGCCGTGCTGGCTGTGTGCATCATTGCCGTGGGTACGGTGATGGCGATATGGAATCGCAACCGTCTCAAGCACGGATACGTTCCCAATATGGAAGATTACGAGGATCTGGTTCTTGCCGGAGCCGCCGGAACCGCAGGTGCCGTCGCACCCGTCGGAAGCGTGGAAACCGCGGGTACCGCGGGTACCGCGGAAACCGCCGAAACTGACGAAACCGTGGAAACCGCGGGGACCGCCGAAACCGAGGAAATCGTTGGAACCGAAGAAACCGTCGGAACCGCGGAAACCATCGAAGCCGAAGAAACCGAATCCGAAGCGTGACCGCGGAAAACGCGCGCAATGGTACGCGTAATATCGCGCAAAGCGCCAAAACATGAAAAGAACTTCTCCGTTTTTGTCGGAGAAGTTCTTTTTGGGTGCATGCGCGGATTTTTTACGGGAAATATCTTGCTTTTCCGAAAAATTTATGGTATACTGTATACTGACGAAACGCGCGAAAGAGGTAGAAACGTGATCGAAACAAAAAACAAACCAAAGATTCAATTTGGGCGAGGAGACATGACGGTAGGAACGCCCTGGAAGTGCATCCTGTCCTTCACGCTCCCCATGCTCATCGGTAACATTGCCCAACAGCTGTACAACACGGTGGACTCCATCGTGGTCGGC
Source organism: Eubacteriales bacterium (assembly GCA_045643785.1). Classification (GTDB taxonomy): domain Bacteria; phylum Bacillota; class Clostridia; order Oscillospirales; family CAG-272; genus CAMEON01. The sequence goes on along the minus strand of JAZRFR010000197.1, from coordinate 4,222 downwards.
AAGTACATCGGCGACAACGCCCTGGCGGCGGTAGGCTCCTGCGGCCCCATCGTGAATATGCTTCTGGTGCTGTTCATCGGTATTTCGGCGGGCGCCAGCATCATGGTGTCCCAGTATTTCGGCGCCAAAAACCGAGAGAGTCTGTCCCACACCATCGGCAACTGCATCACCGCTACCGCCATTTCCTGCATCGCTTTGATCCTGGTGGCGACGCCCTTTATTCGTCCGGTTCTGGTTGCCCTGAATACGCCCGAATCCATTCTGGAATGGTGCGTGGATTACCTGTCCATCTGTCTGTGGGGTATTGCGGGACTGGCCTATTACAACATTCTCAGCGGTATTCTCCGCGGTATGGGCGACTCGGTCTGGCCGTTGATCTTTTTGCTGATCGCGACGGCGATCAACATCGTCCTGGACATCGTATTCGTGGCCGTTGTGAATATGGGCGTAGCAGGCGTTGCGTTGGCAACCATCATTGCCCAGATCGTTTCTTCCGTCCTGTGTATGATCAAATTGGCGCTCATGCGAAGGGACTACGACTTCGGCATCAAATTCATGCGCCCCCGCGCTGATTATATCAAGACCCTGGTTCGTCTCGGCCTCCCCTCGGGTCTGACCCAGGCCATCTTCTCCTCGGCTATGATCGTCGTGCAGTCTCTGACCAACCAGTTCGGCGAGACGTTTATCGCCGCCAACGTAGTCATTATGCGTGTGGACGGCTTTGCCATGATGCCCAACTTCTCCTTCGGTACAGCCCTGACCACCTACGCCGGACAGAACGTGGGTGCAGGACTCTATGACCGCGTGACCAAGGGCGCCAAGCAGGGTCTGGCTATGGCCGTGGGTTGCTCTGCCGCCATCACGGTACTCATTCTGTTCTTTGGAAAATATCTCATGCAGCTCTTTACCGACACCTCGGACCTGGTGGATCTGAGCTACCGACTCATGATGATCCTGGCCGTAGGCTACATTGCTATGGCCGTGACCCAGAGCCTGTCGGGCATTATGCGCGGCGCGGGTGACACCATGACTCCCATGTGGATCTCCCTTGCGACCACCGTGGCCATCCGTGTGCCCGTGGCCTACGGCATCGCGTGGGTGACCTCCGGCTTCGGCGACCCCGCCGGCGGCATGAAGGAATGCATCCAGATCTCTCTGCTGGCTTCCTGGTGCATCGGCGCTGTGTTGACCGCCATTTTCTATAAGATCGGTAAGTGGAAGACCAAGCGTATCAAGCAGTAACAAACAGAAAACAACGCCCTCTCTGCGGTTAACGCGGAGAGGGCGTATTGTATGTTTTGACTCAATCCTTCTTCAGTTCAGCCAGAATAGCCTTCAAAAGATCCTCGGTGGTGGGGTTGGCCAGTCGATCCAGACGAGCCTGCTCTTCGGCGGCGGTAGCGGCAGCAGCAGCCTCGGCGGCTTCCTTTTCGGCCTTGGCGGCGTACCAGGCGGCAACGGCGGCCTTGTCGCGGAGCTTGATGCCGGCGGACTTCATGGCCTTACGCTCTTCCTTGGTGGGCTTGTTCTTCTTGGCCTTGGCAATGGCCTCCTTTTGGTTTTCACGCACGCGGTTGAAAATGCGGACGATGCAGAACAGCACCAGCGCGATCAGGAAGAAGTTGATGACGGCGTTGATGAAGGAGCCCCAGTCAATGTAAATGGAGTTGGCCAGATCCAGCGTCTGTATACCGGCCTCGTCGGTGGTGTAGGCGGGGAGTAGCATGGTGTGGATCCCTGCCAGGGAGTCCTTGCCCAGCAGAATCGCCAGCAGGTAGTTGATGAGGGGCTTGAGAATGAAATTACTCAAACCGTTGACGATGGCGGTGAATGCGCCGCCGATAATGACACCGACGGCCATATCCATGACGTTGCCGCGGGTGATGAATTTCTTGAATTCAGCAAAAAATTTCTTCATGGGGATCTCCTTTGGCTTGATTTCGCTCGGCGGGAGCGATTCGATGTGACTTCATTATACAACACCCGTCGGGTTTTGTCAAGAGAATGCGGCGGATTTCGTCACCGAATGGGGCAAAAAAGGGCTGTTTTTTACTGGAAACAGCCCTTTGGGGTATGGGTTTTACAGCGGCGCGTCCTCGGCCACCAGGTGGCTCAGGGTAACGATGCCGTGCTCGGCGAGAATGTTCTCGGCGGCCTCGTTGTCCTCCACGCGGAAGACCACGCAGGCCTTGCCGTGGGAGCGGGTCATGAAGGCGTAGGTGTACTCAATGCCCACGCCGTGGCTGGCCAGAATGCTGACCACCTTGGCGAGTCCGCCCGGCTCGTCGGGGATCTCTACGGCGGTGACGTAGCTGACGTTGACGAGATAACCTGCCTCGCGGAGAGCGGCGGTGGCCTTGGTGTTGCCCTTGACGATCATGCGCATGATGCCGAACTCCTGGGTGTCGGCGATGGACATGGCGCGCATATCCACGCCTGCCTCGGCCAAAATGTTCACCAGCGTCTCCAAAGCGCCTGTTTGGTTCGCTACGAATACCGAAATTTGCTTCAGTGCCATAAACTATATTTCCTCCTGTTGCATTGGTTGGGGGATTTTATGTCATATCAATTCCCTTGTTGAAAGTTTTTGAGGATTCTCAAGGAACTTTTTTCAAAAAGTTCCTTGAGCGGGGTTTGGGGCGGCGCCCCAATTAATCATGCAGCTTTCTCTTGTCTCTCACGCGGACGGCCTTGCCCTCGGAGCGGGCGATGGTCTTGGGGGGCACCAGGTGGACGGCGGGGTTGATGCCCAGCATGATCTTGATGGCGTTCGCCAGGGACTTCTCGGCGGCGGTGATGGCCTTCACGGTATCCGAGAACTGATCCTCGGAGAGCTCTACGTAAATGTCCAGGGTGTCGTTGTTGTTCACGCGATCCACCTCGATGAAGTAGTTGGGCGCGTAGCCCTCCTGCAGGAGTACGGTCTCGATCTGGGAGGGGAATACGTTGACGCCGCGGATGATGAGCATGTCGTCGGAACGCCCCATGGGCTTTCTCATGCGGACGAGGGTGCGGCCGCAGGAGCATTTCTCGCGGGTCAGCACGCAGATGTCGCGGGTGCGGTAGCGCACCATGGGGAAGGCTTCCTTATCGAGGCAGGTGAACACCAGTTCGCCCTTCTCACCCTCGGGGAGGACTTCCTCGGTGTCGGGGTCGATGATCTCGGCGACGAAGTGATCCTCGTTGATGTGCATACCGTGCTGAGCCTCGCACTCGAAGGCCACGCCGGGGCCGCTGATCTCGGTCAGACCGTAGATGTCGTAGGCCTTGATGCCCAGGGACTTCTCAATGTCGCGGCGCATTTCCTCGGTCCAGGGCTCGGCGCCGAAAATGCCGGCCTTGAGCTTGTTATCCTCGGGCTTGTAGCCGCGCTCCTTGAGGGACTCGCCCAGATAAGCGGCGTAGGAGGGGGTGCAACAGAGAATGGTGGATCCCAGATCCATCATGAACTGGATCTGCCGCTCGGTGTTACCCGAGGACATGGGCAGGGTCAGAGAGCCCACCTTGTGGGAGCCGCCGTGAAGACCTGCGCCACCCGTAAACAGACCGTAACCGTAGGCCACCTGCACGACGTCCTCCTTGGTGCCGCCCACCGCCATGATGGCGCGGGCGCAACAATCCTCCCACAGATCCACGTCGTGCTGGGTGTAGAAGGCCACCACACGGCGGCCGGTGGTACCCGACGTGGACTGGATACGGACGCATTCCGACTGGGGGACGGCCAGAAAGCCCGTGGGGTACTGGTCGCGGAGATCGTCCTTGGAGATGAAGGGAAGCTTGTGAAGGTCGTCGATGCTGTGGATGTCGTCGGGGGTCACGCCCTTGCGCTCCATCTTGGCGCGGTAGTAGGGGACGTTGTCGTAGATGTGGCGAACCTGCTTCACGAGCTTCTCGGATTGCAGAGCCTTCATCTCCTCCTGCGACATGGTCTCGATTTCGGGTTGATAGTAACGGGTGTTACTCATGCGGATCACTTCTTTCTTTTTGGAATTTATGGGATTCTGAATAATTTCAAATTTGGGTTTATCGAGGGGGCGGGAGAGCGGCCTCCGGCGGCCAAGAACCTTTTTGAAAAAAGGTTCTTGGATCTCCAAAAACTTTCAAAAAACATTGATAAATAATCCCTTTTTGAAAGTTCTTGAAGAGAGTCCAGAGAGGAACTTCCCAATGTTTGCTGAAAGAAATCTTGCACCGAGCGAAGCGAGAAGGCTTTCAAGAAGGT
>JAZRFR010000196.1:0-2298 GCA_045643785.1 Eubacteriales bacterium | reverse complement strand
GGCCGAGGATCTGACCGACTATCTGGACAACAACGGCATCCGCGTGCGCTACCTCCACCACGACGTGGACACCATGGAGCGCATGCAGATCATCCGCGACCTTCGCCTGGGCGTATTCGACGTGCTGGTGGGCATCAACCTCCTCCGCGAGGGACTTGACCTTCCCGAGGTGTCTCTGGTCGCCATTCTGGACGCCGACAAGGAGGGCTTCCTGCGCGCCGAGCGCTCCCTCATCCAGACCATCGGCCGCGCCGCCCGTAATGAGAACGGCACGGTCATCATGTACGCCGACAAGATCACCCGCTCCATGGAGGTAGCCATAAACGAGACCGCCCGCCGCCGCGCCATCCAGGACGCCTACAACAAGGCCCACGGCATCACCCCCAAGACCGTCATCAAGGACGTCCGCGACGTCATCGAGATCGGCGCCAAGGAGGAGGATACCCGCCACAAGCGCAAGGGCACGGGCATCGACACCGTGGAGGACAAGTCCCCCAAGCGCAAGTTGACCGCCAAGGACCGCGAGGCTCTCATCGAAAAGCTCACACGCGAGATGAAGCAAGCCGCAAAAGAACTGGAATTCGAGAAGGCCGCCTACCTGCGCGACGAGATCGCGCGAATTAAGTCGGGAAAATAAATTGCAGTTTATAGGGGAGCGAGAGAGCGCCCGGGAAAAAACTTCTTAAAAAAAGTTTTTCCCCAGACCCCTTTTCAACAACTTTCAAAAAAGATATTGATAAATAACCCTTTTTGAAAGTTTTTGGAGTTCCAAGAACCTTTTTTCAAAAAGGTTCTTGGTGGGGTGCAGGGGTGAAACCCCTGCACTGCAAACCCAAATTTGAAGCATTCCATACCCATCCATCAGAAAGGAGCCACCCATGAAACCTTCCCTCACTCCTTCCCTCATCCCCGCCTGCCTCTGGGTCATCGCAGACACTCTGGCCCTGGCCGACCTGATCCTGCGGCTGACCGAGGAGCACGTCATCCTCGATATCCTGTACGTGCCCATCGCCACGGTGCTTCTGTTCTCCGCCTGCGCCGCGATCTACCTGCGCCGCTACCAGAAGGAGCAGAAGGCCGCCAAATCCGAGACAGCCGCCGCAGAAGCCCCCGATGGCAAGCAGGCGTAATCCCCCATTTCACACCAAGGAGATCACACCATGATCCGCTACCTTATCCCTCAAAACGGCAACTTCTACAAGGCCAATCTCCACACCCACACCACCTGCTCCGACGGCTCCAAAACTCCCGAAGAGATCAAGGAGATCTACAAGGCTCACGGCTACTCCGTCGTCGCCTTCACCGATCACGACGTCATGATCGACCACTCGGATCTGAATGACGAAGACTTCCTGGCTATCACCTCCCACGAAGTGGAGACCAACGACACTCCCGTGGGCGGCTCCTTCCTGGCTACCCCCACGTACCATCTGAATTTCTACGCCAAGAACCCCCACGAGACCAACTACGTCTGCCCCAACCCGGGCTACGCCTGGGGGAACGCCCGCGCCATTGCGGATACCCAGGACTACTACAAGGGTAACTATGCCCGCCGATACTCGGTGGAGGGACAAAACGAAATGATCGCCGAGGCCAACGCCAAGGGGTATCTCGTCAGCTACAACCACCCCGATTGGTCTACCCAGTCCTACCCCGACTACATCGGGCTGGAGGGCGTCACTGCCGTAGAGGTCTACAACACGGGCTGCGTGCTGGCCGGCTGGGTGCTGGACGAGGGGGATCACGTGCTGGACGATTTCCTCAAGGCAGGCAAACGGGTCTACCCCGTCGCCACCGATGACTGCCACGGAGACCACGACATGTGCGGCGGCCACGTGCGCTTCAAGGCAGACGAGCTGTCCTACGACGCCATCATGACCGCCTATGAGCAGGGTGATTTCTATGCCTCCTGGGGTCCCGAGATTCAGTCTCTGTACATCGAGGACGGCGTTGTGAAGGCCGACTTCCCCGCCGAATCCGAGGTGGTCCGCGCCGAGCTGCATACCGCCGTCCGCTACGCCGACCGCCGCAACGGCGAGAACCTGACCCACGCCGAGTTCGACATCAACAGCTATATGAACGAAGTCAAGCGCATCGGCTTCCCCCTCGACCGCGCCTATTTCCGCCTCGTCGTCACCGACGCCAAGGGCAATAAGGCCATGACCAGAGGCTATTTCCTGGATGAACTGAATTAAAACAAATTGCAGTTTTTAGGGGAACGGGAGAACGCCAAAGAGGAACTTCTTAAAAGAAGTTCCTCTCTGGACTCTCTTCAAGAACTTTCAAAAAGGGATTATT
>JAZRFR010000195.1:0-9426 GCA_045643785.1 Eubacteriales bacterium | reverse complement strand
ATTTATATAAGGGTATGCTTTTAAAAAGTTCTTGAAAAGGGGTCGGGGGAAAAACTTCTTTTAAGAAGTTTCCCCCGGCGCTCCCCCGTTCTCCCCAATCCCCCTCTTGAAAGGAGCCGCCCATGAAGGACAGACTGTTTGAGATCTGGTTTTCCCTGCGATGCGGGATCGCCAACAAGGAGTTCCAGCCTCTGCTTGAGACCTACGGAACCCCCTACGATCTGTTCAACGCCGATGAGGCCGAGTTGGACAAACTGCCTTGCTCCCAAACCTTGAAGAATCGTTTGGCGGATAAATCTCTGCGGGAAGCGACGCGGATCATGGAGTATTGCAAGGAAAGCGGGATCGGGATCCTGTTCTGGCAGGACGAGCAATATCCCGCCAGCCTCCGTCCTCTGCGAGATCCGCCCGTTCTCCTGTACTATAAGGGCAAGCTCCCCGATCTCTCCCGCCGTCTCTGCATCAGCGTGGTGGGAACCCGCAGTATGAGCGAATACGGCAAGCGAATGGCGTATAAAATAGGCTATGAGCTGGGAGCGACCGGTACCGTGGTGGTGTCGGGCATGGCCCTCGGAAACGACAGCGTAGCCGCCGCAGGCGCCATCGCGGCAGGCGGGCAGACCGTGGCTCTGCTGGGATGCGGCATAGATATCGTCTATCCCCGCGAGCATGATAAGCTTTTCGAGGAAATTCTGAAGCGGGGCGCGATCATGACCGAGTATCCGCCCGCAACACCGCCCGAAGGACGGAATTTCCCCGTGCGAAACCGCCTCATCAGCGGTCTTTCCCGCGGAACCGTGGTCATTGAGGGCGACCTCAAGTCGGGTTCCATGATCACCGCCAAAACGGCGATTTTGCAGGGAAGGGACATTTACGCTTTCCCCGGAAACGTAGGCGAGACCAATTCCTCGGGCACAAATCAGCTCATCAGCGACGGCGCTACCATTGTGCTGAAGGCGCGGGACGTGCTGGAGAATTACACCTTCCTGTACCGCGATGCCCTGGATATGGCGCGTTTGCTCAAGGCGGAGACCCGCTCCGAGCCCGATGACGAGCTTTTGGTGCGGCTAGGCGTCAGCGTCCGTACCGTCACGCCGCCGAAATCCGAATCTTCGACGACACCGCTTCCTGCTGTGCAGGGAAGAACCCGCGCTCCGCGAAGCCATACTTCCACGGAACGCGCCAAATCCTCCGAGTCCCGCTCCCGGGCCACTCCGAAAAGCACGGCCCCTGCCGGAAACCCGATTCCCTCGGTGCCCGCTCAGGGCGACGCGTCGGAGCAGATCCTGAAAAAGCTGACCGATACCCAAAGACGCATCTTTGCGGCGCTCCCCTTGGATCACGCCGTTCCCATCGACCACATTACCCGCGAGGGCTTTTCGGTGGGGGAGGTCATGGCCGCCATGACCATTCTGGAGATCCACGGGCTGACGGTCACGCTCCCCGGCGGGCTTTACGCAAGAAAATAATCGAAATTTATATCGAAAGGAAATATAGAATCCCATGGCAAAAACGAATCTGGTCATTGTGGAGTCGCCCTCCAAGGCGAGCACCATCAAGGGCTACCTCGGTTCCAACTACAAGGTAATCGCTTCGGTGGGTCACGTCCGCGACCTGCCCAAGAGCACCCTGGGCGTAGACATTGAAAACAACTTCGCCGCCCACTATATCAACATCCGCGGCAAGGGCGACATCATCAAGGAGATCAAAAAGGAAGCCAAGAACGCCAACAAAGTGTTCCTCGCAACCGACCCTGATCGCGAGGGAGAGGCCATTTCCTGGCATCTGGCTGCCGCTCTCGGTATTCCCGTGGAGCAGGTTCAGCGCGTGACCTTCAACGAGATCACCAAGTCGGTGGTCAAGGCCGCCATCAAGCAGCCCCGTCCCATTGATATGCACCTGGTCAACGCCCAGCAGACCCGCCGTATCCTCGACCGTATCGTGGGCTACAAGCTCTCTCCCTTCCTGTGGAAGACGGTGCGGAGCGGTCTGTCCGCGGGACGCGTGCAGTCGGTCGCTACCAAGATCCTCGTGGATCGCGAGAACGAGATCCGCGCCTTCAAGCCCGAGGAGTACTGGACCATTGACGCCACCCTGATCGCCCCCGACAAGAAGCCCTTTACCGCCCGCTTCTACGGCAACCACAAGGGTAAGATCCGTCTCACCGACGAGGCCTCTGCAATGCAGGTCGTCCACACCGTGGAGGGTCAGCCCTTTACCGTGGACAGCGTCAAGCGCTCTACCCGCAAGAAGAATCCCGCCCCCCCCTTCACCACCTCCACCATGCAGCAGGAGGCGTCCCGCAAGCTGAACTTCCAGTCCCAGCGTGTTATGCGTGTGGCTCAGGAGCTGTACGAAGGTGTTAACCTCGGCTCGGAATTCGGCGGCGTACAGGGTTTGATCACCTACATGCGTACCGACTCTCTCCGTGTCTCGGCTGACGCCCAGGCCGCCGCCGCGACCCTCATCCGCGAGAAGTACGGCGACAACTACTACCCCGACACCCCCCGCGTGTACAAGACCCGCGCTTCGGCTCAGGATGCCCACGAAGCCATCCGTCCCGCCCGCGTGGAGATCGAGCCTGCCATGGTGCGGAAGGCACTCACCTCGGATCAGTACCGCCTCTATAAGCTCATCTGGGAGCGTTTCATCGCCAGCCAGATGGAGTCTGCGGATATTGCGACTCTGACTATGGATTTCGATTGCCACGGCTACCTGTTCCGTACCAGCGGTTATACCGTCACCTTCCCCGGCTACATGGCTGTATACGAGGAATCGGTGGACGAGGGACACCGTCCCGGCATGGCCGACGAGCCCGAGGAGCAAAAGGATCTGAGATTGCCCGCGCTGGAAGCCGGTCAGGTTCTGAAATCGGATAAGATCGAGCCCAACCGCCACTTCACCGAGCCTCCCCTGCGCTACACCGAGGCATCGCTGATCAAGCTTCTGGAGGAAAAGGGCATTGGCCGTCCCTCCACTTTTGCCACCATCATCACCACCATCGTCTCCCGCGGCTACGTCAAGAGAGAAGCCAAATCCCTGGTGCCCACCGAGCTGGGTGAAGTGACCAACACCATCATGATCCAGAATTTCTCCACCGTGGTGGACGAGCAATTTACCGCCCGCATGGAGGATGAACTGGACAGCATCGAGGCAGGCAATGAGGAGATGGAAATGGTTCTGGGGCGCTTCTGGGGCAGCTTTGAAAAGCAGCTCACCGCCGCCGAGGGAACCATCGGCAGTATCAACGTGACCCTTCCCGTGGAGACTACGGATATGATCTGCGACAAGTGCGGCGCCCAGATGATCGTCAAGAACGGCCGTTTCGGTAAGTTTGCCGCTTGCCCCAACTATCCTACCTGTAAGAATACCAAGCCTCTGACTCCCGAGGCCGATCCCGCTACCGAGACCAAGGCTCAGGAAACCGAGAAAAAGTCCGAGACGGTCACCGATATGGTCTGCGACAAGTGCGGCGCGCCCATGGTGCTTCGTAGCGGCCGTTATGGCAGCTTCTACGCTTGCTCGGCTTACCCTGCCTGTAAGTTTACCAAGCCCAAGACCCGTGACATCGGCGTGGCTTGCCCCAAGTGTCAGGCCAAGGTGGTCATGAAGACGGGACGGAACAAGACGGTGTTCTATAGCTGTGAGCGTTATCCCGACTGTGATTTCTCTTCCTGGGATATGCCCACCAATGAGACCTGCCCCACCTGCGGTCAGTTGCTCTTCCGCAAGAAGGGTAAGGCTCTGCTGGTCTGCCACGATAAGTCCTGCGGATACACCCGTGAGACCGAGCCCGTGGTGGAACCCACCGTCGAGGATTGAGGCATGGCCATGAATACGCATATCAACGTCTTCGGCGCAGGTCTGGCGGGCTGTGAGGCCGCTTGGCAGGCCGCGACACGGGGCGTGGCGGTCACGCTGTACGAGATGAAGCCCCACAAGTACACCCCCGCTCACCACAGCGAGGGCTACGCCGAGCTGGTTTGCTCCAACTCCCTGCGCTCCGACCGTGTGACGGTGGCCTCGGGACTTCTGAAAGAAGAACTTTCCCGCATGGGCCCCCTCATCATGGAAGCCGCCCGCGCTACCCAAGTCCCCGCAGGCTCTGCCCTGGCGGTGGATCGCGAGAAGTTCTCTGCCTATATCACTGAAAAGATCAAGAATCATCCCCTGATCACCGTGGTGGAGGAGGAAGTGACCGAGCTTCCCACCGAGGGCATCACCGTTGTTGCTACGGGCCCTCTGACCTCGGATGCCTTTGCCGATTGGCTGAAGGAGAATCTGGTGGGGGAAGGACTTCATTTCTTCGATGCCGTGGCGCCCATCGTGGATGCCTCCAGCATCGACATGGATATCGCCTTCCTTGCATCCCGCTACAACAAGGGGGATGCGGATTACATCAACTGCCCCATGACAAAGGAGCAGTACGACGCCTTCTACAACGCCCTGATCACCGCCGAGGAGGCAGAGCTCAAGGACTTTGACAAGGATCTCAAGGTCTTCGAGGGCTGTATGCCCGTGGAGGTCATGGCGAGGCGCGGCTACGACACCCTGCGCTACGGCCCCCTCAAGCCCGTTGGCTTGGTGGACAGCCGTACCGATGCCCGCTCCTATGCGGTGGTTCAGCTCCGCCGAGAGGACAAAGAGGGAAGCATGTACAACCTGGTGGGCTTCCAGACCCATCTGACTTTCCCCGCTCAGAAGCGTGTTTTCTCCATGATCCCCGGTCTTGAGAACGCCGACTTCCTCCGCTACGGTGTCATGCACCGCAATACCTATCTCCCCTCTCCCGACCTGCTGGATGCGGATTACCGCCTCCGCAAGGGCTTTGGTAACGGTGAAGTCTATTTCGCCGGACAGATGACGGGTGTGGAGGGCTACATCGAGTCCACGGGCTCGGGCTTTGTGGCAGGACTCAACGCCGCCCGCAAAGCGCTGGGGCAGGAGCCCATCCTGTTCCCCGAGGTGACCATGATCGGCGCTATGGCGCACTACATCAGCCACGGAGGACTCTCGGACTTCGTGCCCATGAACGCCAACTTCGGCATCATCCCCTCTCTGGATCACCGCGTCAAGGGCGGAAAGATCGCCCGCTACGAGGTCTACGCCAGCCGCGCGCTGGAAGCCATTGACGGACTTCTGGAAATTGTACGCGCATAAACATACCCCCATGGAACCCGCCCTGCGGGACGGGTTCCGGGCTCCCAAACGTTTTTAATCGCTCTGATCCCCTTAAAGACGTCTGCGAGCGCCGCAACTGCGGATGGGGCTTTCCCAATATAAACGAAAGGAATCGGATACCAATATGAAGATCATCGTTGATTGTATGGGCGGCGACAACGCCCCCCTGGAAATGCTCAAGGGCGTAATCAATGCTAAGGCCGAGCTGGGCGGGGAGTACCTGCTGGTCGGCCACAAGACACAGATGGAAGCTCTGGCAAAGGAGAACGGCCTGGATCTTTCGGGCTTTGAAATCCTCCACGCCGAGACCGTCGTGACCATGGAGGACGACTCCATGGCCTTCCGCGAGAAGAAGGATTCCTCCATGACCATGGCGCTTCGCGCGCTGGCCAACGGAGAAGGGGACGCCATGGTGTCCTGCGGCAATACGGGCGCTCTGTTTGCAGGCGCGTCTCTGACGGTTCGCCGCATCAAGGGCGTTCACCGCGCCGCTCTGGCCGCTGTTTTACCTTTCAATCCGCCCATGCTTCTTCTGGACTGCGGCGCCAACGTCACGGTTCAGCCCGATTTCCTCGTGCAGTTTGCCACCATGGGCTCGGCTTACATGAAGGCGCTCTACGGATTGGACAACCCCCGCGTGGGACTTCTCAACAACGGCGCCGAGGAACATAAGGGACCCCCCACCCAGAGCGAGGCCTATCAGCTTTTGAAGAACTGCCCCGATATCAACTTCGTGGGCAACGTGGAGGGCAACCGTGCGCCCTTCGGTGTCTGCGACGTGCTGGTAACTGACGGCTTTACCGGAAACGTGTTCCTCAAGACCCTGGAGGGTATGGGCAAGATGTTCGCCACCCGTATGAAGGGGATCTTCTATTCCTCCCTTGCCACCAAACTGGCGGCGCTGGTCGTCAAGAAGCCTTTCATGCAGTTCAAAAAAGAAATGGACGTGAAGGAGCATGGCGGCAGTCCCATTCTGGGTCTCCGCAAGCCCGTTATCAAGGCCCACGGCTCCTCCGATGCCAAGGCCTTCAAGAACGCCATTCGTCAGGCCATGCGCTTCGTGGAATCGGGAGCTACCGAGACCATTGAAGGTCTCCTGGGCACCGAAGCACAGGCGGGAAAGGAGTAATCCATGTCCCGTGAACAAGTCATGACGGTTACCCGTGACCGCGCCGCCGCCATGGATCGTCTGGAGGCCGCCATCGGGTACAACTTCAAGGACCGCGCTCTGCTTCGCCGCGCCATGACCCATTCCTCCCACTCCAATGAGACAGGAGAGCGGAATCACCACCTGCTCTGCAACGAGCGGTTGGAATTCCTCGGGGATTCGGTGCTGTCCATCGTGGTCAGCCGCTACCTGTTTACCGCCTATCCCCAGGAGGGGGAGGGCATCCTCACCAATATGCGTAAGGACGTGGTTTGCGCCGAGGCGTTGGCTCGCTACGCCCGCCGCATCGGGATCGGAGATTGCCTCTACCTCGGAAACGGCGAGGAACTGTCGGGCGGTCGAGACAAGGAGAATATTCTGGCGGATGCCTTTGAGGCTCTGCTGGCCGCCATTTATCTGGATGCCGGAGACCGTGGCATGGATATCATTGCCGCGTTCCTCTTGCCGATGGTGCAGAAGGATCTGTCCGAGCTGGAATCCCGTGGCATCGACGGCGATTACAAAACCCCCCTTCAGCAGTTCGTCCAGCAGACCGAGGGCGACGTGCTGGAATACGTCCTCATCCGCGCCGAAGGCCCCGACCACCAGAAAACCTTCGAGGTGGAGGTTCGGGTGAATTCCAATCCCTGCGGACGGGGCGTGGGCTCCTCCAAGCGCAAGGCCGAGCAGGCCGCCGCCAAGGCTGCACTCAAGGTCTTCGGTCTTTGCTGATTGTTTTTTCGTGCTACATAAGCGTTTTCAAATAAACGAACAGGAGAAATTCCGTGTACTTAAAATCCATTGAAATGCAGGGCTTTAAGTCCTTTCCGGACCGTACCAAGCTGGTCTTTGATCCCGGACACAAGGGGGGAGATCAGGTGGTGGCCGACGGCATATCCGCCGGCGTAACGGTCATCGTCGGCCCCAACGGAAGCGGTAAGTCCAACATTGCCGACGCCATGCGCTGGGTGCTGGGTGAGATATCCTCCAAGACCCTGCGCGGCAGTAAGATGGAGGACGTCATTTTCGGCGGCGCCGACAGCCGCCGTCCCATGGGCTACGCCGAGGTATCGGTCACCTTTGATAACACCTCGGATTTCGGCAAGCTGGATTGCCCCTACGACGAGGTTACCGTAACCCGCCGCTATTTTCGCGCGGGAGAAAGTGAATATCTGATCAACCGCAAGGCCGTCCGTCTGAAGGACATTTACGAGCTGTTCCTGAATACGGGTATCGGCCGTGACGGATACTCCATCATCGGACAAGGCCGTATCGCGGACATGGTATCCCGCAAGAGCGAGGAGAGACGGAGCATCTTTGAGGATGCTTCGGGTATCGCAAAGTACCGTGTCAAGAAGAACGAGGCCGAGCGAAAGCTGAACGCCACCGAGAATAATCTGGTGCGAATCCGGGATATTTTCGCCGAGGTGGAAGCCCAGGTGGGGCCGTTGGAAAAGGAAGCCAACAAGGCTCGCCGCGGTATCGCGTTGCTGGAGACCAAAAAGCGCGCCGACATCAGTCTGTGGCTCTATGACACCGAGCATCTGAGCCGTCAGATCGCCGAAGCCACCGATCTGCGTAACCACGCCGATTTCGACCTCAGACAGGCCGATGACGCCCTGCAATCTCTGGACGTTCAGCGGGAAAGACTGACCGAGATGAGCCAGGGAAGCCGCGCCGCTTCGGAAGAACTGCAGGGTCGCATCACCGAGCTCACCGAGACCCAGCATCAGCTGGACAGCCAGTTCCGCGTGACCGAGACCACCATGGCCCACACCGAGGAGATGATCGCCGCCGCCGGGGAGACCCGCGCCGCCCTGCTCCGCCAGCTGGACACCGACCGCGCCGAGCTGAATGCCCACCGCACCCGTCTTTCCGAGCTGGGAGAATCCCTTGCAAATTTGGAGAAGGAATCCAATGCCAACGCCACCGAGATCGAATCGCTGACCCGCAAGATTGCCTCGCTGTCGGACATGATCGATCAGGCCGCCGAGGATATCCACACCCGCGAGCAGGAGCTCATGGATATTCGGGTCAGCATTTCGGTGCTGGAATCCGCCCGTAACAACGACAGCGACCGTAATAGCGGCATTCTGTCCGAAATCGAGGAATATGAGAACACCTCCCGCGCCATTCAGAAGGAAGTGGATGATTACCAGCGGGTAGTGGACGGGTATAACGAAAAGATCAATACCATTACCGAGGAGATTTCCGAGGCGGACAAGAAGCTCACCGCCCTCAATGAGTCCTACGGCGACCTTCACGAGGCTCATAATTCCGCCGTTCTCAAGCGGGATTCGGTGACCCAACGCATCAATACCTACAAGGCCATGGAAGCCCAGCTTTCGGGCTATGCCGACGCCGTCAAGTTCGTCATGAAGCAGTACAAGGAAGGGAACATTACCTCCTTCGGCGGCCGTCCCTGCGGGAAGATCTACGGCCCTCTGTCCCAGCTTCTGTCGGTGGAGCAGACCTACGTTACCGCCGTGGAAACGGCGCTGGGCAACAGCCTGCAGAACATCGTGGTGCAGGACGAGGATACTGCCAAGGCAGCCATGTACGCCCTTAAGCGCGCCAACGCGGGACGTACTACCTTCTATCCTCTGACCTCCATCCGCGGTTCTGTGGAAACCAACGAAATGAAGCAGGCCGCAGGCTTTGAGGGCTATATCGCCGTGGCGGATACCCTGGTATCCTGCGATGACCGCTACCGCGACGTGCTGTCCTTCCTGCTGGGCCGTACCCTGGTGTTCGATAACATCGACCACGCCACGGCCATGGCCAAGGCGCTGAAATACCGCGTCCGTGTGGTGACCCTGGACGGCCAGCAGATCAATGCGGGCGGTTCCTTCACGGGTGGTTCCGTGGGTCAGAAGAACGGTTCTCTGTCCCGTGCCGCCGAGATCAAGCGCATGGAAGGCGATCTTTCGGATCTGGACAAGAAGGTAACCGACGCAGAGCGGGCATTGACCGCCCTGCGCGAGGATATCAAGCGAACCGACGAGGAAAAGAACTCCTTGGAAGACAAGCGTGATCTCATCCGTGTGCTGATGGCGGGAGACGTGGATCGACTCAATCGCGCCAAGGCCAATCTGGAA
>JAZRFR010000194.1:0-2162 GCA_045643785.1 Eubacteriales bacterium | reverse complement strand
TCCAAACCGCCGGAATAGGCGAGAACGACTTTTTTGATGTTTTCCTTGTTGATCATGGTATGCCTCCGTTTTGAATCCCTTTGCATGAACATTGCATATTCATGCGGATTTGAAATAAAATATGCGACTATTATACCAGTTTGTTACAGTTTTGTCAATAGGGAAATGTGTGTAATTTGTAAACATTTTCCCTGCATATTTCGTCAAGATGCATGACAATTCACAGGCTTTTGCATATATTCACCGCCAACACCTACGCATCCAGGACAAATCGAATATATACACCCGATATTCATTCCGATATTCATTTTGCAATTCATTGCGCGCCCCTTCGTTTCCCCTCCGTTTCTCCACGGCGAAATAGTAAGACGCCATGAAAATCGCCACAACAAGCGCTCCGCACACGCCACCCATCATACTTCCCTCCCCTCGTCGGTATACCCCACCATATGCGCGCCCCCCAAGATTTCTTCCAAACAGGGTTTGCATTTTTTGAAAAAATATGGTATAATGGTGTCACTTACATAGAATCGAGGCGATGTTATTGAATCAACGCACCCAAATAAAGGATTTTACCACGGGGAGCATCCCCCGCCAGCTCGTCGTCTTCGCCACGCCCCTGTTCCTATCCAACCTCCTCCAGATCGTCTACAATATGGTAGACATGATGGTGGTGGGAAGCGTGATCGGCAAAGCAGGCACCTCGGCGGTGTCGGTGGGTGGCGACGTCTCCAACCTCCTGACCTTCATCGCCATGGGCTTTGCCTCGGCGGGTCAGGTCATCATCGCCCGTCTCATCGGCGCGGGAGAACGCAAGAAGCTGGCCCGTTTCGTGGGCACCATGGTGGGCTTTCTCACCATTGCCGCCGTGGTCATGACCGCGCTGGGACTCATTTTCCAGGACACCATGCTCACCCTCATGAAGACCCCCGACGAGGCCTACGGAGGTGCGGTGGCCTACTCCACCGTCTGTATGGCGGGTCTCATCTTCATCTACGGCTACAATATCACTTCCGCCATCCTGCGCGGCATGGGAGATTCCACCCGTCCCTTCATCTTCATCAGCATTGCCGCGGTTCTGAACCTCATCCTTGACCTGATCTTCGTGGCAGGGCTCAAGCTGGGCGCGGGCGGCGCGGCGCTGGCCACGGTCATCAGCCAGGCCGTCAGCGTGGTGATCTCCACCGCCTACCTCATCCGCAACCGCAAGAAATACGTGCTGGACATGAAGCGATCCGACTTCGTCAAATGGGACGGCGAGCTTCTCCGCGACCTCATCGGTCTGGGTGTGCCCATGGCCATCAAGACCTGCTCCATTCAAGTCTCCAAGCTCTTTGTCAACGCCTTCGTCAACGGCTACGGCGTGGCGGTATCCGCCTTCTCGGGCATCGCCAACAAGATCGCCAGCGTGTCCAACCTCATTTCCCAGTCCATGAACGTGGCGGGCTCCACTCTGGTGGGGCAGAACCTCGCCGCAGGAAAATTCAAGCGGGTGAAGCAAGTCATGCTCACCATCACCATCATTACCTCCGCCGTTTCCATCCTCCTGTCGGTGGCCATCTGCCTGTTCCCTGAGGCCATCTTCTCGGTGTTCACCGCCGAGGGCGACACCGACGTGCTGGCGTTGGTAGACGGCTACCTCCCCATCGCGGTGCTGATGTTCATGGGATCGGCCTTCCGCTCTATGATGAATTCCCTTCTCAACGGCAGCGGCAACCACCGCGTCAACTTCGCCACCGCCATCCTCGACGGTATCATCATGCGCATCGGACTGGCCGTGCTGTTCGGTCTGGCGCTGGACATGAAGCACTACGGCTTCTGGCTGGGCGATGCTCTGGCCGGCTTCACACCCTTCTTCATCGGCCTCGTGTTCTACTTCTCGGGGGCTTGGAAGAAAGGCGCGAAGGTGAAAACCGAGGAAGAAAATGAGTAACGCAAAACGGATGCGACCCGAAAGGGGCGCATCCGTTTTCTTTGTGTCAAGGGTAAAAAATCCCCACCCTTGCGGGTGGGGATAAGGAATTCAATTAAGCGTAGAACTCGATGGAGCCGATCAGCATGAAGGTACCGCCCAGGGTGTCCCAAGTGAGGAACACGGGGCCGTTGTAGTCAACAGCGGTCAGGTCGATCTCGATCTCAGTCAGAGCCCAGCCGGCAGGAGT
>JAZRFR010000193.1:0-5853 GCA_045643785.1 Eubacteriales bacterium | reverse complement strand
TAACCCCGTTCTGGCGGTGTACGTGGACGTATATTATAAGGAAGACATCGACTACGAAAAGGATCCCTACGGCACGCTCTGTATCTATGACTACCTCTCCGAAAAGGAGTACCATACGCTGGACAAGAAGGCGATCAAGGCGTTGGATGCTGAATCCTGACCGATTCCTCGGCACGTCCCCCTGCGAAAACCTTCCCGAAAACCTCAAAGGCATACGGAAGCACGTTCCCAAGTCCGTTTTTACGGACTTGGGCGGCGCATCTCGTATGCTTTTTATTTTCTTCCGTCATCGCTGCTTTCGCAATCGATGGACAGATAACATGCAAAATGGAATATGAACCGAATTTGGAATAGCTTGTTGACATTTCAACAAGTTTGTGGTATAATTGATCGGAAGGTTAAAACTCACAGATGTCGTCTGTGTGCGATCAGTCCCTGCATGGACGCATCTGAAACGTTACGCACGGGTGTTGACCGATGTTAACCGATGTTGACCGCTGTTGATCGATGGAATCTGCGGATCCGACTAAGACTGTTTAAATCACATTCCCATGCAGGAAAATATGGTTGGAGGTATGAAACATGATAACCCATATGCCAAAGAATACCGAGAAGGAAATTCCCATCTTTTTTTCTACCGACGATTGCTACATCCCCTATCTGGATATTGCCATTATGTCCTTGATCGATAACGCATCCAGGGACTATACATACCGAATAATTGTGTTAAACACGGGCATTAAGCAGGAAAATATCGATAAGATCAAGTTGAATCAGCGCGATGGGTTTATCATTGATTTTGTGGATATTTCCGAGGAAGTAGAGGGTATCAAGGCACGTTTCAAGAACGTCTACCATTTCTCGGTTGTAACCTATTACAGACTGTTTATCGCCTCCTTGTTTCCCCAGTACGATAAGATCGTATATCTGGACTGCGATCTGGTGGTCCTCGGTGATATATCCGAGCTTTACCATACCAATCTCCGAGGAAACATTTTCGGTGCGGGCCCCGAGCAGTTCGTGCAGAATACCCCCGAATTTCGCCTCTATGCCGAAAAGGCTTTGGGAGTAGACCCTTCGGGCTATGTGAACGCAGGCGTCTTGGTCGTGGATCTGGAGCAGTTCCGCAAGGAAAAAATTGAGGAGCAGTTTGTAGATCTCATTACCCGCTTCGATTTCGACCTGCTGGACCCCGATCAAGCCTACCTGAATTATCTGTGCCGCGACAGGATCCACATTCTGCCGAACGGCTGGAACAAGGAGCCTATGCCCCTGCCCTGCGAGGGTGATATGAACATTGTGCATTACGCCCTCTACAAAAAACCTTGGCAATACGATGATGTCATGTACGGGGATTTTTTCTGGAAATACGCGAAAAAATCGCCGTTCTATGAGGAAATCCTAAAAAGAAAGAACGAGTTCGGCGATGAAGAGAGAGCCGTGAAAGCTGCTACGGCCATGGAAATTTTGGAGCATGCGCTGAGGATTGTGGCCTCGGAGGACACTTTTGTGGCCAAACTCGATCGGAATTGAGGCAATCATATGGAAAAATCACTTCATAAATTACAGCTCCTGGAACGAATTGCCGAGTTGGAAAGGCAGCAGCTCTGGCATCTGGACGTGGAGGACGACCCCGAAACCTATCCCCTTATGCCCGACAAGGTGGATTACCTGAACCAAAAGTTTTCAAGCAGGATCAAAAGCCGTATCGCCAACAAAGTAGGCGATCGGTTCTTTGAAAAAATGATCGCCCAAAAGCAACTCATCATCAAAGAGGTGCGGGGCATTGAAAATTTCACCGCGGTCAAGGGCGGTAAGATCATCACCTGCAACCACTTCAGCGTGGGTGACAATTATGCGGTCTGGATGGCAATCCGAGACTACATGGACGGCAAGATGCTCTACAAGGTTATCCGCGAAGGCAACTACACCAATCCCCCCAAGCCCTTCGGCTTTATGATGCGGCATTGCAACACCCTGCCCCTATCCAGCCAGATGGCCACCATGAAGAAATTTACGCAGGCGGTCAAGGTGCTTCTGGAAAGAGGGGAGACCATCCTCATTTATCCCGAACAGGGAATGTGGTGGAATTACCGTAAGCCCAAGCCCATGCAGGAGGGAGCCTTTGCTATGGCCGTCCTTAACAAAACCCCCATAGTCCCCGTCTTCATCACCATGGAGGACACCGACATCCTCGACGGAGACGGATTCTTCGTCCAGGCCTACACGGTGCACATCCTTCCTGCCATCTATCCGGATGAGAGTCTCCCACGAGCCGAGCGCAAGGAGAAGATGAGAAACCTGAACTACGAGGCCTGGGTCAGGACCTACGAGGAATTCTACGGAAAGGCGCTGGTCTACAGCGAGTCGTAGACCGCTATGAAACTGTATCTTTCTATCATAGGTGTTGCTATGACGGTTATCGCGGGGGTCAATATCGCCTTGGGAACAGCATCCTGGCACTACGTGATAATCGCCGTGATCTGGTGCACGGCCCTGCAGTTCGCCCTGGACGGCGCTCTGGCCATCCTCATCCGCCTCACCCCCGACCGCTGGTACGGCGCGGACCATCCGTGGTTTGGCGTGTCGAATCTTGAGAAGAAGCTCTACCTGAAGTTGAAGGTTCGTCGCTGGAAAGACCGTGTCTGGGAATTGGGCGGTCTTGGCGGTTTCAGCAAGAGAGTCTTGAAGGAACCCGACGACCCCGCGTACATCGAAAAATTCATCATCGAATGCCATAAGGGCGTAGTTACCCACAGGCTTTCCTATCCCATCGGATTTTTGGCCATGCTGACTCTGTGGAACGTCTGCGCCTTCACCATTGCCCTCCCCGTTGCCATCGTCAATCTCTTCCTCAATATTCTGCCGACTCTGGTGCTTCGGTATAATACCCCCATGCTGCAGGGCATTTTGAGGCGCTTGAAGCGCAAGCAGGCCGAACCAACGAAGGAGGCGGCTCCCGAAGAAGTGTATGTGTGACTTTATGGTAATCTCTGTAAAAATCGCTCTATAGTTTCCATAAAAAACGCTCTCGCCATTCCTGCGAGAGCGTTGCGTTTAAGCGAAAATATGAATCAGGTTTGCTGATTGGATATGGATTGCTCATACATACTATGCAATAACATTGTAGCCCATACGAAGGTTGCTGTCAAGTACGGCTATAATTTTTTTGAAGAATTTTCGATTTTCATGACAGATTTGCCCCTCAAATCCTGTCATAAGGGGTGACAGACAAACTGCAAGGGAACCTTGGATGCTCCCTTGAAAGGAGGAAACAACCATGTCAAACACCGGTGGCACCCCATACACCGACGCGGCCATCATTGACCTGTACTTTGCCCGCGACGAGCAGGCTATACGCCGCACCGACGAGCGCTACGGCAAATTCTGCCTTCGCCTCGCCATGAACATCCTGTCCAATACCCAGGATGCCGAGGAATGCGTGAGCGATACCTACATCCAAACCTGGAATTCCATTCCGCCCACCCGTCCCCGCTCCCTGCAGGCCTTTCTGGGGCGTATCGTCAAGAATATTTCCATCAACCGCTACCACGAAAAGAAGGCCAAGCGGCGCAATCGGGACTTTGATCTGTCCCTGGAGGAGCTGGAGGAGTGCATTCCCATGCCCGACGAGCGGGCGGGAGAGCTCGCCGCCCTTCTGGACGGCTTTCTGGCGGGGCTGGATCCCCTGGAGCGCAAGCTGTTCTGCGGGCGCTACTGGCATAGCTACTCCATGGAGATTCTGGCGAATGCCTACGGCCTCACCGTCAACGCCGTGACCCTGCGCATCGCGCGGACACGGAAAAAGCTCCAAGCCTACCTTGAGGAAAGGGGGTACTCGGTATGAAGGGCATTCTTGCGTACGAAGCATTCAATCAGATCAGCGACACCTACGTGGACGAGAGTTATATCCCCGGGGCGGAGGTTCTGCTAGCACCGCCCACCCGCCGCGCACAGCGCCGTGAGCAACGAGAGGACGGGCCCATCCGCCGCTTCATGAACAGCGGTTGGGGTGTGGCGTGCATATCCCTCTTTGTGGCCTTGACCGTGCTGGCGGGGATCATCTATGCGGGACAGCGGGATCCTACCGGGATTCCTTCCGTAGGAACGTCACCCGCAGACACATCCACTTGGGACACATCCGTGATTACGACCGAATCCCTGACCCAAGAGGGTGAGCCCGTAACGACTTTCGAGCCAAGCACCGATCCCGGCCCCGAAACCGTACGTCCCGATGAACCCATCCACGAGCCCGACATAGAGGCCGTTCTGGCCCAAGCCGAGCCCACGACCCCGGATATTCCGGAGGGCTCTGTCCTTGTAGGGGAGACCGCCCTGACTATGTGGTACTCCGAGGACGGCTCCAACGTCCGAAAGCAGGTGTCCCGCATCGCCGTGTACCGCGACGGGGATGACCCCTATACCCACTACCTCTACGCTGACGTACTGACAAGCAGCGGAAAGATCCGTCAGAGCGAGACCAGGACCATTCACGGATGCTTTGCTCTGATGGAAAGTGATACCCAGCTGGTGCTGGCTACCGTGGAGGGTGCGGCCGTTGACCAAAGCAACAGCCGAGTGAATATCCTCGTGGAGAGATGGTATTCCTGGACGGACGCGGACGCCTGGAGCGGAGAGGACTTGGGAGACATCCGTATTCTCCGCGAGGAATCCGAGCTGGGTGAATGGACGGCGTCCTTTGAGGTCTTGGAAAAGCAGCTTGTCAGGTCTGCGGAACGGGGCTTGGTGACCGCCCTTTCCGCCCTGATCCGCGGGGACGGAGGAGCGGAGAATACCGGGGTTCTGGTGGACTTCTTTACCGTGACCGATGTACCCCGTGTCTACGCCCGCGCCGACAGTAAGGGAGAGGAAGCCGCCGAGGCGCGTGGCGGGATTCTGGATGGCTCGTGTTTTTCGACCGCGTGGGTGGCCTTGCTCGAACACCTGGAGGGGGAGGCCGTCGGGCTGGATCCCGCGCCCCCGACACCGGTGGAAACCACGAACTGGGAGGACTATGCCCAGCCCATGGAGCCCGACGTCCCCGCCAATGTCATGGAGATGGGGTATACCTACACCACCGACTATGTTACCAAGGACGGCGAAACCTTTGAGGCCATTTCCCGTATCGCCCTCTATGGTTTTTTCGGGGATCACTCTCAGTTCTTCCTCTACCGCGACGTGCTTGCCGAGAACGGGGACATCATTGCCTCGGATACGAGGAAGTTACCGACTCTCTTTGGCCTGGCGCAGAGCTCCCTGGACGGCTCACTGCAGCTCTACACGGTCACCGCCGGCAGACAGAACAACGGCATCGCCTGGCTCGGCTTGACCGTTCAAATTCTGAACTGGAGCGACGTGAGCCCCACAGGGGAATCCGTCGGAGAGGTCAAGGCGTGGGTGACGCCCTGCGAGGAGGCCTCCTGGGTGTGGGAAGAAAGCACGGCGATCATGGCCAACAAGGGAATGGACTATGGCTGGCAGGTTCACGCCTTTGACATTGGGGATTGTTGGCTGCAGAACACCAAAACCTACTGGGATCTGACCCTGGGAGATCTGGGCATGGAGGGCTCGGGGTATCTGACCTTCCTTATGGATAAGCTCACGAGTATCCAGCTTGGAGACATGTACGTGTTCCACCCCGAGGACGATGAGGAGACCCGCATGGGTACCTACTTCTTCCTGTCCACGGGAACCGATCATCTGAATAGGTGGTTCCAATACCACATGAGCGGGCTGGGTTATATACCTTGATGGAGTTCGGCAGATGGCGATGTGGTCAAATTGCAGTTTATAGGCCAGGGGCTTTGCCCCTGGACCCCACCAAAGAACTTTTTGAAAAAAGTTCTTTGGAAT
>JAZRFR010000192.1:0-5798 GCA_045643785.1 Eubacteriales bacterium | reverse complement strand
GGCGCGGGCGCGCCCCCCGGGGGGGATGGGCCGGGTGGGGGAGGGGGGGGGGGAGGCGGGGGGGGGGGGGGGGGGGCGGTGGTCGTAGTCGCCACCGTAAATCCCTGCACCTCCATACCGTAGCTGTCGGCGGGGTTATGGCCGCTGACGATGAGGCCGGCGGAAATGTCGGTGAATTCCACGATGATCTGCTTGCGGTCATTGGTAATCGAAGCCGTCACGGGGCGGGGAGAGGAGCATTCGGTCTCGCGGCCGATGCCGTACTCCTTGGCCAGGGCCAAGAGGGCGAGGCGCTCGCCCAGCTCCATCTTGCGGGGGGAGTGGGCCCAGTCGGGGTAGCCCTCGGGGGCGCCCAGATCCATGTCCACGGTGAGGGTGGAGTTGGGGATGATGGACAGAGCCTTATGCTGCTGGATGCGGATGATATCGTGCCAGGGGAAGAACTGACAGCCCTCGTCGCGGTAGTCCGAGAGCTGGACATTATAGAAGGGGAAATCCTGACCGAAGCGGGCGCGCTCGTCGGCCACCAGCAGAGCCAGCTCGTAGGCGTACTTCTCGGCCAGGGTACGGTCACCGCCCTCGCTCTCGCCCTGGAAGAAGAGCATGGCCTTACAGGCAAGACCCAGCCAGGGGTTGATGAGGGTATTGAAGTAGCCGCCCTCCTGGACGTTGGCGCCGTAGGTATAGCCTTCTCCGTGGGCAAGCTCGATGGGGAGCAGTTCGCGGACGCAGGCGCCGCCCGCCGCCATCATGACCATACCGAGGGGAATTCCGATGTGCTTGGTGACCTCGTGGGCAAAGTACCAGCCCATGGCCGAGAAGGCCAGAGATGCTTCCCTGTCGGGGCGCTTCCAGCACCAGTCGGGGGTGATGACGTCGGGCTGGGGAGTGGCGCAGAGGTCTTGGTGGGTGTAGGGGTAGTGCTGGTACTGGGCAAAGAGGCGGAAGTTATCCCCCTCGTAGAACTCGATGCTGGGGGTGAGGGTCATGCAGGGACCCATGGTCAGCTCGGCGTTGGACTGGCCGCCGATGAGCCAAACGTCACCGATGAGGATGTCCTCGAAGGTGACGGTGTGGTCTCTGTCGTCGGAAATGATCATGATCTGGGGCTCGCACTCGTAGAGGTGTTGGGAGAAGGTCAGCGTCCAGCGGTTGTCCTCACCAACGGTAGTGGTGACGGTCTCGCCCATGAAGCAACCCGCCACGCGGGAGCCGGGGGTATTCGAGAAGCCCCAGATCTTGATGGGCTTCTCCCGCTGGAGAACCATGTGGGAGGAGAAAATGCCCGACACCTTGAAGTCGGGGCAGACCCAAGCGGTAGATTCCTTCGCGGTAGCTTTCTCTTCGGTGGGGAGGGCGGGGGCGTTATCGATCATTTCGGTGGTATTCATGGTAGAAAATCCTTTCAAAAAGACTTGACATTTTCAAAAAATGTGGTATACTATACTGTTCGGGAGAAATCGCCTGCATAAGCGACGGCTTGCCCCGACTATACTGATATTATAAACCATATCGCCTGATTTTGCAAGGCGTAATGCCAAAATAAAAGGAGAAAAACCATGAAAATCGCATTTTTTGACGCGAAAAGCTACGACAAGCCCTCCTTCGAGCGCTTCGGCGATGAACAGGGCGTTGCATTCAAATACTTTGAAGCCAAACTCAACGAGGATACCGTGGAGCTGGCGGCAGGCTTTGACGGAGTCTGCGTGTTCGTCAACGATACCGTCAACGCCGCGGTAATCGACCGACTTTGCGAGCTGGGGGTCAAGGTGGTTGCCCTGCGCTGCGCGGGCTTTAACAACGTGGACATGAAGCACGCCTTCGGTAAGATCCACGTGGTGCGCGTGCCCGCCTACTCTCCTTACGCCGTGGCAGAGCATACCATGGCTCTGCTTTTGACCTCCATCCGCCGTATTCACAAGGCCTACATTCGCTCCCGTGACTTCAATTTCAGCCTCAACAACATGACGGGCTTTGATCTTTACGGCAAGACCGTGGGTGTCATCGGCACGGGGCGCATCGGGCGGGTGTTCATTGACATCTGCCGCGGCTTCGGCATGAAGGTTCTGTGCTACGACAAGTTCCCTGCTCCCGATCTGGATAACGGGGACACCGTTCGCTACGTGGAGCTGGACGAGCTGTTTGCGGGGAGTGATATCATTTCCCTGCACTGCCCCCTGACCGAGGAGACCTATCACATCATTGACGGGGATTCTCTGGCCAGATGCCGTCGAGGTGTGGTACTGCTCAATACCTCTCGCGGGGCGCTGGTAGACGCAGAGGCACTCCTGGCGGGGATCAAGTCCCGCAAGGTGGGCGCGGCCTGTCTGGACGTGTACGAGGAAGAATCCGACCTGTTCTTCGAGGACAAATCGGGACACATTTTAGAGGACGATACCCTGGCGCGGCTGATTTCCATGCCCAACGTCATCGTGACCTCCCATCAGGCGTTCCTCACCGAGGAAGCGTTATCCAATATTGCCGAGACCACGGTGCAGAATATCGTGGAGATCATGGCCACGGGCTCCTGCCCCAACGAGCTGTGCTACCGCGGCGGAACGGCAGAGGACTGCAAGACCGGTAAGTGCTTCTGATATGACCGAAATGACTTGATCTCTTGCGACTTCGCTGATCCGAGAGAGGTGATTCTTCCCGGATCGGTTGACAAGAACGGCTTTTTATGGTATAATACGGTTTAGTCGCGTTTTTGCGGCACTCCGGTTATCCGAGGTCAAAGTAAGAGGTAAAAGGTCATCGGTCACAATGAACGTAAAAAAACTTATCGGCACAAAAGCCTTCTATAAAATGATCCTGGGCATCACCATTCCCATCATCATCCAAAACGGGATCACCAATTTCGTCAATCTCCTGGACAACGTGATGGTGGGGCGCCTGGGTACGGAACAGCTTTCCGGCGTCGGCATCGCCAACCAGCTGATTTTCGTCTTTACCCTCTGCCTGTTCGGAGGGCTTTCGGGGGCGGGTATCTTCACCGCTCAGTTCTTCGGCAAGGGGGATCACGAGGGTCTGCGCTACTCGGTTCGCTTCAAGCTCTATACCGCTCTCATCATTTTGGCCGTGGGCGGTGCCATACTCATTCCCTTCGGAGAGGATCTGATCACCCTGTTCCTCAACGACGAGGACACCACGGGCAACGTAGCCTTGACCCTGCACTACGGTCGTGAGTACCTGAAAGTCGCGCTCATCGCGCTGGTTCCCATGGCACTCACCCAAGTATATGCCAACACCCTTCGCGAAACAGGGCAGACGGTTCCTCCCATGGTAGCATCCATCGTTGCAGTCGGCACCAACGCCCTCTTTAACTGGCTCCTCATTTTCGGCATCGGTCCTTTCCCTGCCCTGGGTGTGGTGGGAGCGGCCTGGGGTACGGTAATCGCCCGCGTGGTGGAGCTTGCCATCGTGGTGATCTGGAGCCACACCCACGTCAAGAAAGCGCCTTTCGTGGCAGGGCTGTACCGCTCCCTTCGCATCCCCCTCGCTCTGGTGGGTCAGATCTTTGTCAAGACTCTGCCCCTCATGGTCAACGAGCTACTCTGGTCCTCGGGTATGACGGTACTGAACCAGTGCTACTCCACTCGCGGATTGGTTGCCGTGGCGGCGGTGAACATCGCCGTAACCATTGCCAACGTGTTCAACATCGTGTATATGTCCATGGGATCGGCCGTCTCCATCGTCGTGGGCAACCAGTTGGGAGCCGGGCAGATCGAGGAAGCCAAGGATACCGACCGCAAGATTCTGGCCTTCTCCTGCGTGCTCTGCGCGGGAATCGGCGCTGTCATGGCGGCTATGGCGCCTCTGTTCACGTCTATTTACAACGTCACCGACGACGTCAAGGCGCTGGCTGCGGTCATGATCGTGGTCTACGCCGTCATGATGCCCTTCAGCTCCTTTGCCCATAACTGCTACTTCACGCTTCGTTCGGGCGGGCAGACCTTCATTACCTTCCTTTTTGACTCGGCCTTCGTGTGGGTGATCAGCGTCCCCGTGGGACTGATCCTGTCCCGTCTGACCGAGTTGCCTATTATCCCCCTGTTCATCATCTGCGCTTCTTTGGAGCTTTTCAAGTGTGTGATTGGATTCTTCATGCTGAAGTCGGGGAAATGGGCGAAGAAGTTGGTTTAATCCCCTTTTCCATGCAGAAACCCCCGACGATTGTCGGGGGCTTCTTCTTGTAAGTTATAAGAGTCCTTTTTCCGCCAGCATCTCCCCCAGCACCTCGGCGGCGAGGTAGACAAGATCGGGGCAGGGACGTTTCTCGTAGTATTCGGCGGTGCGGGCCTCGGCCTCGCCTCCCTTTTCCCCCGAAAGACCCGCGTTTTGGAGGATCTCACGGCAGACGATGGAGCCACCGTAGCTCCGCTCGGTGAAGCGGCGGGCCAGCTCGCGGATGTCGGCGTAGTGGCGACTCTTCCCTTCCTTGTCGGCGGGGTCGTCGTAGCCGCAGAGGAGGCCGAGGACGGCGAAAGCACCGCTGACACCGCCACAGACCTCGCGGAGTCGTCCCATACCGCCGCCGAAGGAGGAGCCGAGCTTGGCAAGGGTGGACTCGTCCAGCCCCGTCAGGTCGGCGTAGGCCAGGAGGACGGATTGGGCGCAGCCGTAGCCCGAGAGGAAGTTTTCGCGGGCATGGGTGGCGCGGGTAGAAATATGTTCATTCATCATAGACACCTCTTTCGCATTAACTTAAAAACATTCCAACCGCTTCCCCGCTGTACTGCTCTGCATATGTTTTCCCAAAAGCGTTGGGCGCGATATAATGCATATCTGCCCCGTTCTGCTTCAGCAAAGCAAAAATACGGCTGAGATCATCCCTTAATTCATCAGTCAGCAGTCTGTCGTCGCTGTTCGGGCGAGGCAGGATCTGCCGTGCTTGCAAGCACGCTCTGTCCATACAGGCATTTCCGTAGGAATCCTTGGCATTGACGTCCGCGCCAAGCTCCACCAACCTTTGGAGAATGGCAAAGGCATCATCCGCTTGCGCTTTGGTGTTGAACACTTCAAGTCCGTCCGGGCGGTTGATATTCCAGCGAACAGACATGATCGCACGATTGATGGCATCGTGAAGCACGGGTGCGCGCCAATCATTGGCACAGGACTCGGATTCCATGAAATTGACGTCGGGACGATAGGTGAGCAACAGCTCGATCATTTTTGTATCCGCTGTTTTCAAGGCTACCTGCAAGGGAGATTGTCCATCGTACTTTTTGGGATTGCCTTGATGAACACAATGGATCAATTCGGGGTCTTTCGTCAGCAACACAGTCACAGTATTATGGTCGTTTTTCTGAATAGCGGTAAATAGTTTTTTCATTTTCTTTTCCCTTTTGAAAGTTCTTGAAAAGAGGGGGCACGGGGGAGAAAAACTTCTTTCAAGAAGTTTTTCTCCCCCGTAAAAATATCAAAATTATCTTCTCTTCTCGGCGATCTCCATCATGATTTCAGCGATGAACTGATCCACGGGCATGACACCCTTTTCGCCATCCTTGCGGGAGCGGACGGCCACGGCGATCTGCCCGATCTCCTTCCCGCCGACGACCAGCATGTAAGGCACCTTCTCCTGCTGAGCGGCGCGGATCTTGTAACCAACGGTGTTGTTGGACTTGTCGATCTCCACGCGCATACCCATCTGGGTCATGCGGTCTGCGATCTTCTCGCAGTACTCGATCTCGTTGTCACCCATGGGCAGGAACTTGGCCTGAACGGGAGCCATCCAGGTGGGCAGAGCGCCGGCATAACGCTCGATGAGGTAGGCCAGGGTGCGCTCGTAGCAGCCCAGG
>JAZRFR010000191.1:0-2658 GCA_045643785.1 Eubacteriales bacterium | reverse complement strand
GTTGGATTCAAACTCCCCGACAAACCCAAATTTAAAAACCGCATCTCCAAGGTGAGTTTCACCAAAGGGATGCGGCTTTTCTATGGATCAAAGTGTCTTGGATATCTCCTCCGCATACCTCACCGTCTCCATGGCGTCGGCGGCGTACTGATCCGCGCCGATCTCGGCGGCGTAGTCGGCGGTCAGCACCGCGCCGCCCACCACGATCTTACACCAGGGTGCGTCCTTGCGGAGGGCCTTAATGGTCTCCTCCATGGCGGGGACGGTAGTGGTCATGAGGGCAGACAGACCCACCAGGGGAGCATGGAGTCTGACAGCGGCCTCCACCACGGCCTCGGGGGGCACGTCGCGACCAAGGTCGGTGACGGGGTAGCCGTAATTCTCCAGCAGGAGCTTTACGATGTTCTTGCCGATGTCGTGAATATCCCCCTTGACGGTGGCCAAAACAATGGGCATCTTGGCCTCGGCCGAATCCGATGCATCGGCGGCGGTCTCCGCGGCGGCCATACTCCCCTTGATGACCTCAAAGGCGGCCTTGGCGGCCTCGGCGGCCATGAGGAGCTGGGGGAGGTAGGTGGTCTTCCGCTCAAAGCCCTGCCCTACGATATCCAGCGCGGGGATGATCTCGCTCTGCACCACGGTAAGGGCGGGGGTGGTGGTCAACAGCTCTGCGGTAAGAGTCGCCGCCTGCTCCTTGAGCCCCTTGATGATGGCCTTTTGCAGAGGGGTACTTCCCTCGGCGGCCTTTTTGGCGGCCATTCCGGCATCTCCACCCACAAGCGTGGCGGGAGTTCCCGACGAGGCGGGCAACGTCTCGGCGTAGCGGATGTAGGCGGAAAAGCTCTCGTCCAGACCCTTGAGGGCACGCCAGGTGTGGTAGGTACGCATCATGTCGGCCGAGTGGGGATTCATGATGGCGGCGGACAGGCCGCCGGTCAGCGCCATGGCAAAGAAGGTGCCGTTGATGGCATCTCTGGCGGGGAGGCCGAAGGAGATATTGGACACCCCCAGAGAGGTGTGACAGCCCAGCTCGCGGCGGATGCGGGACAGGGCTTCCAGCGTGACGTTGGCGGCGTTGGGGGACGCCGAGACCGTCATGGCGAGGGTGTCGAAGATCACGTCCTTTTTGTCAATGCCGTAGGTCTCGGCGGCCTCCAGAATGCGGCGGGCGATCTCCACTCTGCCCTCGGCGGTGTCGGGGATTCCGTTCTCGTCCAGGGTCAGAGCCACCACCACGCCGCCGTACTTCTTGACCAGCGGCAGAACGGCTTTGAGGGATTCCTCCTTGCCGCTGACCGAGTTGATCATGGCCTTGCCATTGTAGCGCCGCAAGGCGGCCTCCATGGCCACGGGGTTTGAGGTGTCGATCTGCAGGGGCAGGTCGGTGATGGCTTGCAACTCGCACACCGTCTCGGTGAGCAGCTCCACCTCGTCGATCTCGGGCAGACCCACGTTCACGTCCAGAATGTCCACACCCGCCTCCTCCTGGCGGATGCCCTCGGACAGAATGTAGCCGATATCGTGCTCCATCAGCGCCTGCTTGAAGCGCTTCTTGCCCGTGGGGTTGATGCGCTCGCCGATGAGGGCGGGGTCGTCCCCGAAGGTGACCGCGTGGGTGTAGGAGGACACCACGGTATCACGCTTGGGGGTGATGGGGGCGGCAATGAGGCCTTGCGCCTTGATCTCGGCGGTCAGGGCGGCGATATAATCGGGGGTGGTACCGCAACAGCCGCCCGCCACACGGACGCCGTCGTGAACAAGAGTAGCCACCTCGCGGGCGAACTCGTCGGGGGCGACGATGTAGACCGTCTCACCCTCCACCACGGCAGGAAGCCCCGCGTTGGGCTTGAGCAGGACGGGGATGGAAGCCAGGCGCAGGTACTCTCTGACCACGGGAGCCAGCGCCTTGGGGCCCAGGGAGCAGTTGACGCCGATGGCGTCAGCACCCATGCCCTCCAGCATCGCCACCATGGCGGCGGGGGATGCCCCCGTCATGAGCTTGCCGTCCTCCCCAAAAGCGCAGGAGACCAGCACGGGGAGGTCGGAATTCTCCTTGGCCGCCAGCAGAGCGGCCTTGGTCTCGTAGCTGTCGTTCATGGTCTCGATCATGATGAGATCCACACCGTGTTTCACGCCCAGTTTGACCGTCTCGGCAAAGACGGACACGGCATCCTCGAAGTCGAAGTCTCCGAGGGGTTTCAATAGCTTCCCCGTAGGGCCGATATCCAGGGCGACGAACTTTTCCTGCGCTCCCACCGACTGCGCGGCGGCGTTGCGGGCGTTCTCCACGGCGGCGCGGATGATGCCGTCCAGCTCGTCGGCGGAGAATTTGAGGATGTTCGCCCCGAAGGTGTTGGTGTTGACCACGTTGGAGCCCGCGTCAAAGTAGGCGCGGTGGATGGCGGTCACCTCGTCGGCGTGGGTGAGATTCCAGCGTTCGGGCAGCTCCCCGGGGGCGAGGCCTGCCTTCTGGAGGAGGGTGCCCATGCCGCCGTCGAGGATGACGAGATTATTTTCTAAATAGGATTTGAAATTCATAGTGTTAGGTGCCTTTCTTGGGGTGGGGGTGGTTCAAATTTGGGTTTAGCGGGAAGGAGAGCAAATGCCCAATGTAGGGACCGGCGTCCTCGACGGTCCGTAAATAACACAGACCCGATA
>JAZRFR010000190.1:0-2425 GCA_045643785.1 Eubacteriales bacterium | reverse complement strand
TTATCGGCCAGGGGTTTCACCCCTGGACCCCACCAGAACCCTTTTTGAAAAAAGGGTTCTGGACTCCCAAAAACTTTTAAAAAAGAATTATTTATCAATATTTTTTGAAAGTTCTGGAAGGGGGTCTGGGGGGAACTTCTTTCAAGAAGTTCCTCCCGGTCGCTCCCCTATAAACCCCAATTTAAATATCTTATAACTGTTCGTTCTTACTTTCTCAGCGGGATGATATACTCTCCGAAGGACAGGCGGCGGACTGTGGTTTTGATTACGTTGTTCTCTACGGCAACAGAATCGGCGCGCTCGGCCACCTGCTCGTCGTGCAGGGTGTTCATGGAGAGCAGGCTATCCGCCGAGAGCAGAACGCCCTGCGCCTCGCCGTCGGCTACGGCGAAGGCGGAGAGGTCGATCTCCACCTCCCCGTCCTCCTCGGCGCGGTTCAACAGATTCAGCACCAGAGCCGTGCCGTCTCGGTTGACCGAGAGCTGAACCTGGACGGGATCGGTGCGGCTTGGGCGGTAGCCGTCGAGGACGAGGGTCTGGTAGGCCTCGGTGGTGGCGAAGCGGTGCATCATCATGCCCGCCGAGGTGATGTACGCCCCCTCCTTGGGAGTCTCGATCACCGATTGGGAGTGGGTGTTGGCCAGATTGTTGAAGTTGATGAAATCGATGTCCTGCCCGTATCTCTGCCACATCATGAGGGTGGCGGCGGCGTCCAGAGCATAGGACCACTTGGAGAACATGAAGCACTTGTTCTGGCGAGTCTCGGAGCGGGGCACCATGTTGTACACGTCGGCGCCGTTGAGGGGGAGCCACTCGGTGTTGCAGTAGCGGATGGACGTGCCGTGAGCCTCGTTGAACTTGTGGAGGATGGCCAGCTTGTTTTGGAGGTCGCGCTCGTCAAAGCCGCGATCGGCAAGGAAGTCGATGTCCATGCCCGCGATTTCCACCATGCGCGCCAGAGCCTCGAGACCCGAGCAGTAGGAGATCATGCCGATCTTGATGGTGGGGTCAACCGCCTTCATAGTGCGGGAATACAGCACGCAGGCCTCGGCGTATTCCTCGTCGGTGAACCAGCGGTGCATCTCGTTGTCCATCTCCCAGTACTTGACGTTGTAGGGCTTGACTCTGCCGTTGGCGATACGAGCGCGGCCACCCTCGGTGGTCTCGTCGCCGTTGCAGTACTCCACCCACGCGGCGGCCTCGCGGGCACCCTGCTCCTTGTCCATAAAATGGGGCAGATCCCGCCCATGGGGGGCGGCGTAGAGGGTCTTGTCGTTGGGATCCCCCTTCAGGGACTCGGGGGGCACGTAGTCGAAGAACCGTTTGAAGGGATGGAACATATTGACACAGATCATGGACTCCGCCCCCACGGCCTCGGCGTAGGTGGCCAGCTCGTCGGTGCCGATGTCGTTGTACTGGTAGCCGCCCCAGAAGTAGGAGTACATGGGGGGACGGTCATCGCCTACGCCGTCCCGCCAATTATAGAAGGAGGCGAAGCAACCGCCCGGCCAGCGGATGACCTTGGGGGAAACATATTTGCCTGCCTCTACGGCGCTTTTCTTGAAGCCGCGGACGGCGTCGGAGGGGGTGAGGGTGAAGTCTTCGCAGATCACCAAAGTGTGTGGGGGAAGGAGCAGGGCGAAGGTGTAGCGACCCTCGGCGGGGACATCAAAGGCGGCCTTCACGTCGGTGTAGTCGGTGCCTACCTCGCAAAGAGCGCAGGTCACCACGGGATCGGTGACAGTTCCTTCTTTATAGATTGCCACCGTCAGCCATTCACTGCCCGAGAGTCTCTTGATCTTGCCCTTGAAGGTATAGGTCACGGCGGGGAAGCAATGCTTGCCGTCCTGGGCCAGACCGCCGAACTCGTCGCTGTTGTTCTCTACCTTCATGGCGGTACCGCCGTGGCAGGCGTCGTTGCAGTAGCCGATGCGGACGTCGGCGGTGGGGGATTTTTCGATGACGAAGGTGGAGTTGTCCTCAATGAGCTGATGGCCTGCCGTGCCGGGGAAGGCGAACCAGGCGTTATGCTCGTAGCCCGAGTGGTACCAGTCGAAGACCCGCCAGTCGGTCTCACAGCGGGAGGAGTGGTCGTTTTCGTTCTCCAGAAGATCGTACCACAGCTTGTTGATCATGCGGTAGGGGTAGAAGGGCTCAAAGCTGCGGTTGAAGAACATCTCCGCCGCCATACCCTCCACCTGCAGTCCGTAGCCCAGCTCAATGAAGTTGGAGGCCAGCTTCTCGCTGATGGGGGTGGAGTGGAAATCCTTGGTGGCTGTGAGTTTCATGGGGGGACTCCTTTCGGGAAGTTTCTTTTGATGTATGAATTGTGGAAATTTGGGGGTTATCGAGGGGCTTTGCCCCCTCGACCCCCACCAAAGGGACTTTTGAAAAAGTCCCTTTGGAATCTTCAAAACTTTCAAAA
>JAZRFR010000189.1:0-3323 GCA_045643785.1 Eubacteriales bacterium | reverse complement strand
AGGGGCAAAGCCCCTGGCCGCTAAACCCCAATTTTATGCAATTGGCTGGTGTATCCCGCAAGAAAGGAGACAGTACCTATGAACAAGATAACCGAGCTACTCCGTCGGCTCCGTAAGACACGCTCTTTCGGGGAGAAATTCAGCATCGACGGCGAGATTTTCGGCGGCCGTGAAAAGGAATGGAGGACCCGTTGGCGCAAGCGCGTCCCCCGCCTGCTGATCTGCTTTTTCGGTGGCATCATTCTGGTGGGCGCGCTCTTGCTGATCAGTAAGCTCTGGAAGGCCACCGAGATCAAGACTCAGGACGGTCAACTGTACAGCGCAACGGTCATATGCAAATATGCGGATGTTGAAGTCGGAGACGAAATGCTGGGGTTCGATTCCTACGCGGTGGTCAAGCGCCTGCGTAAGGGACTTCCGCTTCTGGATGACGTCCAGGTGAGAAAGCACCTGAACGGCAAGGTCACCATTACCTTCACCGAGCATACCGATCTCTACTACACCCGCCACAATTCCAACTACTACATCATTTCCGCCACCGACCGCACGGTTCTCGGCGTGTTCGCCAATCCGAACGAAGCCAAGCGCGTGGGCGCCGTCTATCTGGGGCTTCCCGAGTCCACCCGCGTGCGCGTGGGGGAGAAGCTGGCGTTTATTACCCTTCCGTATGCGTCCGAAGCAGGTTCGGGCGCCTGGGAGGATTACGAGATCGAAACCGACGAGCCTGCCAAGGAATACGCCTACGTGTTCGATTTCGTGACCGTATTGATGGATTCCCCCCTGGCTGACCGCGTGACGGGCATGGAGCTGGGGGATCGCTACGATCTCTGGATGGTTCTGGACAAACGCATCAAGGTTCGGATCGGCGGTATGGAGGAGCTGGAGCGAAAGCTGAATATGGTGGAACGCTCCCTCGAAGACAGACTGGCGGCGGGGAAGGACGATCCCTCGCTCCCGCTTCTGGTTGACGTATCCGATCCCACGCGGATCATTCACCGCGCGTCTCCCGATATAGAACTGCCCGATTGGACGGATAGCCCCGCGTAAATGACGCCGGGGCTTTCTGCTTTTGGCGTGAATATGTAAACTTTTATTGAACTTGTAAAAAAACTATTGCATTTTTGCTGAAAAAAGTATATTATATAGATATGGTATAGAATCCTGCCCGAAAATGGCGGGATGAGATGCGCGGGCCCGCTTTTTGGGCGAGCGGATCGCGCCAATACATCATTTCGTATTCGTAAATGTAAAATTCGGGAGGAAGAAACAATGACTTTTGAACACGACGATAACTACGAGTCCGGCGTAAAGATTAAGGTAATCGGCGTCGGCGGCGGCGGTAATAATGCTGTTAACCGTATGATCAGCTCCAGCATCAAGGGCGTGGAGTTTGTGGGCATCAACACCGACCGTCAGGCTCTTCATCATTCTGATGCTGCTACCCAGCTTGTGATCGGCGAGAAGCTGACCAAGGGCTTCGGCGCAGGTGCAAATCCCCAGATCGGTTCCCGCGCAGCCGAGGAGTCCATTGAGGAGCTCAAGGCCATTCTGCAGGATGCCGATATGGTATTCATTACCGCAGGTATGGGCGGCGGTACCGGTACCGGTGCGGCTCCCGTTGTGGCTCGCCTGGCTCACGAGATGGATATTCTCACCATCGGTATCGTAACCAAGCCCTTCGCTTTCGAGGGTAAGCGCCGTATGGATCAGGCTATTGCCGGTATTGCCGAGCTGAGCCAGTACGTTGACTCTCTGGTGGTCATCCCCAACGAGAGACTGAAGCAGGTCACCGATACCCGCATCACTCTGGACAATGCCTTTGAGATCGCCGACAGCGTGCTGTCCCGCGGTACCAAGAGCATCTCCGACCTGATCAACGTTCCCGGTCTCATCAACCTGGACTTCGCTGACGTATCCTCCGTCATGAAGAACGCCGGCCACGCTCACATGGGTGTGGGTAGCGCTACCGGTAAGGACAAGGCCGAGCTGGCCGCCAAGGCCGCTATTTCCAGCCCCCTGCTGGAGTCTTCCATCGCCGGTTCTCACGGCATCCTGATCAGCATCACCGTATCTCCCGACGTCGGTCTGGAGGACGTGGATGTGGCTTCCAGCATGATCGCCGCCGAGGCATCCCCCGAGGCCAACGTCATTTGGGGTGTGAACATCGACCGCGAGCTGGAGGATGAGATGCACATCACCATCATCGCTACCGGCTTTGCCAACGCTAAGCCCGAGCCCAAGAAGGTTGTGGAGGCTCCTGCCGCTCCCGCCAAGCCCACCCGTCCCGCAAGACCCGAGGGCGCGCCCATCAAGCGCGAGAAGCCCCGCGCCTCTGCCGACGAGGAGCTGGACCGTCTCATGAAGGAGTTTGATACTCCCAAGAAGAAGAAGATCGTTCGCTGATCTTTGCCTGTAGAAAGCAACCCCGACGGATCCGTCGGGGTTGCTCTTGTTTTTGGCGATTTAACTCGTTACATGGGTAAAATATACGGCGAATTCTATAAAATGATGGTGAATTTCGGCAATCTGCAAAGAAAAAAATAAAAAAATTCATATTAATTTCAAAAAAGGGCTTGACAAAATTCACAAAAGGCTGTATAATACTTACAATATGTGCGCAAAGCACAGAAAAAGAAGAGGTATACAATGTACACTGACAAGACCATTGTCTGCAAGGATTGCGGACGCGAATTCGTTTTCTCCGCCAGCGAGCAGGAGTTCTACGCCGAGAAGGGCTTCGAGAACGAGCCCCAGAGATGCCGTGATTGCCGCAACGCCCGTAAGGCTCAGCGCGGTCAGGCTCCCACCCGCCAGATGTTTGACGCTACCTGCGCAAACTGCGGTAAGGAGTGCAAGGTTCCTTTCGAGCCTCACAACGACCGTCCTGTTTACTGCAGCGAGTGCTTCCAGAACAGAAACAACTGATTTTTGTAGGCATAAAACGAAAGACAGACACGAAAACCACCGCCCGACTTGGGCGGTGGTTTTCGTTTACAGTAATTCAAATTTGGGTTTGTCGAACTGTTTGGTGTGTACTTTTCTCTCCCTGGCGAGAGAAAAGTACCAAAAGAGCGCCACCTAAGGAAGGTACCCACGGTACCTTCCTTAGGTATCTATCCCCCTGATCTGCGCGCCATTTTGCCAGTGGGCAAAATGGCCAATGCGCTGTCAAGTCGCAGTTTGCCATGGAGCCGCACGGTCGTCAGAGTGACGACCGTGCGGTTGGCCGCCTGTTTGGTAGCAACCTGCGGTTATCCTTGTCCCGATAAGCTATTCTTCGGGTTGAAGCAAGGGGGCGAGTTCCGCGCGGACGGCGCTCCGCC
>JAZRFR010000188.1:0-11130 GCA_045643785.1 Eubacteriales bacterium | reverse complement strand
AGAATGCGGAATTTCTGGGTCTGGAAGGGGTTCTTCAGTTACAGATTTCCGCCCTTGGTGGAGCAGATGGCGTTGACCATCTCGGGGTGAAGGATGGTGATGTCCTGACCTGCGTAGGTGGAGACGGTGTTGGGCACCGTCATGTAGTTACAGGACAAGGGGGTGTTGGGGTATTCAAACTGCCTGTCCGGGGGGGCTTCGTAGAGGTACACCTTATCGTGGAGGGCGTAGATGGGGTAGAGCATGGCGATATCGTTGACACGGCTACCGCCTCGGAGCAGGGTCTGCACGCGGGAGACGAAGGAGGGGAAGGTATATTTGCCTTCCTGACCCAATACGTCCATGCGGAAACGGTCGGATTTGCGGCGTTGGATATTGCCTTCAAGGGGGTATTTTCCCCAGTGAGCCATGAGCAGATTCGCGCCGTGACCGAAGGCGTTCATGGCGTCCTTATAGACGATGTTGGTGGTGAGCCTGTTGTAGTCGCGGAACAGCCCGCAGGACACGTATTTGGTGCCGTAGTTACCGGCGGCCGAGGCGGCCAGATGGGTGGAATTCATGCCGTACAGGTAGGCTTTTTCCTGCACCGCGCAGGGGGAATACACGCTATCCGCCAGGGTATCGCCGTTCAGCCAGGAGCAGGCGGGGAGCTTGGGCTCGGCCATGGCGGTGATGAGCTTCAATTCGTGGCGATCCGAAAAGGCTTTCAGCGCGGCCAGGAGTCCCGAACGCAGCATTTCGGCGCGGCATGCCATGAACAGGGACTTGATATGGGGATCTCGCTCGCCCATGAAATGGTACAGGGAGGGATAGTAGGGGGCGGGATCAAAGCCGAAGCGGGCTTCAAAGACGGAGTTGAAGCTTTCGTCCCAGTTGCGGCGGTTGGGGGCATGGAAGCAGATGTCCGACACAAAGAACTGGGAAATCGTTTTGCCCAGGGCGGCTTGCACCCGCTCGCCCATGGAATCAAAGAGGGCGGTGAGGAAGTCCATGCAATGGTCGTAGGACAGGATATTGCAGGTATGAATGGGGGGCTCGCCGTACTGGGGCTCGTCGGTACAGATGTATTCCTCCACCGTCCAGTTTCCGTCGGGGACGGTATAGGAGACGGTGTTATCCTTGATATAGGGGCGGAGGTCAATGGCGTCTGCGTGCTCGTCGTCGTAGGCCATGACCGACATGGATGCGCCCTTGCGAAGCTGGAGGTAGAGCTGTTCCTTGGGGTCGCAGAAGTACTGGCGGCGAATGAGGGTACGGGTGCGGGTATGGGCAACGTCTGCGGCGGCGGGGGACACGTAGAAGGATTGCTCCAGGACGGGATCCAGGTGGAAGCCGATCTTCATGTTCCGTTTCTCGGCTTCGGCAATCAGTATTTCGTAGAATGTCCGCGCTTGCTCCAAGGTTTCCGCGGAGGGGCTTGTTGTGGAGGGAAGGCAGGGAATGATGCATCCAATGCCGTTCTGGGCGCTTTTTTCCACGTACTTTTCTACGGACTCGCGGCTGGGCGGGAAGGTTTGGAGATCGTAGAAGAGGAACAGTCGGTGCTTGCTCTTGACCTGCCTGAAGGCGGCTTTGGCTCGTCTGTATTTGGGCGGACGTTGATTCATGGGAACACCTCGCATTTCAGGAAATTGGAAAAAATATGCAGATGGGTTGAAAAACGAAAAAAACTGTGGTATAATAGCTATAGAATTCACGCAAGGAGGCAGATCATGTACGATATTCGCAGATTGACCGATATGGGCGCCGCCTATGATTTTTACCATACGTATAGCGCTGTTTTACCTGCTGAGGCCAAAGCTTTGGGCAGGGAGACAACCGACGCCTATCCTCCTGCTTTGGGTCTGATGCCCGTGGAGCGGGGAGTGATTGACTTTTGGTTTATGGGGGAGAATCGCATCACCTTTGGCGCCTTTGAGGGCGACCGACTGGTGGGTGTTGCCTCGGGGAGTGTTTCTCCCGAGCGGAAGGCGGGCTTTCTGTCCTACATCTGCGTCGCTCCCGACTGCCGTCACAAAGGATTGGCGACGGCGCTGATGGATGCGCTGGAGGAGGCTTTGGCGGCGCGTCCCGAGGTAGAGAAGCTGGAGGCGGTGTTCTACAATCCCGTACAGCTTCCTTGGTACATTCCGAACGCGGGCGGGGACTGGCATCCCTGCATGCCCGGCGTGGACAAATCCTCGGGGCTGTACCTCTTCTTGAAGAATCGGAACTGGCGGGACTATGCCCACCAGAACTGCTACTATCGGCGCATGTCCGACTACGTAGACAAGCCGACGATTGCGGCCACCCGTGAGCGGTTGCTCTCCGAGGGGATCGAGCTGATGCTATACGATCCCGACAAGCACCACGGACTGCCCGAGCTGTTCGACAATATCAACAATCCCGGTTGGAAGGCGCACGTATTGGCTCATCTGGATCTGCCCATCGTGGTGGCGGTGGATCTCAATGCCGATGGTCTGGTGGTTGGTTACACAGGCCCTTTGTCGGTGAGCGGTACCCCCGGACGTGGGAATTTCTGCGGCATTGGCGTTCGCACCGAGTACCGCGGGCGGGGCATTGGCAAGCCCGTATTCTGTGAGATGTGCGCCCGTCATCGCAACGGCGGCGCGGATTTCATGTCCCTCTACACAGGTGAGGACAATCCCGCGCGCAATATCTATGAATCAGCAGGCTTCCGCATCGTGCGGAGCTTTGCGGATATGCGAAAGGTATTGAAGAAGTAAGAACGCCAAGGGCTCTGCCCTTGGAACCCACCAGGGCTCTGCCCTGGACCCGCTTAAACCCTTCTTGAAAGAAGGGTTTAAGAATCCCAAGAACTTTCAGAAAAATGGATTCAGGAGTAAAAATATGAGACGAGTATTGATCAGCGGTGGTTCCCGCGGTATAGGCCGCGCCCTTGTGGAGGCCTTTACCGCCAACGGGGATGACGTGGCGTTCCTGTATCACAGTCGGGACGAGGAGGCCGCGGAGGTGGCGGCGGCCACGGGGGCGCTGGCTCTCAAGACAGATATCAGCGACCCCAAGGAGGTGCGCTTTGACATTGCCAACGCAGAGGCCGTATTGGGCGGTTCTATCGACGTGCTGGTCAACAACGCCGCGGTGTCCTGGATCGGGCAGATGCAGGATATGACCGACGAGGAGTGGCGCAGAGTGCTGGACACCAACCTGTCGGGGGCGTTTTATCTCTCCCGCGGGGTGGTATCGGGCATGGTGCGAAACCACTACGGGCGCATCATCAACATCGGCTCCATGTGGGGCAAGGTGGGCGCGTCCTGCGAGGTGGCGTACTCGGCCACCAAGGCGGGGCTCAGAGGTATGACCATGGCCATGGCTAAGGAGTTTGGTCCCTCGGGGATCACGGTCAACTGTGTGGAGCCCGGGTTTATTGCCACCGAGATGAACGCCGCCATTGACGAGGCCTCCAAGCAGGCGCTCTGCGACGAGACCCCCTTGGGGCGTATGGGTACGCCCGCCGAGGTGGCCGCCGCGGTGGTGTTTCTCGCCTCGGATGCCGCCGGGTTTATCACCGGGCAGGTCATCGGCGTGGACGGCGGTTTAGCGGTGTGAGGAGAATAGGAGAACGCGTGGGGGAAACTTCTTGAAAGAAGTTTCCCCCACACCCCTTTCAAGAACTTTTCAACAAAGTATTGGCTGTTTCGGATCAATCCGCAAGGTCGATCTTGGACTTGCGGTAGTAGATCAGATGGAACACGGGTATATACAGGCATGTGAGACAGTGCAGCACGTCATTCATGATGCCCCAGATGCTGGTGTCCACGCCGGGGTAGGCAATCATATTCGAAAGAATGAAGCGCAGGGCAAGGAAGATCACAAGAAAGGCATCCAGAACATACATACAGATCAGCTTTTTGCGGGTTCCTTTTTTTACGAGGAAATAGAAAAGCATCACGGCCGCCACCCACACAAGGCCGATACATGCGAAGGTCATATTGACGGGGCGGAGCTGTGGATAATTGACGTAGACTTCTTCGTTGTAATCTCCCAGCAGGGTGCTGACGAAGGATATGCCCAGCGCGATGGCGATGAACAGGAGGTCGGTGCCGATGTGGCGGGTGCGATCTTTTTTGTCCTGCAGGATCTCTTCCTCGGAGGGAATGTAGCGGGGGAACAGTTCCATAGTAAGCTCCTTTCAAAGTGGTATCACTATATAAGACACCAAAAAAATGAAAATCTTACAGGAAAACCGAAAAAATTATTTCAAGGTCTTGATAAACGCTTCCATCCGCTCCAGCGCCTGGTTGATGTGCTTGACCGAATAGGCGTAGGAGATGCGGGCGAAGCCCTCGCCGGCGGCGCCGAAGGCCACGCCGGGGACGATGGCGCACTTATGCTCGTAGAGGAGCTTTTCGCAGAACTGCTCGCTGGAGAGGCCGAACTTTCCGATGTGGGGGTAGATGTAGAAGGCTCCCTCGGGCTCGAAGGATTCCACGCCGATATCCCGCAGGCCGTTGTAGATCAGGCGGCGGCGGCGGTCGTACTCCGCGGTCATGGCGGCCACGTCCTCGTCGCAGTCGCGGAGGGCGGTGATGGCGGCCAGCTGGGCGGTGGTGGGGGCGCACATGATGGCGTACTGGTGGATCTTGAGCATCTGCTTCGCGAGCGGCGCGGGGGCGCAGATGTAGCCCAGTCGCCAGCCCGTCATGGCGTAGGCCTTGGAGAAGCCGCTGACTACTACGGTGCGCTCCCACATGTCGGGGAGGGAAGCCATGGAGACGTGGCGGCGGCCGTAGGTCAGCTCTGCGTAGATCTCATCGGAGAGGACGATGATCTGCTTTTCGCGGAGGATTTTCGCGATCTTTTCCAGATCCTCGGCATCCATGATGGCGCCCGTGGGGTTGTTGGGGTAGGCCAGCACCAGCATTTTGGTCTTATCCGTGATGGCGGACTCCAGAAGCTCGGGGGTGAGCTTGAATTTGTCCTCGTTGCGGGTCTCCACGATCACGGGGACAGCGCCCGTCATTTTGCAGAGGGGCTCGTAGCAAACGAAGCAGGGGGTGGGGATGATGACCTCGTCCCCGGGGGACAGGAGGGTGCGCATGGCCACGTCGATGGCCTCGCTGCCGCCTACGGTGACCACGACTTCTTTTACGGGGTCGTAGTTCAGGTCAAAGCGGCGGTTCATGTAGTTGGAAATTTCTTTACGCAGTTCCAGCGTGCCTGCGTTGGAGGTATAATAGGTCTTACCCGTCTCCAGAGACTCGATGCCCGCCTCGCGGATCTTCCACGGGGTCACGAAGTCGGGCTGTCCCACGGTCAGGGCGGTGACGTCGGTCATGCTGTCCAGAATATCGAAGAATTTGCGAATACCCGAGGAGGGCATGTCTACGATGGAGCGGGGTAAGATGCGGTCGTAATCGATATGTGCCATCAGATGAGGTTTCCTCTCTCGTCCACCTCGGGCGCGCCGTAGATCACGCCCTTGTCCTTATATTTACGCAACACGAAGTGTGTGGCGGTGGACAGCACCGACTCGATGGGCGCCAGCTTCTGCGCCACGAAGTAGGCCACCTCCTTCATGGTGCGGCCCTCGATGATGAGGCAGAGATCGTAGCCCCCCGACATGAGGTACACGCTCTGCACCTCGGGGTACTGGTAGATCTTTTCGGCGATGCGGTCAAAGCCGCGGTCGCGCTGGGGGGTCATCTTGACCTCGATCATGGCGGAGACATACTCGCGGTCGGTCTTGTCCCAGTCGATCATGGTCTTATAGCCGAGGATGACACCGTCGGCCTCGTACTTGCCTATGAGCTTTTTGATATCGCCCTCCTCCTTATCCAGCATGACGGCCAGTTGGGCGGGGGTCAGGGTAGCGTTATCTTCCAAAATTTTCAGTAAGGTATCCATATCCTGTTTCCTTTCGTGTGTGTGCAGATCCGATCAAAGATCCGATCGCAGATCCGATCGCGGATCCGATCGTAGATCCGATCGTAGATCAGACCATGGTGGGGGTGTCGTTGTCGCTCTCGTTTCCGTCATTGACGGGAGGTGTTTTCGTTTCCTTAGCGGCGTCGGCGTCGGGGGTCGGCTGAGCGGCGGTCTGTGCCTGCGCGTCGGGATCGTAGCCTGCGGGGGCTTCGGGGATAATGATGAGGGCGAGAATGTAGGCCAGAAGT
Source organism: Eubacteriales bacterium (assembly GCA_045643785.1). Taxonomy (GTDB): domain Bacteria; phylum Bacillota; class Clostridia; order Oscillospirales; family CAG-272; genus CAMEON01. The sequence continues at coordinate 4,993 of JAZRFR010000188.1, read as the reverse complement.
CCACCGCCTGCGAGGATGCAGAGGCCGACGAAGCCCAGGCGCACGAGGGTGGGGTCAATATGGAAGTACTCGCCGATGCCGCCGCACACGCCGCCGAGCATCTTGTTTTTGTTGGATTTGTAGAGTTTTTTCTCGAGGTTCATGGCGTGTCTCCTTATCGTTTAACGGTTGATTTTTTCGATGATGTTCTTGTAGGTCAATCCATAGCGCTCGGCGATATCTCTTGCGTAGGATTTACCGTCGGGCTTTGCGCGGACAATGCGGAAGGAGCGCTTGCCCTCCTCGATGCCTGCCACGAGGGTATCAATCTTCACGCCGCCGTTCCCGGCGGATTCTTCATTAATGCGGTCGATTTCCGAGGCCAGCTCGTGGAGGTGGGTGGAGAACAGGCAACGGCAACCTGCCTGCGCCAGACCTGCCAGCACCTCGGCGGCGATGTAGGAAGCCTCGAAGGAGCCCGTGGAGGACAGGGACTCATCCAGCAGCACCAGGGATTGAGCGGTTACCGCATCGAAGATCTCGCCGAGACGGGCGCACTCCTCGCCCAAACGTCCCTTGTCGATGGTGTCGTCGGCGCCCGTGGGGAAGTGGGTAAAGATGCCGTCGGCGGGGCTGATCTCGCAGACCTTGGCGGGGAGGTACATACCCAGCTGGAGCATGGCCTGACACAGGCCGATGGCGCAGGTGATGACCGACTTGCCGCCACGGTTGGGGCCTGTCAGCACGTAGATCATGGCGTTCTCGGCTGTCTCGTCGAAGTAGATGTCGTTGGGCACGACCTCCTCGTCCTCGCGGAGCTTGAGGGCCACGGCGGGGTTATAGAGCTCGGTGGCGCGGAAGATGCGATCCTCTGCGGGCTTGAGAGTGGGGGCGCAGAGAGGACAGCCGCGATCCAGCAGTTGGCGCTGGAGCTGGGTGCCCTTGACTACGAACTCGATCTCGGGCATGAGGCCGAGGAGGAAGTCGGTGTTTTCCAGAACGTAGGTCTGGACGATCTTCTTCCAAGAGCGCAGGGAGGACTTGTAGACCTCGCCGATGGCGGAATTGAAGGCCAGGGACAGGGCGGTCTTCTGGTTGTCGGTCTGCTTCTTGCCGAAGGGGACGAGGGAGGCGATGCAGGTGTACTCGTCGTCCTTGAAGTTGAGGCGCAAAATTTTTTCCAGCACCTCGCCCGACTTGAAGGGCTGGGCGTTGATGGACAGCACGCCTGCCTGGGCGGGGCGGAGCTGGGCATCCAGATTGACGCCGATGGTGACGCTCTTGATCTCACGGACGCGGCGGGTCAGCTCCTGGAGCTTCTGGTTCAGCTCGCGGTAGTAGTCGGACTCGGCCAGCTCGATCACGCAGTCGCAGAGGCGCTTGAAGGCGGTGCCGCGGAGGTTGGATCTGACCTCGCTCATGCCCTTGTGGAGGATATCCACGCAGGTGATGTAAAGCTCGATCTCGGTCATGCTGGAGAGGTAGGAGGCGGTATCGTCGTCGCTGTCACCCTCCAGTCGGCGGAGCTCGGTGATGTCCTGCAGGACGGGCACCAGGCGGTGGAGGGTATCCACCAGGGTGGGGTTGTTCAGCATATCCGCGAAGGTCTGGTTGCGGTAGGTGATGACGGCGGGGTCGGTGGTGAAATGCTCGGCGGCGGGAGAGCTCTTGGGGTTGAAGAACTCCAGCATACCCAGCTCCTGCAGGGTGTACATGTCGATATCGGGGACGTTGACGCCTGCCAGATGCTCCTGCTGGGTCTTGCCGTCGGGGTAGAGGAGGGAGAAGTTTTCCAGTTTCATGGGGAATTTCCTTTCGGTATGATTCAAAACGGATTATTGAATGGACTGCATGACGCGTCGGCCGTCGCGGACGGTCATGACCTCGGTGATGCCCACGGTCTGCAGGATGGCGTAGCCTTTGCGGATGGCTTTACCGAGATTTTCGGGGGCGTGGGCGTCCGAGCCGATGGTGACCAGCTTGCCGCCGCAGTCCCTGTAGAGCTTCAGAAGCTCCATGGTGGGCATGGAGATCCCCAACCCCTTCCAGAGGGTGGAGACGTTGATCTCCAGGGCGATATCCCGGTCTATGACGGTGCGGTACAAATGCTCCAGCTTCTCGTAGTAGGGCTTGAAGTCCAGCTTCTTGCCTGCGAGAGTGATATAGCGGTGCATGTAGGTAATGTGTCCCACGGTGGTGATGCCGGGGAACTGTACCATCTCCATGGTCTCGTCCAGCGAGCGGTCGAAGAGCTGGCGGATGAGGCCGTCGCTCATGTGGCCGAAGTTCATGACGCAGAAGTCGGGGACTCTGTTGAGGTTATGCAGGGAGCCGATGACGAACTCGTAGGGGTGAGCGTCCAGGACGGCGCGGGCGGCCTCGGGGTACTGGGTGGCGTTACCCAGCTCGATGCCGCAGACCACGTTGAGGCGGCCCTTGTATTTTTCCTTGAACTCCATCATGGCGCTCCAGGCGGCATCGGGGTCGAAGGGGAAGTCGTAGAGCTTTTCTACCTCGCCGTTGATATCGCAATGGTCGGTGAAGGCGATATCCGAAAGGCCTACCTCCAGGGCGCGTTTACACATGGCGTCGTGGGTGGCGGCGGGGGCTCCGTCGAAGGAGAAGCGGGTGTGGGTATGGTAATCGCAAAGAAACATGGTGTACCTCACGGGGATAGATATAAATATTCATCTTATTATAGCATACTTTCCTTCATTTGTACAGTAGTAAGCCAAAAATAATCCGAGGACTTGCGAAAAAATCTTGGGAGGTTTGTGCAATTTTCATGAAAAAGTTTACCGAAACCGTTGACAGATTGGGAGCGGTCGTGTATAATAGTGGCAGATACGGAAGGGAGGGATCTCGTGGCACAAGGAAAACAGACGGTTGCAGGGAATCCCTTTCCCTATACCGATACCAATAAGCGTTATCATACCTACGATTACTGGCTGAAATCCACCTTTGGGGGCAAATGCGCCAAGATTCCTCTGGATGCAGGCTTTTCCTGCCCCAATCTGGACGGAAGGTGCGGCACAGGCGGGTGCATCTACTGCTCGGGGCGGGGAAGCGGGGACTTTGCGGAGTCTGCCACGGTGCCCCTGCGGGAGCAGTACGACCGTCAACGGGAATTCCTTGCGAAGAAATGGCCCACCGAGCGGTGCATCCCCTACTTCCAGGCGCGGACGAACACTTACGCGCCCGTGGAGGTGTTGCGTCCCTTGTTCGAGGAGGTCTTGACCTACCCCGGGGTGGTGGGCATGAACATCGCCACCCGCGCCGACTGCCTGCCCGCCGAGACGGTGGCCCTTCTGCGGGAGCTGTCCGAGAAGACGGTATTGACCGTGGAGTTAGGGTTACAGACGGCGCATGATGCGACTGCCGCTCTCATAGGCCGCGGTCACACCTACGCCGACTTTCTGGATGGCTATACCCGTTTGCGGGAGGGGGCGCCCAGGGCACTGGTCTGCGTGCACCTCATCTTCGGGCTTCCCGGAGAGGACGAGGCGGCGATGCTGGAGACGGCGCGCCGCGTGGCGGAGCTACGGCCGGATCAAGTGAAGATCCATTTGCTCCACGTCCTGCGCGGGACGGCGCTGGGGGAGATGTACGAGGCGGGGGCCTATACTCCCATGGAAAAGGACGCCTACATTGCCACCGTGGTCAAAGCGTTGGAACTGTTTCCGCCCGAGGTTGTGGTGGCGCGACTCACGGGAGACGGCGCGGCGGAGGATCTGCTGGCGCCTCAGTGGAGTCGCCGCAAGCGGGAGGTTCTGAACGGCATCGATCGGCTTCTTTCGGTCATGGATACATGGCAGGGAAGCAAGAGTTAATGAAAGATTAAATAATCAACGGATAATTGAATCAGAAAGGAAACAAAGAAAATGGCACGTGTTTTTGAAAAGGCATCCTGGATCTGGCGGCAGGGTGAGGCAGGACGGGATGAGTTCTGCGATTTCCTCGCCACCGTGAAAGTCCCTGGGGAGGGGAAGCGTTACTACCTTCACATCGCCTCTGACTCCAACTACACGGTCTGGATGAACGGGAAGCTTTGTACCTTCGGCCAGTACGCCGATTACCCTGACTACAAGATTTACGACGAGGTGGACATTACCGACTCTCTCCGCGCGGGGGACAACCGCATGGTGACCGTGGTGTGGTACTACGGCATTGAGTCCCAGACCTACAAGGTGGGTGATGCGGGGCTGATCTTTGAGATCGTGGACGAGGACGGGAACGTGATTGCCTACTCCGACGAGGCGGTGCTCTCCCGTTTGTCCCGCGACTACATTTCGGGGCGTTGCGACCTCATTTCGGGTCAGCTTGGCCCTACCTACCACTACGATCTGGGTAAGTACGACGGCTTCATCGAGGCTGGTTGCGAGGGCTTTGAGAAGAGCCGCGCGGTTCCCACCATTTCTACCGACTTTACCATCCGTCCCAACAAAAAGCTGACCCTGGAGCCCCGCATGACCGCCACGGTCTGCCGCACGGGCTGCTTCAAGTACACCACGAGCGCGCCTGTGGCCTCGGTGAATATGCAGTACGCCGCTATTTCCACTCGCTATCCCCACGAAATGATGAAGTCGGGGGATATGAAATTCGGCTCTCCCGTGAAGTTCGTTTCTAACTCAGAGGAATACGATGGCGTGTTCTTCATTGTGGATCTGGGGGAGGAGTCGGCAGGATTTTTGGACATTGATCTGGAGCTTCCCAAGGCCTGCCGCATGGACGTGGGCTTTGGCGAGCATCTCCACGACGGTGTCTGCCGTACCTCTGTCCGCGGATTTTTTGCCGAGATCGACTGTGTGGAGGGACGGAATACCTGGCTCCACACCTTCCGTCGTTTCGGCTGCCGCTACATCCAGTTCTTTGTTCATGCCTCCGAGGTGACGGTGCATTACGCAGGCTTGCGGCCGACGCTGTATCCCTTGAAGCACAAGGATTATAAGAGCGGCAACCTGCTTCGCGAGACCATCTACAAGGTGTGCCAGAATACCCTTCAGCAGTGCCTCCA
>JAZRFR010000187.1:0-3637 GCA_045643785.1 Eubacteriales bacterium | reverse complement strand
CCCCGCTCCCCTATAAACTGCAATTTACCCGATCAGCTCGCAATACGCCATATACAGGCAAGGCCGCTCCTCGGAGTACTCCTCCCCCTGCAGGAAGGCCACCATCCCCGCGCTCTCGCCATACACGCGGATCCGATCTCCGGGCAAAAATTGCAGGGGAGAGCCCAAGTTACAATCCTGAATGTAGATGATCAACTCACCGCCGTCCAGATCGCGGCAACGGTAATAGGTGGCGCCTATGTCGTACACGTCGATGCTATGCTCCACTTCTTTCTCAATAACGATCAGTTCCATGGAGACGTACCGCCCAAAGTCGCCCGCGCTCCGATAGAAGGACTCCACGTCCATGTCCTCGCAGAGCTCCACGTATTCTTCGCGGGAAATATCGTCGTTGACCAAGGGCTGATTCCACAGCATAGGCAGAAGGATGGTTCCCACCGCAAACAATAGCACATACGCGCCCACGACGATTGAAGCCGCAATGATCTTGGCTTTTTTGGAGTGAGGGCTGGTGAAGAACAGGATGATACCCACGACGGGCATGAAATACATCATGAGAAGTATGAACCACCAGGAATGGTACCACGCGATGAACTGCACCCGTCCCGAGGAATTCCGTTTCCTCTTGGGGGGCTTCACCTTGGCGCGGTTCCCTGCCCGCATCTCCTCGGGGCAGATCTTGCCGCACAGGGGGCATTCCTCCGAGGCAAAATAACACTCGCAATCGGGGCATTTATTCAGTTCCGGTCGATCCAGCTCGTCTGAATCAAAATAGCCTAAATTCCGTCCCATAGAGTTTTCCTCCTTCCGTTTGCCGATCTTGCTCGGCGGCCGTGCTTGCTCGGCGGCCGTGCTTGCTCGGCAACATCATTGCCCCGCAAGGGGCACTTCATTTGCGCCATCGGCGCAACATCATTTCGCCCGACGGGCGAACATCATTTGCGCGAAGCGCATCACTTCTTGGGGCTTCCCTCCATGAAGTACGCCGCCTCCATATCCGCGACGCACAGCGCCCAGGCCAGAGGGAACATCTCCAGCGCCTTGCCCACGTTGCCGGGATCCTCGGGACCCGAAAAGCCCATGTGGTAGCGGATGGCGAAGGCCTCGTCGCGGGTCAGGCGCATGTAGCCCGAGGCGATGTAAACCGACTTCTCGCCGTGGCCGTAGGGGAGATTGTCTTCAATGGTATAGTAGGGCACGGCCTCCCACTTTCCCTGCTCGTTTTTGACGTTGCGGGAAGAGACCTTGTAGAAATTCACCTTGCAGAGATCGTGAAGCAGAGCGGCGATGGCAATGGATTCAGCGGAGTAGCTGATGCCGTAGACTTCCTTCACGCGGGGGCGGTTTAAAATGTCCACCAGAGCGTCGTAGACGTTGAGAGAATGCTGGCAGAGGCCGCCCTCGTAGTTGCCGTGGTAGCGGGTGGAGGCGGGGGCAGTGAAGAAATCCGAGCTTTCGAGGTAAGCGAGGAGCTTGTCGGCGCCCTCGCGGGTGATGTTGGCCTTGTAAATATCAATGAACCGCTGGCGGTTTTCGGCGGCCTGAGCGGCGTAAGGAGACAGGGAGACGTCGTTCATTTGGTAGGACATAGGGAATTCCTTTCTATCATTATACTTGAATATTGAGTCGATTGCCAATCCTGATACGGACATTCAAATTGCAGGTTGTAGGGGAGCGAGGAGAGCGCCAAAGAGGAACTTCTTGAAAGAAGTTCCTCTCTGGACTCTCTTCAAGAACTTTAAAAAATGATGATCTACGAATGTTTTTGAAAGTTTTGAAGATTCCAAAGGGACTTTTCCAAAAGTCCCTTTGGTGGGGTGCAGGGGTGAAACCCCTGCAAACCCAAATTTACAAAACTACTTCCCGCTTTTTCATAAGCTTCCGATAGAAATAGAAGCAGAACAGGAAGTGGACGCCGCCCGTGATGATCCAGGAGATGGGATAGCTGATGTAGAGCGCCATGATCTCGCCGGGGAACAGGGGGCAGACGGTGAAGACCCAGATGATGCGGAACACGCAGGAGCCGAGGAGGGAGACGATCATGGGCTGCATGGCCTTACCCATGCCGCGGAGGATGCCGCACCCCACGTCCATGAGTCCGCAGAGGAAGTACATGGCGGCGATGACGTTGAGTCGGTTCACGCCCGCCTGTACGATGAGATCCAGGTTTTCCCCCGAGGCGTAGATCAGGAGAAGCTTATCGCCGAGCAGCACCAAAACGGCGCCCAGGATCAAGCCGATGACGAAAACCATCCCCACACACTGCAGGGAGATTTTCTTGATGCGCTCGTACTTCCCCGCTCCCACGTTCTGACCCACGAAGGTCACGGCGGCCTGGTAGACCGAGTTCATGGCGGTGTAGACGAAACCCTCCAGATTGCCCGCCGCGGTGTTGCCCGCGATGGTGACGGTGGGGTAGGCGTTGACCGCCGACTGGATGATGACGTTGGACAGGGAGAACATGCAGCCCTGCAGTCCCGCAGGCAGACCGATGGTGATCATGCGGACGAGCTTCTGCTTGTGAACGGCAAAGCCAGCCAGCCGCAGGGAGGTCTTGGTCTTGCTCATGTAGAGCAGGGTCAGCCCCGCCGCCACGTACTGGGAAGCCGCCGTGGCGATACCCACGCCGATAGCGCCCAGATGGAATCCCAAAACCATGACGAGGTTGAGGCCCACGTTGACGACACCCGCCGCAGACAGGAAGAACAGGGGGCGCTTGGTGTCGCCGCTGGAGCGCAGGATAGCGGCCAGGTAGTTGTACACCAGACAGCCGGGCATACCGCAGAAGTAGGCGCGCATGTAGGGGACGGCCTCGGCCAGCACGTCCTCGGGGGTGTCCATGAGCAGGAGCAGAGGCTCGGCCATGAGGATACCGAAGATCATGACGGCGAAACCGCCTATGATGGAGGAGGTCAGAGCCGTGGAGATGAGCTTATCCACCTCCTCGTAGCGGCGGGCGCCCAGCTCCTGGGCGGCGATGACGCCGGCACCCACGGCCAGACCGATGAACAGGTTGATGATCAGATTGATGAGAGCGCCGCAGCTGCCCACGGCAGCCATGGCGGCCTCCCCCGCAAACTTACCCACCACCGCCACGTCGGCGGCGTTGAAAAGGAGCTGGAGGATACCCGACGCCATCACGGGGATGGTGAAGCGGATCATTTTACCGAGAACGGGGCCCTCGGTCATATTCAGTTTTTCGGAGCGAAGTTGTCCGGCCAAAAAATAACGCCTTCTTTCTTTGCCTCGCGCAGAGGCAGATATATACTTATACATTATACTATGGTTCAGTGCGAAAGTCAAGGGATTTGAGAAAATCGGGGATGAGGATTTCATATTTTCAAATTGGGGTGTAACGATTCGGCCGGTATTTCAAATTGCAGTTTAGCGGGGAGTTTGAGTCCGGCCAACAAATTGAATCTGTAGGGACAGGCGGTCGAACTTGTTCGACATCTCGTCTGTCCGAAATATCCTTGATCCGACAACAAACTTTAATGGGTAGGTCACGGACGGTCGAGGACGCCCGTCCCTACATTGGGTCATTGGAGAACTCCCCGATAAACCCAAATTTGAAGGATGCCTGAATCGTCACTTTCGTCTTTTGGGAGCCAAGAGAAACCGAAGATGCACATCACGC
>JAZRFR010000186.1:0-4119 GCA_045643785.1 Eubacteriales bacterium | reverse complement strand
AGAGCTGCAAAAGGTTCTTGGATCTCCAAAAACTTTCAAAAGGCATTGATAAATATGCTTTTAAAAGTTTTGGGGATTCTTAAGGGACTTTTTCAAAAGTCCCTTAAGCGGGTCCAGGGCAGAGCCCTGGTGGGGTCAAGGGGTGAAACCCCTTGCTCAGTCGCAGAACTCGGCCACGCAACGCTGGTAAGCGGCTACGGGATCGGCGGCGGCGGTGATGGGACGGCCGACGACGATGTAGTCGGAGCCGATCTTCTTGGCCTCGGCAGGGGTCATGACGCGCTTCTGATCGCCCACGTCGCCGTCAGCGAAACGGACACCGGGAGTCACGGTCACGAAGCCCTCACCGCAACGCTCGTGTACCTTGCCTGCCTCCAGAGGAGAGCAGACCACGCCGTCCAGACCGGCGATCTTGGCGTTGTGAGCGTAGTGCATGACCACCTCAGGCATGGGAGCGTCGATGAGCAGATCCTTGGTCATGTGCTCCTGATCGGTGGAGGTCAGCTGGGTCACGGCAATCAGCATGGGACGGGTGCCGTCGGGACGGGTCAGACCCTGCAGGGCGGCCTCCATCATGGGAATGGTACCGCCGGCGTGGAGGTTGGTCATGTCCACGTCGAGACGGGACAGAACCGCCATGGACTTCTTCACGGTGTTGGGAATGTCGTGGAGCTTGAGGTCGAGGAAGATCTTGTGGCCACGAGCCTTGATCTCACGGACGATGGAGGGGCCCTCGGCGTAGTAGAGCTCCATGCCGATCTTCACGAAGGGCTTTCTGTCCAGACCCTCGAAGAGATCGAGGAATGCGAATACCTTTTCTGCGCTGTCAAAATCACAGGCTACGATGACGTCTTTTCCCATTTTTTGGTTCTCCTTGTATATACAGAATTTCATTACGTGTTTTGTAGGGGCGATTCACGAATCGCCCATTTTGGGGGAAGGATGTACGGGCGATTCATGAATCGCCCGTACCGGGGCTCCTATCATTTACAGGTATGCTCCGCCCAGTAAGCCGCCATTTCCACCCATCTGGCGATCATGGGATCGTTCCAGTTGGGATTGCCCATATCGGTGATGGCATTGCCCAGAGCGCAACCGTGCTGGGCGTGGGGGAAGATGTGAAGCTCGTACTCCACACCCGCGTTGGCGTAGGCCATGGCGAAGTCCAACGAGTTGCGGGCATCCACCAGCTCATCATCCGCGCTGTGGACGATGAACACGGGGGAGCTGTCGGATGTGACGTGCTGATCCACGCTGACATAGTCGGTCTCTTCCTTGGTGGGGTCATCCTTGCAGAGCAGATTCTTGATGCTGAAGCCGTGTCCCTTCATGCTGATGACGGGGTAGATGGGCATGATGCCCCGGGGCTTGTTGTAGCCGTAGGGGATATCCAAGCCCTCGGTGGCCTCGGGTCTGTTCCAGAACACGCCCGCGCAGGCGGTCAGATGTCCGCCCGCCGAAAAGCCCGTGACGAACAACTGATCGGGATCAATGCCGTACCGGTCGGCGTTGTCCTTGATGTGCTTGATGGCCAGCGTAACTTCACGGAGCTGGGCGGGGTAGGGCTCCTTACGACCCACGGTGTAGTGAAGCACGAAGCCGTTGTAGCCGTAGGGCATGAAGGCCATGGCGATGGGCTCGCCCTCACGGTCAGCGCAGACGCCGCCGTAGCCGCCGCCGGGGATTACCAGAATGGCCTTGCGGCGCTTCCCTCCCACGGGCTCGGCGATGTAGGTCTCCAGAAATACGTCGGGACGGTTCTCCCGCAGGTCGATTCTACCGTACGTCATAACATTCCCTTTCCTTTCTGCTTGCTGCCGGTTATGCCTGACCGATGATGTCGGTCAGCTTCTCAATACCGTACTTCTCCATGACGCGGGGCAGGTCGTTTACGATGTCGCGGGAGGCGAAGGGGTTGACCAGATTGGCCGCGCCGACCTCCACGGCAGTAGCGCCCGCCAGCATGAGTTCGATGACGTCCTCGGCGGAAGACACACCGCCCATACCCACCACAGGGATATTCACGGCGTGAGCCACCTGATAGACCATACGCACCGCCACGGGGAAGATGGCGGGACCCGAGAAGCCGCCCATCTTGTTGGCGATGACGGGCTTCTTGGTGCGCAGATCAATGCGCATACCCAGAAGGGTATTGATGAGGCTGATGCCGTCAGCCCCCGCCTCCTCGCAGGCCTTGGCGATGGAGACGATATCGGTGACGTTGGGGGAAAGCTTGATGATCACGGGCTTGGTGGTCACGGCCTTCACCGCGCGGGTTACAGCCGCCGCGGCCTCGGGCTGAGTACCGAAGCTCATACCGCCGCCGTGGACGTTGGGGCAGGAGACGTTGACCTCCAGCCAACCCACTTGAGGCTCCTTGTCCAAAAGCTCACAGGTGTAGGCGTAATCCTCAATGGCAAAGCCGCTGACGTTGGCCATGACGGGCTTGTGGAAGCACTTGGCCAGACGAGGCAGCTCCTCGGAAATAACCTTCTCCACGCCGGGATTTTGCAGACCCACGGCGTTGATCATACCGTTCGGGCACTCCGCGATGCGGGGGGTGGGATTACCGAAGCGGGGATCCTTGGTGGTTCCCTTGAAGGAGAAGCTACCGAGGCAGTTGATATCGTAGAGCTCGGCGAACTCGTAGCCGTAGCCGAAGGTGCCGCTGGCGGGGATGATGGGGTTGTCCATCTCAATGCCGCAGAGGGTCACTTTGGTGTTTACGCTTCCCATATGATGTCCTCCTTTGTCAGCACAGGCCCTTCCTTGCAGATGCGCTTGTTACCGGTGACGGTCTTGCAGGAGCAGCCCATACAAGCGCCAAAGCCGCAGCCCATGCGCTCCTCAAAACTGAACTGACCGTCGGTGACGGTTGCCTTGTATACGGCCTTCAGCATAGGCTCGGGGCCGCAGGTGTAGAAGTACGTATAGTCCTCGGGAAGGGCTCCTGTGACAAAGCCCTTCACACCGTAGGAGCCGTCCACGGTGGTGACGATGGTCTCACAGCCCAGCGCCTTGAAGTCCTCCTCGCAGAAGACCTCATCCTTGGTGTTGAAGCCGAGAATAACGGTCACGTCCTTCCCTGCCTCGCGGAGCTGTTTCGCCAGCATGTACAGGGGAGGCACGCCTACGCCGCCGCCGATGAGCAGGGGCTTGTCGCCTGCCTTGGACAGATCGTAGCCGTTGCCCAGACCCGTCAGTACGTCGAGGGTCTGTCCCGCCACCATCTTGGCCATGACCTCGGTGCCCTTGCCCACCACCTTGTAGATGATGGTCAGAAGCCCGTCCGCGCCGCAGGCGCGGCAGTCATTGACCGAAATGGGTCTGCGGAGGTAGAAGCCGTCCAGCTGAATGTTGACGAACTGGCCGGGGCCGGTGATGGCCGAGGTGTCGCCCGCAAGCTCCATCTTGTAAACGGTGGAGGTCAGGGCGATATTGCTCTTGATCTCAAAAATTCCTTGTTTCATATCAAATGTATCTCCAATAATCCCTTGTTGAAAGTTTTGAAGATTCCAAAGGGACTTTTTCAAAAGTTCCTTTGGTGGGGTCAAGGGGCAAAGCCCCTTGTGCGGCGTGGGGCAAAGCCCCACATTACGAATCAATGGTCGAAATGGTCAGAGTGGTCTCCTCCAGAACGTCGAGAAGCACCTTTACGGTATCCAGCGAGGTCATGGTGGTGACGTTATTCTCGATGGCGAAGCGGCGGATGAGGGCGCCGTCGTTGGCAGAACCCATGGAATCCACGTCGCGGGTATTGATGACGTAGGCAATGTGACCCTGAGCCAGCTCCTCGCGGATCTCGTCGCTGTCCTCGTCCAGCTTGGCCACCACGTGAGTGCGGATGCCGTTCTCCTTGAGGAACTTGGCGGTACCCGAGGTAGCCTCAATGTTGAAGCCCAGGTTGTAGAAGCGGCGGATGAGGGGCAGACACTCGGGCTTGTCCTTGTCCGCGATGGTGGCAAAGACGGTACCATAGTTCTGCAGCTTCATACCGGAGGCCTGCAGAGCCTTGTAGAGTGCGCGGTAGAACTTGTCGTCGTAGCCGATGGCCTCACCCGTAGACTTCATCTCGGGGGAAAGGTAGGCGTCCAGACCGCGGAGCTTGTTGAAGGAGAA
>JAZRFR010000185.1:0-4704 GCA_045643785.1 Eubacteriales bacterium | reverse complement strand
AGAGTCCCACCTTCTCGATGGGGGTCACCTTCTGACCTACCACCACGCCGTCTTTTTCGCTGATGATGAAGCTGTTGCGAACCTGCTTTTCATGGAAGGCGCGGATGTTGACAGCGGCCTCTCTGAGAATGTCCAGAAACTCGGGGGCAACCGAAGCTACCGCTTCATCGATCTCGGCGGCGGTGACCTCCAGAGAGGTCAGGTCGGCCTTGTCGAACTTCTTGGCGTAGGCGTACAGAGCCTTGTCGCCGTTCTCCACGACGTCGGCGATGATGGCGGTGACGACACCTTCCACGTTGGATGCGATATTGTCACGGGCGAAGATCTCGTCGTTTGACACCTCGCCGTACTTGTAAATCTTAATCATTGGTCTTTACCTGTGCTTTCATGAAAGAAGTGATTTTCTCAATTTCCGTAGTCTTGAAGCGGAAGGCCGCCTTGTTGCAGATGAGGCGGGCGGAGATGGGGAGGATGGTCTCCTTGACCTCCAGATTATTCTCCACCAGGGTTTTGCCCGTCTCCACGATGTCCACGATGACGTCGGACAGCCCCAGAATGGGGGCGATCTCGATGGAGCCGTTCAGATGGATGATGTCGATCTCGCGGCACTTGGATGCGTAGTAGCGAGCGGCGATATTGGTGAACTTGGTGGCCACGCGGAGGGTGCGGCTTCCGTCGTCGTAGAAGTCTTTTTTGGCGGCTACCGCCATGCGGCACTTGCCGAGGTCGAGGTCGAGAAGCTCAAAGACGTCGGGCTGATATTCCAGCAGAATATCCTTGCCCGCCACGCCGATGTCGGCGGCGCCCCGCTCCACGTAGATGGCTACGTCCGAGGGCTTGACCCAGAAGTAGCGCACCCCCGCCTCGGGGTTCTCGAAAATGAGCTTGCGGGAGTTTTCCAGAAGGGCAGGGCACTCGTAGCCCGCCTCGGCGAACATGGCGTAGACCTTCTCGCCGAGTCTGCCCTTGGGAAGAGCAATATTGATCATCTTGCCCCCTCCTTTCTCAGGTCACACAGGGTGGCGTAGCGGAGCTTTTCGGGAATGGCTCTCTGGGCGGAGACGGTCTTGCCCTCGGCGCGCAGGGCGTCCACCCGGGCGGTGACGGTCTCGGTGGCGGTGGCGGCGTCGTAGAGCACCAGCACGTCCACGTCATAGGCGGGGGAAGCGTCCTCCATGCCTTCCAGCAGATCGAGGTACAGGGCAAAGCCGATGGCGCCTGCGCCGCGGCCCATGCGCTTCATGAGCTTATTATACTGACCGCCCGACAGCACGCACTCGCAGATGCCGTCGAGGTAGCCGCAGAAGACCACGCCGTTGTAGTAGCGCATATCGTTCATGATGGAGAAATCGAAGCGGACGCGGTCGGCGTAAGGGGTATTCTTCAGGTGGTCGCGGAGGGTTGTCAGCTCGGAAATGGCCACCGAAACCGCCTCAAAGCGGTGGGTCAGGGGGGCAAGACGGGTCAGCACGCTGTCCATATCGCCGTAAATGCCCACGAAATCGCAGAGGCTTTCGGTGTCCTCTTCGCTGATCTCCGCCTCGGCGCAAACGCGAGCGAGGTCGTGGGTGTTCTTTTCCGAGATACAGCGGGCGATCTCGCGGCGGGTATCCGTGTCGGGGGTGATCTCGTCCAGCATGGCCGAGAGAATACCCATGTGGGAGATATCCAGGGCGAAGCGTTGGCTGACGGTGGACAGGGAAGCGGCGGCCAGGGTGACCACCTCACAGATATCGTAGGTATCCAGATCCCCGATGCACTCCAGACCCGTCTGCAGGATCTCCTTGAATTGATGGGTACTGCCCGAGACGCGGTAGACGTTCTCGTTGTAGCAGACCTTCTGCTTGTAGCCGGGGATGTCCTCGCCATTCTTGATGATGGAGAGGGTGACGTCGGGCTTGAGGGCTAAGAGCTTGCCGCCCATATCGGTGAAGGTGATGACGCGGTCGCTCACCAGAAAATCCTTGTTGCGGACGTAGAGGTCGTACTCCTCGAATTTGCTCATTTTGAAGGGCAGATACCCGTAGCCGCGGTAGAGCTCCCGCAGGGCGTAGACCGCCCTCTCCTCGGGCTTGAGATAGGTGATGTTCATGTGGATTTACTCCTCGTTCTCTGATTTTGCATTTTGCATTTTGCATTCTGCATTTCTTTCCAGCGCCAGCTTATAGCCCCCCGCGCCGTACTCCAAGCATTTGCTGACTCGGCTGATGGTGGCGGTGCTCATGCCGGTCTCACGGCTGATCTCGGCGTAATTCACGCCCGCCGCCAGCATTTTGGCCGCCTTGAGCCGCTGGGAAATGTCGAGGATCTCCTTGATGGTGCAGGCGTCTTCAAAGAACGCGTAGCATTCTTCGACGCTCTGCAGGGACAGGATCGCCTCAAAGAGGGCGTCCACGTCGGAATTGTGAAGAGGCTTCATGAAAGTCCGTCTCCTTTATCACTTTAGTGTGGTAAAACTATTGCACTATTATAATACAAAAAGAAGGATTTGTCAAGCCCATTCACGCATGGCATAATGCACGAAAACAGAGCCCCGTGTTTGTGTAAACTGATATTTCTGCGGCTTGCAGAATAAATTTGCTCGGTTCTGTTCATTGTTCACCAAAAACTATTGCAATTCCTTCTTTTTTATGGTATAATATGTCCACATTCATCCATATTCCCTTGGGGGACAGAAAGGAACAGCCTATGAAAACGACTCATACACTGCGCCGACTGATTCTGATCGTGAGCTTTATGCTCCTGACATCACTTTGCTTCGCGCTTGCCGCCTGCACCGGGGTCGAGGATCCCGCAGACACCGGAACCGATACGCTTCCCGCTACGGGCGACGTCACCGAGGGCGATACCGAGGCGGCCACCGAGGCTCCCACCGAGGCTCCCGAGACCGAACCCGTCCCCGAGCCCATCAACCGCTCCGAGTACGAGAAGGAGCAGGCGGGCGCGAAATCCGAGACGGTCTTGAACGCCGCTGATTTCGGCGTCAAGGGCGACGGCCAAACCGACGACGGCCCTGCCATTGGCCTGGCCATCGAGGCCGCCATCGAGCAGAAGGCCACCCTGCAATTTGAGTCGGGCAAGACCTACTACATCGGCTCCACCGACCGCAACGCATCGGGCTTCGGCTCTCCCTTCGCCATGAACGGCGCCGACGGCGTCACCGTGGACGGCGGCGGATCGATCTTCCGCTTCGCCCCCGGTGTCAACTACTTTGCCATCGTGACCAGCTCGGATATCCGCTTCTGCAACATGAAGTTCGACCTGCAGGTATCCCCCTACCTGGTGGGTACCGTCAAGGCGGTGAACGGCGCGTTCGTCACCTACACCACCGACATCGAGCCCAACCAGTCCTACAACGATAGCCGCGGCTATACCAATTTCTCCATTGAGTACAACGAGGGTACCCAGCAGAGACCCCACCGCTTCATCAACACCATCCAGAAGACCGCCTCCAAGGAGATCAAGGTGGAGTACCAAGTTACGGATCACGGCTATGCCGTGGGCGACAAGGTCTTCGTGCCCAACCCCGGTATCGGCAACGCCCTCAGCGAGATCATCTACATCGCCAACAACACGGGATGCCTGACCTTTGAGAACATTGAGATCTGGGCGGCTCCCTCCTTCATCGCCAATATCCGCGGTAACGACGCCGAGATCTACTTCGAGAACGTGGACTACATCCCCGGCGAGCAGAATAACCGCGAGATCAAGATGGTCTCCTGGCGCGACGGCTACCACGTCAAGGACAACCGCCGTCCCCTTCACTGGAACGAGTGCGACGTGGACGTGCTGTTCGACGACGTGTTCAATATCAGCAATACCCTGGGCTACATCACCTCGGTCAAGAACGAAAACCAGTTCACCGTGACCAACTACGAGATGTACACCCACGGCGCCTACGTGGCCTTTGAATGCCGCGAGGGCGACATCATCGACGTGTTCAGCGATAAGGGCGTGTACGCGGGTATGGCAACCGTCCGCCGCGTGATCTCCAACCCCAACGGCACCGTGGATCTCGTGCTGGAATACGGCGAGGATCTGAAAAAGGCCGAGGCGGGATGGCGTGTGGGCAACCGCGACACCTGTGAGCCCGGCTCCACCATCACCAACTGCCGCTTCACGGGTACCTTCCGCTTCCGCCGTGACGTTCGCATCGAGAACTGCGTGTTCGATATGCTCATCACCTGGATCCGCGAGGACGGCAGCGTAGAGGGTCCTCTGCCCGGTAACATCGATTACATCAACTGCACCTTCAACGGCGGCAGCATCGACATCGGCGCCGCAGGCGGCGCGGTACGCAAGGCTATGGTGGACTTCGGCTTCTGGGGCTGTACCTTCAACGGCGGCGCCAAGATCGCCGCAGGCCGTAACGTGACCTACACCGAGAGCGCGACCTGGACGGAGGAGGAGCTGTACACCGTCAAGAACCGCAAGATGACCACGGTTCCCCACGTCATCAAGCCCGAGGAAATCGACTTCGTGAATACCGCGATCTACGACTGGACCAAATACATGATGCCCGTGGAGGGCGCAACCGTCCTGCCTCTGGCCAAGCTGGAGGACGCCGCCATCCGCGATCTGCTCTCCGCCAACGACGGCTTTGCCGACCGCGTGCTGGTGCTGACGGGCGGCGAGAGCGGCACCCGCTACGTCCTGGGCGGTCTGTCGGCTGACTTCCTCCCCAAGTTCCATAAGAACGAGAAG
>JAZRFR010000184.1:0-3395 GCA_045643785.1 Eubacteriales bacterium | reverse complement strand
GGTTTGCCAGAAAACATGTTGCCTGCCAATGGTTTTCACCTCATCCACCACCTTCGGTGGTCCCCCTTCCCCAAAGGGGAAGGTCTACGAAGGTCGGTGCCAACCCACCGACAAACCCCAATTTGAACATTTTGCAATCAACTCGGAAATATGGATATTTTACTTGATTTTTACGGTCTGTGTCAGCTTGCCCGACTCCTTATAGGGTCTGAACAGCTGGAACAGCATCCCCACGGCCAGCGCGATGGCCACAGCCGTCCAGAAGATCCCGCCGAAGCTGTCCACTCGCTCGGTAAAGAGCAGGCCGAAGCGGTAGATCATCAGGGACACGGCGTAGGCGAAGCCGCACTGGTAGGTGATGGCGAAGGCTGTCCACCCCCCGGAGTTCATCTCGCGGCGGATGGCGCCCATGGCGGCAAAGCAGGGGGCGCAGAGCAGGTTGAAGATCAGGAAGGAGAAGCCCGAGAGGGGGGTGAAGGCGGTCAGCGCGTCGGTGACGCCGAAGACGGCCACGACCTCCTCCTTGGCGATCAGACCCATGAGGGTAGCCACGGCGGCGGTGGGCTCACCGAAGCCCAGAGGAATGAAGAGCCAGCAGAGGGCGGAACCGATGTAGTCCAGTACCGTCACCAGGTTCTCCTCGTCCAGATAGAAGCCGAAGGTGCCGTCCACGGTGCCGAAGACGGTGCCCGCCCAGATGATGACGGTGGAGAGCATGATGATGGTGCCCGCCTTCTTGATGAAGGACCAGCCTCGCTCCCACATGGAGCGCAGGACGTTCACAGGTGTCGGCATATGGTAGGGGGGAAGCTCCATGACGAAGGGGGAGGGCTTGCCCGCGAAGGGAGCCGTCTTCTTGAGCATGATACCCGATACCACGATGGCGGTGATGCCGATGAAGTAGCACAGGGGGGCCACCCACCAGGCGTTGCCGAACAGGGCGGCGGCGATCATGGCGATGACGGGGGGCTTGGCGCCGCAGGGAATGAAGGTGGTGGTGATGACCGTCATGCGGCGGTCGGCCTCGTTTTCGATGGTGCGGGAGGCCATGATGCCGGGAACGCCGCATCCCGTACCGATGAGGATGGGAATGAAGGATTTACCCGACAGACCGAATTTGCGGAAGATGCGATCCAGCACGAAGGCGATGCGGGACATGTAACCGCAGGCCTCCAGGAAGGCGAGGAACAAAAACAGCACAAGAATCTGAGGAACGAAGCCCAGCACCGCGCCGACGCCCGCCACGATGCCGTCCAGAATGAGGCTGTTCAGCCAATCGGGTGTGCCTGCGGCGGTCAGACCTGCCTCCGCGAGGACGGGGATACCATGGACGTGGTGACCGAAAAAGTCAAAGCCTTCTCCGAACAGGCCGTCGTTCATGAAGTCGGTGGCGAAGGTGCCCACGGTGGAGACGGATATGTAGTAGACGAGGAACATGATGAGGGCGAAGATAGGGAGAGCCGCCACACGGTTGGTCACCACGCGGTCGATCTTCTCCGAGGTAGAGAGCTTGCCCGCGCTCTTGCGCTTGAAGCACCCCGACAGGATGGAGGAGATGTAATTGTAGCGCTCGTTGATGATGATGGCCTCGGCGTCGTCGTCCAAAAGCTTTTCGGTTTCCTTGATGTCCTCTTCGATGTGGGACAGAATGGTGGGATCCAGATGCAGATCGGCCAGCACCTTTTGATCCCGCTCGAAAATCTTGATGGCGTACCACCGCTGGCGGTCGGCGGGCATGCCGTGCACCGCGGCCTCCTCAATGTGGGCCAGGGTATGCTCCACCTCACCCGAGAAGATGTGGTGGGGAATATTGCGGCCGTGCTTGGCGGTTTCGATGGCGAGGGCTACGGCCTCCTCGATGCCGGTGTTCTTGAGGGCGGAAATCTCCACGGCGGGACAGCCCATGCGGCGGGACAGGGCATCCAGGTCGATCTTGTCGCCTTGCTTGCGGAGCACGTCCACCATGTTGATGGCCATGACCACGGGGATGCCCAGCTCAGTCAGCTGGG
This sequence comes from Eubacteriales bacterium, assembly GCA_045643785.1. GTDB lineage: Bacteria > Bacillota > Clostridia > Oscillospirales > CAG-272 > CAMEON01. The sequence goes on along the minus strand of JAZRFR010000184.1, from coordinate 1,386 downwards.
TGGTGAGGTAGAGGTTACGCTCCAGGTTGGTGCCGTCGATGATGTTCAGAATAGCGTCGGGGCACTCACCCACCAGGTAGTTGCGGGCGACGATCTCCTCGGGGGTGTAGGGGGCGAGGGAGTAGATGCCGGGCAGGTCGGTGATGATCACCGTTTCCTTAGTGGCGCCGCTCCCGTCGTATCCCTTGAGCTTGCCCTCTTTCTTTTCTACGGTAACGCCGGGCCAGTTACCAACGAATTGGTTGGAGCCCGTCAGGGCATTGAACAGGGTGGTCTTGCCCGTGTTGGGGTTGCCCGCCAGGGCAATGCGGATGGTGGTTGTTTCCATGCGGAATTCACTCCTTGCTTCGGTTAGCGCAGGCTAACCAACGGATAAAATAAAGGTGTATCAAATGTGGGTTTGCGAAAGCTTTGCTTCCGAGCCCCGAGCCATGTCTCGATCATTCAACCTCGATGCGGGCGGCGTCTTCCTTGCGCAGGCTCAGCTCATACCCTCGCACCGTGACCTCCAGGGGATCGCCCAGGGGGGCTACCTTGGTGATCTTGATCTCCACCCCGCGGGTGATGCCCATATCCATGATACGGCGGCGGACGGCGCCCTCGCCGTGTACCTTGACGACCTTGGCCGTGCCACCGATCTTAGTTTCGCGTAACGTTTTCATGCTTTGACCTCCGGGCGGCGATCCTCACTCGGTTAGCCGCCGCTAACTGCCAATATTATACTGTATAAAAGCGGTACTTGTCAAGAGGGTTTGATAAATTTTTTCAATTTTAGAAAAACGAACAACCCGTCGGGGGAAAGAACCCCGACGGGTGTGTGCAGAATTCACAAAATTATTTTTTCTTGACCTTGCCGGCTCCGATGGTGGCGCCGAAGGGGAAGAAGGCCAGCTTCATGAGCTTGAAGGCCTGCAGTCCCATGGGGATGCCGATGATGGTGACGCAGCAGATCAGCCCTGCAAGCAGGTAGCCCAGCGCCATCTCCCAACCGAACAGGAGCGCCCAAATGATATTGGCTACGGGGTGTTTGCCGTATTGCAGGTTGACCTTTTTCCCAAAGGGGGCGAAGGAGAGCTTGGCGGACTTGAAGCATTGCTTACCGAAGGGAATGCCGATGATGGTGATGCAGAGCAGAATGCCCAAAAGCCCCCAGCCCAGCCCCAGCCACAGGCCTCCGAAAATGAACCAGATGATGTTTGCGATGGTTTTCACAGTATACCTCCTTAAAACGAACGGATTGTTTCGTTGGTATTCAAATTGGGGTTTATAGGGCAGGGGTTTCACCCCTGCACCCCACCAGAACCCTTTTTGAAAAAAGGGTTCTGGACTCCCAAAAACTTTTAAAAAGCATTCATAAATAATCTTTTTGAAAGTTCTTGAAGGGTG
>JAZRFR010000183.1:0-7053 GCA_045643785.1 Eubacteriales bacterium | reverse complement strand
GGTTCGCTGGGAGAAGACCACCCGTCCCTTCCTCCGTACCTCCGAGTTCCTCTGGCAGGAGGGCCACACCATGCACGAGACCGAGGACGAGGCAAGAGCTGAGACCATCCAGATGCTGAAGGTCTACGAGGACTTCTACCGCGACTCTCTGGCCATCCCCGCCATCACGGGTCAGAAGACCGAGAAGGAGAAGTTCGCAGGCGCCGTGGAGACCTACACCATCGAGCCCATGATGCACAACGGCGTGGCGCTCCAGGGCGGTACCTCCCACTACTTCGGCACCGGCTTTGCCGAGGCCTTCGACATCACCTTCACCGACCGTGAGAACAAGGTGCGCCATCCTCACCAGACCTCTTGGGGTGTGTCCACCCGTATGATCGGCGCCATCATCATGGCTCACGGCGACGACAGCGGTCTCATCCTGCCTCCCCGCATCGCCCCCATTCAGGTGGTCATCATCCCCGCCGCCCAGCACAAGGAGGGCGTCCTGGAGAATGCCAACGCGCTCAAGAACCGTCTGGTCGCCGCCGGTATGCGCGTCAAGCTGGACGACTCCGACAACTCCGCCGGCTGGAAGTTCAGCCAGTACGAGATGAAGGGTGTGCCCGTCCGTCTGGAGATCGGTCCCCGCGATATCGCAAACAACTCCTGCGTGCTGGTCAGCCGCGTGACCCGCGAGAAGAAGTTCGTCTCTCTGGACAACATCGAGGCCGAGGTTGCGGCTATGCTGGAGCAGGTTCACAATGAGCTGGTGGCTCGCTGTGAGAAGAACCTGGCCGAGAAGACCCACGTCGCCCACAACCACGAGGAATTTTTGGAGATCGCCGCCACCAAGCCCGGCTACATCAAGGCTATGTGGTGCGGTGAGACCGCCTGCGAGGAGCAGCTCAAGGACGAGACCGGCGGCGTGAAGTCCCGCTGCATCCCCTTCGGCGAGCATGAAATGCCCTCCGACGTCTGCGCTTGCTGCGGTAAGCCCGCGAAAGCTCTGGTCGTCTGGGGTCGTCAGTATTGATAAAACCGCAAAGGGAGGGCAACCGCCCTCCCTTTTTGGAATGAATAATGAATAGTGAATAATGAATAATGATGGTGCAAAACCCTTCGGGTTTTGTTCGATTCATGATCATAAGTGAGGTAGTCATGAGAGAGAATTTATTGATTGAAAAATCGATTGCGTTTGCATCGCGTATCATCAAGCTTCACCAATACTTGATTACAACTAAGAAAGAAATGATTATTTCCAAGCAAATTGTCCGAAGCGGCACCAGCATCGGGGCAAACATCAACGAAGCCAATTACGGGCAAAGCAAGGCTGACTTCATTTCCAAAATGCACATAGCCCTAAAGGAAACCGCAGAAACAGAATATTGGCTCAAATTACTCACAATGTCCGAGTACATAACCAACGATATGGGAAACTCCATCTTGACCGACTGCCTTGAAATCAAAAGAATGTTGATCGCTTCCATCAACACCGCCAAGGAAGAAACCAAATAACGCCCCTTCGATTCAATCGAAGAAACCCGAAGGGTTTCAACCTCAATTATTCATTATTCATTATTCATTTTTCATTATTCATTTTCATCCCCATCGAAAGGAGTACCGCCATGGTTGAAAAGATCAAAATATTTCTCATCGACGCTCTGCGCCGCGTAGACTGGGTACTCCTGCTCTGCACCACCGTCCTGTCGGTCATCAGTCTTTTGACGGTGTACGGCGCGGTGGACAACTTCGGCATGAGCAAGCTGAAAATGCAGTTTGCCATGACGGTGCTGGGCGTGATCCTCACCTTCATCGTAGCCAATCTGGATTACCACATCATTCTGGATCGCCTGTGGCTCATCATGCTCCTGTTCTCGGTGGGCATACTGGGTCTGACCTTGGTGGCAGGCGACACGGGCGCGGGCATGGAAACCAACAACAAGAGCTGGCTGACCATCCCCGTCGTCGGCATCGCCATCCAGCCCTCGGAGTTCGTTAAGATCACCTTTATCTGCACCTTCGCCAAGCATCTGTACACCGTCAGAAGCACCCTCAACCAGTTCAAGACCCTGCTCTTTTTAGGCGCTCACGCCCTGCTCGTCGTGGGACTCATCCTGGTCTCGGGAGATTTGGGCGTCGCGCTGGTGTACATGGCCCTCGTCCTCATCATGCTTTTCTGCGCGGGGCTCCATTGGGGCTACTTCGCGGCCATGGGCGGTGCTCTCGTGGTGGCCTTCCCCTTTTTGTGGGACTATCTGGCCTCCTACCAGCAGGATCGCATCGTGGTGGGCTTCAACCCCGAGCTGGACCCCATGGACAAGGGCTGGCAGCCCCTGCTCTCCAAGCAGTGCATCGAAAACGGAGGCCTGCTCGGCGTCGGCTGGCAGAACGGCGGCGACTACGAGCAGCTCACCGCCTCCCACACCGACTTCATTCTAGCCACGGTCTGCGAAAAATTCGGCTTCATCGGCGGACTTGTGGTTCTCGCCACCCTCGTGGCGCTGGTTCTGCGGGTGCTGTGGATCGGCCGACAGGCCAGCCACGACTACGGCATGCTCATTTCGGTGGGCGTTGCCGCCGTCCTCATCGCCCAGACCTTGGAGAACGTGGGCATGTGCCTGGCCGTACTCCCCGTGGTAGGCATCACCCTCCCCTTCCTCTCCTGCGGCGGCTCTTCCCTGCTGGCCACCTACGTCCTCGTGGGCATGGTGCATTCGGTGAAGGCTCATAAGCCCGTACGACGGATGTGGGAATAGAGTAAAATGTAAAATGCAAAATAAATGAAGGCTTTCACTTCTGTGAAAGCCTTTTTACGGTAAGTTTTTTGGGAAATACTCGATCAGTAACTGTCCTCCGAAGAAAATTACCGAAACGTTTTTCGTTCCCCCGTTTTTAATTTTGCATTTTGCATTTTGCATTCAAAAAGGCATCCTCAACGGATGCCTTTTTCTATTTTCTCTCCAGTTCCGCCGCGTACACCGCGCCGCAGCAGAGCGCATAGGGAACCGTATGGACAACAAAGGGGATCAGAACGGCGACCACCGACAGCGCCATCCAGCCCGTGAGGCTCATCCGCAGGACGAAGGGTCGTACGAAACCACGGCGGAAGCCTCGGAAATAGCGGTTGACCTCCTTCAGCGCCAGGCCGTCGTGAACGAACACGAAGTAGCCGAAGCCCACACGCCGCCCCGACAGGAAGAACAGCAGCAGTCCCACCGCCACGCACAGAACCAGGGATGCGAGGGTCAGCAGGTTGCAGAGGGTCATATGTACGCCGCGAACCGACATGGTGGCAAAGATGTGGCGCAGAATGCTAAAGCCGATGGCGGGGATACCCGCGTACAGCGAAAACCAGCCCAGGCTCTCCAAGCCCACCGCCAGCGTACGGCCGTAGGCGCGAAAGGAAGAAAAGGGATAGAACAGTTGATCGAGGGTGGGACAGTCTCTTGTAACGGGCAGATGGGGAGAACGGGAGGCGGCCTGCGCGCGGAGGGTCATGAGGCAGGCCAGCCGCCACACGCCAACGCCCAGCGGCAGAACCAGGAAAAGTCCCGACACACCCATCAAGGCGTAGGTGGCGAGATCCACCCATAAGGCGTCTCCAAAGTACAGGTACCCCGCCATGTACAGGGCAACCGATACCAGATACCCGCCCATAGCCGTCACCAAAAGGACGATGACCGAAAGGATCAGGGTCATGCGGTTCCCCTCCAATACGCGGCGCGCACGGCGACGAACCATGGCCGCCTGCGTCCGCAAACCGCCCCTCTCAGCCGGCTTTAAAGCATCCATATTCGCTCCCTTCCGCATTTCGCGTTCTGCATTCAATTATGCCACCAACCGCCGCACATGACGCGGCCGATTTCGGATTCATTTTCCAAAACCAACAGGTCGGCGCGCTTGCCCACCTCGATGGAACCGACTTCGTTCTCCAAGCCTACCTCACGGGCGGGTGCCATGGTGGCGGCGTACACCGCGTCTTCCAAGGAAGCCCCTGCGAACTCGCGAAGATTCCGCACGGCCTGCCACATGGTGAGGGTACTGCCTGCAATGGCGCCGTCGTGGGTGCGTGCCTTGCCGTCCTTGACGGTGACGGGATTTCCCGCGATGGAGTACTCACCGTCGGCACAGCCCGTGGCCTCCATGGAATCGGTGATGAGGGTGAGGCGCTGACCCGCCAGACGGTAAGCCAGCTTCACCATGTGGGGAGCGATGTGGAACCCGTCGCAGATCAGCTCGCAGTAGGCTTTGTCCGAAAGCAGACCTGCGGCCACAGCGCCGCCATCGCGGTGGTGGAGGGGAGGCATGGCGTTAAAGGTGTGGGTGAGGGCAGTGACACCCTGCTCGATGAGCGCTTCGGCGGTCTCGTAGTTCGCGTCGGTATGACCCATGGAGAGAGTTGCGCCCAAAGCCAGCGCGCGGCGGAGGAACTCCCCGCCCTCGTCCAGCTCCAGCGCGGCGGAGACATGGCGAGCGCCCTCCACGCGGGTCATAAGGGCCTCCATTTCGTCGGCGTTGGGGGTGACCAGCAGATCGGCGGCGTGGGCGCCGCGGCGCTTCACGTTGAGGTAGCGGCCCTCCAGATGGACACCCGCCACGTTGGCCAACTTGCCCGCAGAGGATGCGGCCTCAGCGCGAAGGGCGTTGATGCGGTCAATGGCGGCTTCCAGATCAGCAAGGGGCGCGGAGGCCAGGGTGGGCAGAACGGTGGTCACACCGCTGTCCAGATAGGCCTCGGCCATAACCGACAGGAGGGCGGGATCGGCGGTGGTGAAATCCCCGCCTGCGCGACCGTGGGTATGGACGTCCACCATGCCGGGGATGACCATGCGGCCACAGGCGTCGTACACCTCCACCCCTGCGGGGGCATCGGCAGAATCTCCGCGGGACAGAATGGAAATGCGCCCCTTCATAACCAGGATGGAGCCGTCGAAAAACTCACGGGTGGCGGAGTTGAAGACACGGGCGTTGCGGATGAGACAGTTGTTCATATAAAAATCTCCTTTCGGATGGGAATGATTTGATTCAGGTTCGCCTTATTATAGCAAATTTCCGAAGGTTTTGCAAGGGGTTTGGCGAAAAATCCCCACGGTGCATATTTGGAACGGCAGGGGGAAGACTTGTCATATGAACGGGAGTTTATCGGTGGGTTTCAATTCACCGCGTGTATGGGACGACGTCCTCGGCGGCCCATACTTACCCACAAAAGTTCGTTGTTGGGTCTATAATATTTCGGGGCGTCGAGGCGCCGCCCCCTACCACAGGTTGTATGTATTTCCCCGTCACCCCAATCTGATGATTTTTCCACTCTCAAATCCATCGCGCAAGGAGCCCCCATGACCCACGAAAACACCTCTGCACCTGCTCGCTTTGCCGCCCCCGTATTCCTGCTCTCGGCAGGCAGCTCCCTTTACTACCTCCTGGAAGTCCTCCTGCGGGGCTTTTCCCATTGGACCATGGCGGTCTGCGGCGGGTTGTGCCTGTTGCTGATCTACTACATGAACCGCCGTCTGACCTCCGAACCGCTCATCTTCCGCGCCTTGCTGGGGGCGCTCATCATCACCGCCGTAGAGCTTGTGGCGGGGTGCATTCTGAATCTCTGGTTGGGCATGGCGATTTGGGATTATTCGGTTCACTCCGCCCATTTGTGGGGACAGATCAGCCTCTACGCCTCGGCAAGATGGGTACTGCTCTGTATACCCGTCTCTGCGGGGTGCGGGTGGGTGGAGAGACATGTATTCCGTACTCCGTAACACAAAACGGCGCATCTGCACAAGGCAGATACGCCGTTTTTTATGGATACAATGGAATTACTTCCCCTGCAGGGCTCTGCGCTTCTTCATCATTTCCTTCATACGGGTCTCGGTGTCGAGAATGACCTTACGCAGGCGGATGGACTTGGGAGTGACCTCGATGAGCTCGTCATCGTTGATGTACTCGATGGCCTCCTCCAGAGTGAAGATTCTGGGGGGAGTCAGGAGCAGCTTTTCATCCGCGCCGGTGGAGCGGACGGCGGTCATGTGCTTGGTCTGGCAGGGATTGAGAGCGATATCGTCGTTCTTGGGGTTCTCGCCCACGATCATACCCTCGTAAACCTGGGTCTGGGGGCCGACGAACATCTGGCCGCGCTCCTGGGTCTTGTACAGACCGTAGCGGGTGGTCTCGCCAGCCTCGGAGGCCACGAGAGAGCCGGTGAATCGCATGATGATCTCACCGCGGTAGGGCTCATAGCCGGCGAACAGGGTATTCATAATACCCTCGCCGTGGGTGGCGGTCAGGAATTCGGAACGGTAGCCGAAGAGGCAACGGGTGGGGATCTTGTACTCAATGCGCATACGGTTGCCCGATCCCAGGGGAGTCATTTCCAGCAGGTCGCCCTTGCGCTGACCCAGCTTCTCCACCACGGGACCCACGTAATCGTTGGGGACGTCCAGGGTGATGTGCTCCATAGGCTCGCACTTCTCGCCGTCGATTTCCTTGTACAGCACGCGGGGATTGGAGCAGATCAGCTCGAAGCCCTCACGGCGCATGGTCTCAATGAGGATGGAGAGGTGCATTTCGCCACGGCCTGCCACGCGGAACTCATCGGTGGTCTCGCCGTCGCTGACGCGGAGGGAGACGTCCTTGAGCAGCTCGCGGTAGAGTCTGTCGCGGATCTGGCGGGAGGTGACGAACTTACCTTCCTTACCGGCCAGAGGGGAGTCGTTGACGGCGAAGGTCATTTCCAGCGTAGGCTCGGAGACCTTGACGAACTCCAGAGGCTCGGGGCAATCCACGGCGGTCACGGTATCACCGATGGTGATCTCGCCCGCGCCGGAGAGGCACACGATATCGCCCACGGTGGCGGACTCTACGGGCTTGCGTACCAGACCGTCGATCTGCATGACGGTGACGATCTTGGTCTTGCGGGGGGCGGCACCGGTATGGTAGTTGCAGATCATAGCCTCCTGGCCCACCTTGATGGAGCCACGCTCGATGCGGCCGATGCCGATACGGCCCACGTAGTCGCTGTAGTCAATGGAGGATACCAGCAGCTGGAGGGGGCCGTTCTCGTCGCCCTCGGGGGCGGGG
>JAZRFR010000182.1:0-5120 GCA_045643785.1 Eubacteriales bacterium | reverse complement strand
AGGGGCAAAGCCCCTGGCCGCCAAACTGCAATTCCCCCGTGTACCGCCCTCCTTCTCGCCGCCAAGAGACACGACCGTACGTGACCGCGCGCTATGGGCGCCCGCGCTGTGAGCGCCGCGCTATGGGCGCCGCGCTATGGGCGCCGCGCTGTGGGCGCCGCTACGCGCCGCTACCCGCAGGGAGATACGATGTGATGTGATGTGATGTGACTTGGATACGTTAGGATACGATAAGATACGATAAGATACGATTAGATTAGATTAGATAGGGTAGAAGGGGGCTACTACCGAAAAGCAACCGAAATGCTGTCGCTTTTTTTCATCCCTCCGATATGAGCACTCGCCGCATAGCCTTATGCGAAAAGGCTTTTTGACATATTGGATATCGAATTCGATAATACGCTCGGTCGTATCCTCGGTAGTACCGAAAACATAGGGAATTCAAACCGTTTTTGGGTGTTTTCGTTCAAAAATGGATCATTTTTTGTTTTTTTCGTGCACGATTCGACGCGACACAACGATTTCCCCACGCATTTTGCATGCGGATTTCTGCAAACAGACAGTCAAAAAACTCCCCACCGCGAAAAACGGTGAGGAGTTTTTCTATATGGTTTACTCCAAACTGGTATTCACAAAGCAATACTTCTCGGTGAAGTACCCGCCCGCGTATCCGTTCCAGATACAGGGCTCCTTGTAGAAGTGAGGAGGCGCCACCGCCAGAAGCTCGCCGCCCACGTGGTGGTGGGGACCCAGCAGGTTGCGGAGGTTGTTGACCAGGGTCAGCTTGATCTGGTTGTCACCTGCGGTGAGGTAGGGAGTGAGGTCAACCGAGTAGGGTGCCCACATAATGGTATCCACGTCGGTGCCGTTCACGTTCACGCGGATGGCGTTCAGACCCGACTTCTCGAAGACCAGCGCGCGGGCGGTGTCGCCCTCGGCCAGAGTGACGGTCTTCTCCACGCAAAGCTCGCCCGAGAAGAACAGGTAGCCCTGACGCTCGATGTTCGTAAGGGTCACTTCCTTGGCGGGAGCGGTGATGACGAAGGAGCCGTCGAAGAAGGAGGCCTTGTTGGGGATCTCCTCGAAGGTGCCGACACTCTTCACGCCGAAGTCGCCCACCAGATACATGGCCTCGATCTCCATGTCGTAGGTCAGCTTGTTCTTCTCGCTCTCAAACTGCTTACCCTTCTCCATGTTCTCGTAGACCACGTCGGACTGGGTGAACAGAACGTGGGTCTCGATGATGTTCTCACCCTCGTGGAACAGGCCGGAGATGTCCAGCTTGCGGAAGGAGTGGTCGCAGAAGAAGCCACAATCAGTCTTGGTATCCACGGCCTTGCCGTTGACGGTGATATCGAAGATCTCGGGGGTCTCGCAGGCAAGGTAGAGGGTCTCGGGGATATACTCGGCGTTCACCTTAAAGGCGCAACGGATGTCCACGGGACGCTTCAGCTCCAGAGCGCGGGAGCCCACGTTGAGAATGTAGCCGTTCTCCTCCTCCAGCTTACCGTCGAACCAGTAGTCGCAGGTGTCCAGAGTCAGAGCGTTCTCGGTGGCGGAGGTCACCTTCCAGTTACCGGTCAGGTCGATGGTAGGGATCTCGGCCTTGGCGACGGGAGCGGAAGCAGGGGTGCCGTCGTCGATGATGACAAGGCTGCCCCACTTGGGGAAGGTGTGGGTGCCGTCGAAGGGCAACAGGTCGCCCGTAGCGGGATCCATGATCTTGCCGCCGCAGGTGAAGGTAGCGACCTGCTCGGCGTCGGTGGAGTTGACGAAGTAGCGCATGGTGAAGCCCTCTTCGGGGAACTCACGGAAGATGTAGGTGACGTTGGGATTATCGATGATGGGATCAGCCTCGATTTCCTCGGCGGTGACGATCACGCCGCCGTTGGCCTTATATTCCTCCAACAGCTTGTTGGTGTTGGGGAGGAAGGCGATGTGGGGAGGAATAACGATCTTGTTGTAGCGCATCTCGCCGATGACCAGCTCCTTACCCTCCACGCGGCCGTGACGCTCCATGAGGATCTCGTCGCCCAGGTGGTAGAGGACGTGCTTGGCATCCAGGGCGGACATGACCTTCAAAAGCTCCTCGTTGTAGTAGCCCAGGTTCTCGTTCTTGCTATCGTCGTAGCAGATCCATGCGGAGGTCTGGGTGTGCATGACCAGGGTATCCACCTTGATCTCACCCTCGGCCAGGAGCATACCGATGCGGCTCATGGCGTCGTTGAAGACCTTGTAGTCGGCCCACCAAGGCTGCTGGCAGTACATAGCCGGAGGATAGTCGCGCTTACGGATACCGCGGAGAGAGTAGCCCTCCAGATGCTGGCACATGAGGTTGACGCCGCGAACCATCATCCACTCGTAGTTGCGCTTCAGCTCGTCGTGGCCTACGTTGTGGCCGCAGAGGGCGAAGGTCTCGGAGAGGATCTGCTTCTTGCCGGTCTGAGCGGCGGCGGAGCAGAGCTGAGCCATGGTCAGGCAGTGGAAAATGGGACGGCAGAGCCAGTCCATACCGGGGATGGTGAGGTACTCGTAGTGAGGCATGCAGGCGCCGTTGGAGGTCAGCTGGGCGTGGAAGGACTCCTCCAGCACCATGTGACCCGTGAAGCCCAGGTCATGAGCCACGCACCAGTCGTAGATCTGCTTCATGAAGTTCTTGGAGAACAGCTCGGTGACCAGCTTCCAGAAGCGCATACGGGTGGTCTGGTAGTCGCCGCGGGCAATGAACAGCTCGATGAGGTGGTCGTAGATGGGCTCGCCGTAGGCCTTTTCGTACTCGGCGGGGAGGATGAAGCTCCACGGAATGCCGTTACGGGAGATCTGGGGCTCGTCGGTGAAGAAGCCGTCGAAATTGGAGCCGTACTTGGCGTAGTAGGGCTCGTAGATCTCATTGATGAAGTCAGCAATCACCTCGCCGTCGAGGGTATCGACGTAGAAGGGGTTGACGTCGTAGTAGAAGCAGTAGTCCTCGAAGCAGCAGATGACGTTCTCACCGCGGGGATCCTCCAGATCGGGGGTGAACTTGCGGACACGGAGGTACTTCTGCTGGTACTTGATGCCCTTGCCGTTGACCACGCCGCCGCCGAAGCCCGAGGGCCAGCCGTTCTCGTCGTAGGCCCATGCGTGCATGCCGCGCTTTTCGGCCTCGTCCACGCAGGCGGTGACGTTCTCGAACCACTCCTCGCCCATGTACTCGGTCTGCAGACCGCCGCGGGCGTGCATGAAGAAGCCGCCGATGCCGACGTCGTCCATGAGCCCCACCTGACGCAGGGTCTCGGGGACGTTCAGCTTCTCGTTCCATGACCAGAAGGGTACGGGACGGTACTTTTTGTCGATGTTTTTGAAGTTCATATGTATTCTCCTTTCGGTATTAGAGACAAAGGGGGTGACCGCGGGGCGGTCAATGATGTGCCCTTCGGGCAATGAAGTTGCGCCTGCGGCGCAAATGAGGTTTGCCGAGCAAGCCCGGCAAAATGATGTGGCCGCTTCGCTGCCAACGGAGGGGGAACGAGGGCGCGGCTTAGCCGATAACCTTCTCCCCACCCTCCCAGATCACTCTGACGCGGACGGGGGAATCACATGTTACAGTAACAACAGGCTCCTCTGCGGCATTCTCCCGCGCCTCGCAGTGGAGGTCAACGAACTTCCCGCCAAAGGGGTACTTCTCGATGCCATGCTCCTCGCAGAGATTCACCCGCCACACGATCTCGTCGTTCTTGGCGTCGGCTTGGATACCGAACACGTACTCGATCAGCACCGCCACGGGGATGAGTCCCGTCCAGCCCACGAAATCGGGCTTGGCGGGGGTGCCGGGCTTTGCGTGCTCAGGGGAGTAGTTCTCCCAGACCGTGCCCGTGGTGTTAAACACCTTCACGGCATTGTCCAGATGGTTGCAGGCGATCTCGTGGGCGAGGGCGTGGTAGCCCACGCGGTCAAGCCCCTTGAGGGTCATGTAGTTGGTGGGCGCCCAGACCGAGCCCTTCCAGTAGTGGCCGTCCTCGTGGTAATCGGGGTGGTCGGCGGAGAGGGTGGGCACTCTGTGGGGACGCTTGAATTCCTTGGGGTTCTCCAGGTGATCAATGAAGCGAGGGAGTCTCTCGGCGGGGACGATGTCGGCCAAGAGCGCCCAGTAAGCGCCGATGGACTTCACCCCCGAAAGCCCGCTCCGCCACATATCGAAGTAGAAGGCGTCCTCCTCGCTCCAGAGCTTGTCGTTGATGAGGGTCGTGAGCATTTCCACTTCTTTAACCAGCCACGCGGTATCGGCCTCGTGGCCGAGGATCTTGCCCATCTCGATGAGCACCTTGCCGCTGATGACCATCTGGATGCAAGCGTCCACCCAGATCCCGTGTCCGTGGGACTGATGCTCGCTGTATCCCTCCCGACTGTCCACGCGGGGCTGGTTGTCCATGCCGCAGGCAAGACCGGTAGACCAGTAGGCACCGTCCCGCCAGGTGCGGTTGAGCTGGAGCCACTTATGGTAGCCGAGGAGGGGGTAGAAGACCTTTTCCAGTCGGTCGCGGTCTCCCGTGAGCTGGTAGTATTCCCACTCGCTCCAAGGCATGATGTTGGGTCCCGTGGAGGAGGGGTCGTCCCGCTGGAACTGCTCCCCGGGCTCGCTTTCGCAGATCTCCCGGCAGATGAAGCCGTCCTTGTGCTGGTGGGAGTACATATTGTCCAGAGTCTTCTGGAAGTTGAACACGTGGGAGCCGTAACGGCCGAACATGACGATGAAGGAGGAATCCCACATGAACAGGTAGCCGTTGAAGGCGGTGTCGATGAAGTTGGAGACGAATCCCGCCTCCGCGTTGGGCTTTCTGAGGTTGCGGAAGGCGATCTCCCAGGTCTTGTCGTAGCAGGCCAAGGCGTCCTCATGCCCCGGCCAGATGGGACGGGGGAGCTGATCCTTGGACTCGGCATAGGTGGGCAGAGGCTTATCCTCTGCCTCCATGGTCAGAAACGGGTTCTTCGCCACGTAAGGATTGGGCGCGTAGAACAGAGAGTCGTTGACAAGATAGTGTTTGCCCATGATGGACTCCTTTCAGAGGTGTTCAAGTTGGGATTTATCGAGGGGGCTTTGCCCCCGAGCCCCCACCAAAGAACTTTTTGAAAAAAGTTCT
>JAZRFR010000181.1:0-2198 GCA_045643785.1 Eubacteriales bacterium | reverse complement strand
CAGAAGAACATCGACACCGGTATGGGTCTGGAGCGTCTGGCCTGCGTCATGCAGGACGTGGACAACATGTTCCTGGTAGACACCAACCGCAAGATCCTGGACACCGTTTCCGAGATCGCAGGCAAGGAGTACGGCGCCGATAAGAACAACGACATCTCCATCCGCGTCTGCACCGACCACATCAAGTCGGCTATGTTCATGATCGCCGACGGCGTCATTCCCTCCAACGAGGGTCGCGGCTACGTTCTCCGCCGCATCATCCGCCGCGCCTGCCGTCACGGCAAGCTCCTGGGCATTGACCATCCCTTCCTGACCGACCTCTGCAAGGTGGCCATGGAGCAGAACTGCGGCGCATACCCCGAGCTGTCCGAGAAGGCTGAGTACATCCTCAAGGTGCTGACTCTGGAGGAGGAGCGCTTCGATGCCACCATCGACGCCGGTCTGTCCATTCTGAACACCGTCATCGAGGCCGCCAAGTCCGAGGGCAAGACCGAGGTTTCGGGCGAGGACGCCTTCAAGCTCTACGATACCTTCGGCTTCCCCATCGACCTCACCCGTGAGATCCTGGAAGAGGCCGGTATGACCTACGACAATAACCGCTTCGTAGAGCTGATGCAGGAGCAGAAGGTGCGTGCCCGTGCCGCCCGCGCCAACATCAGCGGCTGGAGCAACGCCTCCAAGACCCTCTTGGCCGACCTGCCCAAGACCGAGTTCGTGGGCTACGACAGCTTCACCGCTGAAGCCAAGGTCATCGCCCTGATCGTGGACGATCTGTCCGTAACCGAGGTCTCCGAGGGCGACGTCACCGTGATCCTGGACAAGACCCCCTTCTACGGAGAGGGCGGCGGTCAGATAGGTGATACGGGCACAATTACCGACGGCATCTTTGGCGGTCTGCTCGCCCGCATCAATGACACCCAGAAGTCCGACGGCGTGTACATTCATCTGACCACCGTTCAGAGCGGCACCCTGAAGGTGGGCGATACCGTGACGGTTCTCGTAGAGGCTCCCCGCCGCGAGGCCATCATGCGCAACCACTCCGCCGCTCACCTGCTCCAGAACGCCCTCCGCTCTGTGCTGGGCACCCACGTTGAGCAGGCAGGCTCCTACGTTTCCGATTCCGTTTGCCGCTTCGACTTCACCCACTTCGCCGCTCTGACCGCCGAGGAGATCGCCGCCGTTGAGATGCGTGTCAACACCGAGATCTTGCTGGCCGGTGAAGGCTCCATGACCGAGATGGGCATCGACGAGGCCAAGGCACTGGGTGCTATGGCTCTGTTCGGCGAGAAGTACGGTAGTACCGTGCGCGTCGTCCGCATGGGCCGCGACTCCATTGAGCTGTGCGGCGGTACTCACGTGGACAACACGGGTAAGATCGGTCTGTTCAAGATCGTATCCGAGTCCTCCGTAGCCGCTGGTGTGCGCCGTATCGAGGCTGTCACCGGTACCGGTGTGCTGGCACTTCTCAACCAGAAGGACGCACTGATCCACGCCACCGCCGAGAAGCTGAAGGTCAACAACCCCGCTGACATCGCCGCGAAGGCTACCCAGCTCCAGGGCGAGCTTTCCGCCGCTCACAAGGAGATCGACGCCCTGAACGGTAAGATCGCCGCCTCCCGCGTGGATGATCTGGTGAAGTCTGCCGTAGCCGTTGGCTCGGTTCGCCTCATCACCGCCAATCTGGAGGGTGTGGCCGCGGATATCGCCCGCACCATGAACGACCAGATCAAGGAAAAGAACCCCGACGCCGTCATCGTTCTGGCCGTCACCGCCGGTGGCAAGCTGAACTTTGTGGCCGCCGCCGGTAAAGACGCCGTAGCTCACGGTGCTCACGCCGGTAAGCTGGTGGGTGCCGTCGCCGCTGTCACAGGCGGTAAGGGCGGCGGACGTCCCGACAACGCCATGGCAGGCGGTCAGGATGCCTCCAAGATCGCCGAGGCTCTGGCCACCGCCGAGGGTACTCTGGCCGGGATGCTGAAGTAATTCGCTTCCTTTATGTGACTATATAACGAATACCCCGTCCTTTTTGGGCGGGGTATTTTCGCGTTGGGCGGAAACAAATTGCAGTTTATCGGCCAGGGGCTTTGCCCCTGGACCCCACCAAAGAACTTTTTGAAAAAAGTTCTTTGGAATCTCAAAAACTTTCAAAAAAGGTTATTTATCAATGTTTTTTGAAAGTTTTAGGAGGTCTTGGAACC
>JAZRFR010000180.1:0-4576 GCA_045643785.1 Eubacteriales bacterium | reverse complement strand
TCGGCCCACAGAACGACATGGCTACGATCCGACTTGCAGAATCTCGTGGACGCCATTGAAAAATCCAAATCCGCAGGCTTGGGGCGATTGCTCTTTGCTCTGGGCATCCGCAACATCGGCGCGGTGGCCGCCACCGCCCTGGCCGCCCGCTACGGCACTCTGGAGGCCGCTATGAATGCCACCGTGGAGGAACTCTGCGAGATTCAGGATTTCGGTGAGATCACCGCGCTGTGCGTGGTCAACTACTTCTCCCACGAGCAGAATCGCGCCCTTTGCCGCCGACTTTCCGAGGCGGGACTTGTGACCAAGTCCACCGCCGCCCCCGTGGGGGATCGCTACGCAGGGAAGACCTTCGTGCTGACGGGCACCCTCCCCACCATGAGCCGTGACGAGGCCTCCGCCCTCATCAAGGCGCAGGGTGGCAAGGTATCGGGATCTGTTTCCAAGAAGACCGACTACGTGGTGGCAGGTGAGGCCGCCGGCTCCAAGCTTACCAAGGCCAATGAACTGGGTGTTACCGTCATCGACGAGGCCACCCTGTTGGAAATGATGAAATCATAAAGGAGGAACCCCATGAAAACGAAGAAACGCTACTCGCTGCTTACCGCTTTGCTGGCGACTGTTCTCCTGCTCTCCTCTGTCCTGGCGGTCTGCATGGTCTCCGCCGCCGACGACAACATCGCCTCCGACAAGGCGGTGACCCTCAAGGCCTTTGATACTGCCGAGCTTGCCAGCCACACCGCCCGTCAGTTCACCGAGGGGACTCCCATCGGTATCCGCATGGGCTTTGGCGCGCCCTTCAAAAAGTTCACCCTCTGTATGCCCACCTGGGGTGACAAGACGGTGTCCCTGACCCTGTCTCTGTACAAGTGGGATACCGATTTCGACACCACTCGCGCCGCCGCTCCCGTGGCGACCCGCAAGATCGAGAATCATCCCGATAACGGTCACGCGTATCTGGAGTTCGCCGAGCAGCCCGCGGGCGAGTACCTCATCTGCATCGACGAATTCTCGGGCGGCCGCTTGGGCGCTTGGCAGATGTCCTCTGCTGTGAGCAATGCCTATACCTACGAGAGCGGTATTGAGAAGGCCGCATCTTGGGAGATCTCTGTGTCCTTTACCAAGACCCCCGTGGAGGCATTTCTCAAGATCGAGAGTGCCAAGGACGCCATCGACGGCAAGCACACCGCTCCCCCCGAGTGGGAGATGCCCGACGATCACCTGGTCAATACCCACAAGGTCATGCCCGATACCTGGGTCTTTACCGATGCCCTCGGCCGTGAATCCCTGACCTACGCCGATGTGGGCGGGATCAAGGAGGACAAGACCGTAGCCATGTTCTACTGGACCTGGCATGTGGATCTTGCCTTCAACGAGGCATTCAACGTCAACGATTTCATTCTGAAATACCCCGAAGCCATCCGTGACTACGACCACGAGGCTTGGCCTACGGGCGGTGTCGCCTACTTCTGGAACGAGCCCTTGTACGGCTACTACCGCACCAACGATACCTGGGTGCTTCGCCGCCACGCCGAGCTTTTGGCCAACGCGGGTGTAGACACCATCTTCACCGATAATACCAACGGTGCGTATACCTGGAAGTCCAGCTATACCCCCCTCTATGAAACCTGGAGCGACGCCCAGGAGAACGGCGCAGTTAACGTCCCCAAGGTGTCTTTCCTGCTCCCCTTCGGCCCCACCGACGGCAGCCGTGAGCAGATCGAGATGCTCTACCTGGATATTTACCGTACCGGCAAATTCCAGAATCTCTGGTTCTACTGGGACGACAAGCCTATGCTCATGGGCTTCAACAACAATATCAACAGTGGCTCCAATCTCCACAAGGAGATCCAGGGCTTCTTTGCCTGGCGTGCCGGTCAGCCGGCCTACGAGATCCGTGGAAAGCAGATGGGGAACTGGGGCTGGCTTGCGACCTATCCCCAGATCCCTTATTACAAGGATCGGGACGGCTTCAAGGACAAGATTGTGGAGCAAACCACCGTCGGCGTAGCCGTGAACCACAGCTACATCACCCACGACTGTACCGCCATGAATAAGGGTGAGGACATCATCGGCCGCTCCTTTACGTCTGACTTTAAGGATCGTTTCGTCAAGGAAGGATCCAATGCATCCCTCATGGGCTACTGCTTCTCGGAGCAGTTCGATTATGCGCTGGAACTGGATCCGCAGGTGCTCTTTATCACAGGCTGGAACGAGTGGACGGCAGGCCGTCACGAGACGTGGGGCGGCGTAGAGAACGCATTCCCCGACCAGTTCAACGACGAGTACAGCCGCGATCTGGAAATGACCAAGGGCGCGCTGGGTGATAACTACTACTACCTCCTGGTCAACTACGTGCGCAAGTACAAGGGCGTCAATCCCATTCCTACCCCCTCCCTGTCCCAGACCATTGATATGACGGGGAATATGGATCAGTGGTCCACCGCCGAGCCCTACTACGCCGCCTACATCGGCAATACCGCCGACCGTGACGCCAAGGGCTACGGAAGCCTGCATTACACCGAGACCTCGGGTCGAAACGACATCATCGGCGCAAGAGTCGCCCGCGACGCTGACACTGTCTGGTTCTTCGTGGAGTGCAACGAGAACATCACCCCCTACACCGACTCCCTGTGGATGAACCTCTACATCGACTCGGATCAGGCAAGCAAGGGCTGGGAGACCTTCGATTTCATCGTGAACAAGTCCGCTGCCTCTGCCGATACCTTGGTGCTGGAGAAGTTCACCGGCAACGGCTACGACACCGAGAAGGTGGCTGACGTCAAGTACCGCGTGGACGGCAAGTACATGATGGTGCAGATTCCCAAGTCGGCTCTTGGCCTTGCAGGGAACGATTACACCATCAACTTCGCCTGGACCGATAACGTCCACGACGAGGGAGATTACTCCAAGTTCTCGGGCGACATTCTGGACTTCTACCTGTCGGGTGACGTCGCTCCCGGCGCGCGCTTCAAGTTCAGCTATATTTCTACCAACGAAAATACCACCGGGGAAGTGGAGACCGAACCCACTACCGAGGAGATCACCGAGCCTACGACGGAGGCTCCCACCGAGACCCCCGCTCCCGAGACCGAGGACAACGAGATCCCCGAGCCCGGTATCAGCAATGGCTGTAGCTCTGTCATCGCCGCTTTGCCTGTGATGTTGACTCTCCTTGGCGTGGTCCTGCTGAGAAAGAAGGAGGACGAAGCATGAGCCGCGCCCTCCGCCGTTTCATGCTCGCGCTGATTTGCGTGAGTATGCTTCTTGCGCTGTGCGCCTGCGGATCGGGGAACAGTCAGAAGTTGGGGGAGTATCTATCTCCTTACGCCGAAACCGCAGAAGAATTTCTGCGATCCGATGAAGAATTTCTGACTGCCTACGGAAGCGACTGCGCCCTGGATGCAGCGGGCTTCTCCTTTACGTACAGCGACCCGAAAAAGTACTCGGGAATCTCCCTGTCTCCCAAAATCCCCGCTACCGCCGAGGAATTTGCAAAAGACGTCAAGGAGATCGAGGTGAGATTTTACCTTCCCGACAGCCGTTCCTGCGCGGTGATCTTCGAAAAGAATCCTGACGGAGACTTGGAGATCACGGGGTGGGAATATACCGACGAAACCGAATAGATCATAAAAAATGAGCCTTACACGTTGCGTGTAAGGCTCATTTTGCGGTTGTTTTCAGGGCTTCGGCCGCACCAGAGTCAGGGTCTCGATGCGCTTGAGTCCGAGATTTTTCAGGAAGGCGTCGGCCTCGGTCTCCAACCACGGCTGCTCCAGCCAGGAGGGGGCGTGGGCATCCCAGCTGATGATGACCTTATTGCCCACCACGGCGGCCTCCTCCCAAAAGGCGGGGGTGGGGTAGTGGCGGTGAGTGCCGTAGCCCAAAAGATTGTACTCCAAAGGAACACCGCAGGCCTTGGCCTCGCGGCAGAGGCGGCGCATATGGGCGCGGTAGATCTTCTCATCGCCCACAAAGCGGAAAATGTCGGGATGGACGAAGCAGGAGAAGGCTCCCGTATTCAACGCCTCAGCGCATTGATCTACGAAATGAGCCAGACCGGCCTCCTCAGCGCAGGGGGTAGCTACGTAGGTGCCGCCCTTCTCGTGATCCACGAAATGCTGACCCAGGATCAGGTATTCGTAGGGATAGGGCTCCAGCATGCGGAGCAGATCCCCGAACAGGGAGGGGAAGTATTCCGCCTCAAAGCCGATGTGGATGTCGATCTCCCCGCGGTATTCGTTCTTCAGAGATACCAGGGTGTTCACGTAATCGGCGGTCTCCTCGGGGCGCATCCGTATGCCCGAACGGAAATCGGTGTAGGGCTGGGGAACGTGATCCGCAAAGCCGAACACGCGGAAGCCCTCCTTCAGAGCGGCTTCCACATATCTTTTCTCGCCGGCCTCGGCGTGGCCGCAACGGTGTGTGTGAGTGTGGTAATTGGTTTTCATGGCAGTAGTGTTCTCAATTCTTCTTTGAATTATGCAAATTTGGGTTTACCAGGGGAGCGGGGAGAACGCCCGGAGGAAACTTCTTAAAAGAAGTTTCCCCCGGACCCCCTTCAAGAACTTTCAAA
>JAZRFR010000179.1:0-28472 GCA_045643785.1 Eubacteriales bacterium | reverse complement strand
TGACCCATGACAGACTGGGCGTGCTCCCACTGCTCGGCGGTACCCTCGTACTTGATGCCGGCTCTTGCGGGATCCCACTGGGAGAAGCGGAAGGTGCAATTCTCCAGCATGCCCACGGTGTCCAGAACGTACTTGGCCAGCTCCAGACAGCCCTTGAATTCTTCTTCGAGCTGCTCGGGACGCAAGACAAGGTGACCCTCGGAGATGGTGAACTGACGGACGCGGATCAGACCGTGCATCTCACCGCTGTCCTCGTTGCGGAACAGGGTGGAGGTCTCGCCCAGTCTCATGGGGAGGTCACGGTAGGAACGCTTGCGGTTGAGGAACACCTGATACTGGAAGGGGCAGGTCATGGGACGGAGGGCGAAGCACTCCTTGGTCTCGTCGTGGGGATCGCCCAGGACGAACATACCGTCGAGATAGTGATCCCAGTGACCGGAAATCTTATACAGCTCGCGCTTGGCCATGAGGGGGGTCTTGGTGAGCAGGTAGCCGCGCTTCTGCTCCTCGTCCTCGATCCAGCGCTGGAGGGTCTGGATGACGCGGGAGCCCTTGGGCAGGAGGATGGGGAGACCCTGACCGATGGATTCCACGGTGGTGAAGTACTCCAGCTCACGGCCCAGCTTGTTGTGGTCGCGCTTGCGAGCCTCCTCCACGGCGGTGAGGTAGGCGTTCATCTCGTCCTTGGTGGGGTAGGCCACGCCGTAGACGCCCTGGAGCATCTTGTTCTTCTGGTCGCCCTTCCAGTAGGCGCCGGTGCACTGGGTCAGCTTGTAGGCCTTGACAGCGCCCGTGGAGAACAGGTGGGGGCCTGCGCAGAGGTCAACGAACTCGCCCTGACGGTAGAAGCTGATGACAGCGTCGGCGGGGAGCTCCTCGATGAGCTGAACCTTGTAGGGCTCGTCCCGCTCGGTCATGAAGGCGATGGCCTCGGCGCGGGGCAGCTCGAAGCGCTCGATCTTGTGATTCTCCTTGACGATCTTCTTCATCTCGCCCTCCAGAGCCTTGAGCACCTCGGGGGTGAAGGCCACGTCGGAGTCGAAGTCGTAGTAGAAGCCGTTGTCGATGGCGGGGCCGATGGTGAGCTTGGTGGCGGGGTACAGGCGCTTGACGGCCTGGGCCAGGATGTGGGAGGCGGTGTGACGGAAGACGTGCTTGCCGTCGGGGTCCTCAAAGGTCAGAAGCTCCACGTCGGCATCGGCGTCGAGGATCTGGGTCATGCCCACCAGCTTGCCGTTGACACGGGCGGCGATGTGGGCGCGGGTGACCAGTTCGGCGGCGGCCGCGGCGTCAAAGACCGACAGGGGGGCGTCGAAGGTCAGGGATTTTTCTTTGAAATTGATTTGCATGGTAGGGTTCCTCCAAATATAGATGAAATTGTTATACAAATTAAAAACCCCGAAGGCTATCAGATAACAGCCTTCGGGGTGCATTACAAAAACACACGGTTCCACCCGAATATTTCACTCATGGGGACGCAACAGGCGCGGTGCCCCTATTCAGTTGCATACGAAAGGGCGGTATCCATCCGAGCTATTGCGGGGGAACTTACAGCCGATCCACATAAAATGGAAAGGTTCCCTTCTCTGTCGCTGTCCTTCGGGGGACGTATTCCTCTCATAGGGCGGTGCCCTTAGGGTTGATTACTTTCTGCTGCGGTTATAGGAAGAGCGGGGGTTCATGACCTCGCGCCAATCCAGGTCGCCGCGATCCAGAGCCATAACCAGCACCTCTGCGGTGGCGATATTGGTAGCCACGGGGATATTGTACATATCGCACATACGAAGCAGCTCGTGCTCGGTCTCGTCGTAGCCGGCGGTGGGGCGGGTGTCGCGGAAGTACAGAAGCACGTCGATCTCGTTATAGGCAATACGGGATGCGATCTGCTGTTCGCCGCCCTGCTCACCCGTGAGCAGGCGCTCGATATTCAGGCCGGTTGCTTCGGAAATATACTTAGCCGTAATACTGGTGGCACACAGATTATGCTTACTCAGAATGCCGCAATAGGCGATACAGAACTGGGTCATCAATTCTTTTTTCAAGTCATGGGCAATAATCGCAATTTCCATTCGCAAACCTCACTTTTTTCTGTTATTGGGACTCCAAAAATCGTTCCCCTTTTAATGAACCTATAGTATTATACCACAAATGCATCCCTTTTGTCAATCATATATCAAAAATTTTTCAAAAAACTTTTCATTTTTGTTCATTTCACGACTTGTTTTTGTCAAAAAAAACAGTATAATGGTATGATGAAGAAACTTTTACACGAAGGACGGTACAAAATCCATGATTCAGGAAATGAACCAGTATCTTGCCAAGCATGATCCCATTGTCGCCGCCGCCATTGATGCCGAGCTTGCCCGCGAGCGCGACGGTCTGGAGCTCATCGCTTCCGAGAACGTCGTATCCGAGGCCGTTATGATGGCTGTCGGTAGCGTACTGACCAACAAGTACGCCGAGGGATACCCTGCCAAGCGCTACTACGGTGGTTGCCACTGCGTGGACGTCGTAGAGAATATCGCCATTGAGCGTGCCTGCAAGCTGTTCGGCGCCAAGTACGCCAACGTACAGCCCCACTCCGGCTCTCAGGCCAACACCGCCGTTTACGTGGCTCTGCTCCAGGCGGGTGATACCGTTATGGGTATGAGTCTGGCTCACGGCGGCCATCTCACCCACGGTTCTCCCGTGAACCTCTCCGGTTTGTACTACAACTTCGTTTCTTACGGTGTCGAGGACGACACCCATACCATCGACTACGATAAGCTGGAGGCGCAGGCCAAGGAGGTCATGCCCAAGATGATCGTAGCAGGCGCATCCGCATATCCTCGTGTGATCGACTTCAAGCGTCTGGCCGACATCGCCCACTCCATCGGCGCATACCTCATGGTGGACATGGCTCACATTGCAGGTCTGGTGGCCGCCGGTGAGCATCCCTCCCCCGTTCCCTACGCCGACGTGGTGACCACCACCACCCACAAGACTCTCCGCGGTCCTCGCGGCGGTCTGATCCTCTGCAACGACGAGGAGAACGCCAAGAAGATCAACAAGGCTATTTTCCCCGGTATCCAGGGCGGTCCTTTGGAGCACGTCATCGCAGGTAAGGCCGTTTGCTTCGGCGAGGCTCTGGAGGAGTCCTTCAAGGCTTACCAGCACCAGGTGATCCTCAACGCCAAGGCTCTGGCCGAGGCACTGCTGTCCGAGGGCTTTGAGCTGGTTTCCGGCGGTACCGACAACCACCTCATGCTGGTGGATCTCCGTCCCATGGGCATCACGGGCAAGGAGATGGAGAAGCGTCTGGACGAGGTACACATCACCGTCAACAAGAACTCCATCCCGGGCGATCCTGAGAAGCCCTTCGTGACCTCGGGTGTCCGTGTAGGTACGCCTGCCGTGACCACTCGCGGCCTCGTGGAGGAGGACATGAAGACCATCGCTCACCTGTTCAAGCTGGTGGCTACCGACTTCGAGGGTACTGCCGACGAGTGCAGAGCCATCGTCAAGGGACTTTGCGAGAAGTATCCTCTGTATTGATTCCGAATAAAAAAGTTTGGGAGTCTCCCGTGCAGATCGCGCGGAAGACTCCCTTTTCTGTTGATTGGGCATTCGTGTTACTTTTTTTGCTGCTTGCACCAGATCTCCATGACGATGCCATGGGGGAGCAGCTTGGTAGCGAGCACTTGGGTACGGACGGGGAATCCGCAGATGGACACGTCCTTCCCTTTCTTCATGTCGCGGAGGGCGCGCTTGATCACAGCCTCGGCGGTGTAGAAGCGGTTATAGTAGACGATGGTATCGTTGTCCACCACGGCGCGGTCGAAGAAGTCGGTGCTGACCCAGCCGGGGCAGACGGCCATGACCTTGATGCCCCGCTTCTGCTTCTTCAGCTCCTTATTCAGGGCGCGGGAGAAGCTCAGGACGAAGGCTTTGGAGGCGCCGTAGACGTTGATATAGGGGACGGGCTGGAAGGAGGACAGGCTACCCAGCTGGTAGATGCAGGAGCCCTCCTTCATGTAGGGCAGGGTGAGGTAGGTCATGGAAACCAGAGCCTTGTCGTTGAGGTCGATCATGGAGAGTTGTTCCTCCAGGGTCAGATCGCTGAAGGCCTTGAACTTGCCGAATCCCGCGGCGTTGACCAGCACGCGGACGTCGGGCTTCTCTTGTGCCAGAAGCTCCTTGTACTTATCGATCTCGGTCTGCACGCCCAGATCCAGGGAAATGGCGCGGACGGGGGCGCGGGTCTCGGAGGCCAGCGCCTCCAGCTTGTCGCGGCGGCGGGCGATGAGCCACAGCTCGTCGAATTCCTGCTGCTTATCCAGAGCCAGGACGAATTCCCGTCCCATGCCCGAGGATGCGCCTGTAATGACGGCGATTTTCTTCTGTACGGTATCTGCCATGAGCTTTCTCCTTACCTTTTATTCTTGGGGCGGGGTGTAGGGCTTGATCTTCTCGGCGAGGTTGATCTTTTCCAGCTTTTCCAGCTTATAAAGACCGGTTTTGGGTTTGTAACCGTTCCGTTTCGCCTTTTTGAACGCCTTCTTCTGTTTCTTTTTGTACTTCCGTCGGGCGGCGGCAAACTTCACGACGAGATCGGTATAGACCTCCAATCCCGTCTTCTTGGGCGGGATCGCGGGGTTACCCGTTTTCGTGCCCAGCGTAGCCTCGACCGCCGCTTTGACGGCGGCTTCCTTGACGATCTTGGGGATCTTATGCCCCATTTCCTTGTTGGTTTTTCGGATGGATTTCTTGAAGCCCTTATCCTTGGTCACTTCCTTGGTGATGCGCTTGACCACCTTTTTCTGCTTGCGCCTCGGAAGTCCCGCGATGGATACCACGATGGGGGATTTGTCTTTCTTTTCCATGATTACAGCTCCTTGATCTCATCCTCGGCAAAGAATCCCGAGGCCTTGATGGCGTCTGCGCCACCAAGCGCCGTCTTGATGCCCTTCCCTGCCTCCTGAAGGCTGCGGATGGTATCGGCATACTCCTGAAAATCTGCGGAGGTGGTCGAGAGGATGGTTTCGATCTCGGCCTGGCGGTCTGCGGCGGACTGGCCGATCAGGTAACGTGCCAAGGCGGCGTTACCCAGGTCAATGGGACTGCGGGGGGCGAAATAGGCCGAGCCCACGGTGGACACGATCATAGAGCCGATCTCCTCCTTACCCGGCATATTGGCTTCGATCCACGCAGGAACGCCGCTGTACACCCCGAAGGTGTCGGCTACGCGGGGATCGCGGTAGGATACGAAGCCCACAAGACCCTGACGGAATCCGGCGGCAGAGGCGCCGTAGGCGCCGCCCTTGGCGCGGATCTCATCCCAGAAATACTTGCTGTACAGGTGGGTGTGAATGACCGCCAGCTTGGGGCTATGCTCACGGCCTGCATCGGCCAGGTCGAACATCTCAGCGCAGTAGTTGACCTCGCCGGGGATGGTGAGGGCGTAGTTCTTACGGGGCAGGAGGGTCAGGGGGCAGGCAGACTTGGGCCGGATATCGCTTCCAACGGTCAAGCCGGCAATGGCGTTCTTCCATGCGGCGTAGGCCTCTGCTTCACCCGTAAAGTAGGCGATGGGGGATACGTTTCGAGTCAGCTTCGTCCATACCTTTGCCATGCCGGCCACCAGCGCATCGGCGTTGTCGTCAAAGCGGTTGGCCAGATCGGTCAAACGGCGGTATGCCGACTCGCCCGACAGGCACTCGTCGTACACGCCCGACAGGGACAGGGCTCTTGTGGCCAGGCGGAGGGCGGTCATATTACCGCGGCGGATCATCATGTTGCGGATATTGGCCGCATTGGAGAACAGACGGGAGAGGATGGTGCGGTCGAACACGGGCGCAGAGATATACTCGTTCAGAAGCGACACCGCGTCGGTCAGCTTTTCGGCGGGGGTGTCCAGATTGATGGCCAGATAGGCGTCTCCCGTGGTTTCCACACGGATGCCAATGCCTGCGTTGGTGTGGAGGCTGACCCACTTCTGGGTCAGCTCGGGGACGGTGTACTTCCCTGCGGGCAGGCTCATGAGAGCGTCGTGGAGGCAACGGACGTAGAACAGTTCGTCCTCGTCCAGGCCGCAAAGGTCAAAGAGCAATCCTGCCATAACCATGCCGTTGGTGTCGGTGATATAGGAGAGGGACTTGGCGGCACCCCCACCCACCTGCGCCGTTTCTTCGGCGAGATCGCGGGCGTCCGACTTGGTGTTGATGTCGGCGGGGGTGAGGTGAGGAACGGTGGCCTCGGCCTCGGGAGAATCGGGGGCGGTCAGGTACTCGTTGAAGGCGGCCATCTTGGCTTCCAAAGCGGCGTATCCGCCCTCGGTGGCATTTACGCGAGCGGCCTCGGCTTCAAAGCGGGCGGTCATCTTCTCACGCTTTTCCTGGGTGAGGGTACGGGAGGGGATACACTTGGTCAGCGCCCAGTGGTTGCTGTTCAGGATATATTTCTCGATGAGATGCTCGAAGTAGCGGTCGTCGGCGGCCATGGCCTCACGGAGAACGGCCAGGTCGTTGACGGGATCGGCGTCGTCAAACTGAACGTGGGTGCGCAGGAAGGACTCCATGATGCGGAAGCCTGTCTTGACGCTGAGGGATGCGCGGCGGCAATCGGTCTCGTGGCTATCCACCAGATCGCGGATGCGGTCGGTATCCAGACCGTTCTTTGCCAGATCTGCCAGGGTGTCCAAGATCACCTTGCGGAAGCCCTCGGCGTACTCGGGATCAGACTTGCCCAGGGTAAAGTAGAGCATGGGCTGACGGTAGTCGCCCTCGCAGGCCATGCCGAAATCCTGTCCGACGCCGGCGTCCAGCACAGCCTTGGAGAGGGGAGATTCGGTATTCTCGGCCAGATAACGGGAGAGCAGGGCAAACGCCAACACCTCGGCGGACTTGTCCTCGCCCAGCACGTAGGTGAGCATGAGGTGGGTATTGCCCGCGATTTCTTCGTTATCCCCCAGCTGGTAGTACACCGTACCGTCGGGGCTAATCACGGGAGCCTGCAGAGGAGCGGGGGCGGGCTTTTCAAAGGCCGACACGCCCTTTTCGGTCAGAACCGCGTCGATATGCGCCAGCTCAGCCTCAATGCCCATATTACCCGACAGGTAGAAGATGGCGTTCTGGGTGGAATAGAAGCGGTTATAGGTCTCCACGAACTGCTCGTAGGTAAGGTCGGGAATATACGCGGGGTCACCGCCCGAGTTGAAGCGGAAGAACAGATCCGGGAAGAGCTGCTTCTCGTTCTGCATCCACATGATGTAGTCGGGCTGGTTGTCGTTGCCCTGCATCTCATTGAATACTACTCCCGAGATGGCGACCTTTCCCTCCCCTGCGGGCTCGACATGCCATGCTTCCTTTTCGAAAATACGGCGATCCGTCAGGAGCAGAGGATTGAACACGGCGTCCATGTATACGGACATCAGGTTGAGGTAGTCCTGCTCGTTGGTGGAGATGAAGTAGTAGATGGTCTTATCCTCGAAGGTCATGGCGTTGAGATCCACGGCCATGGAGGTCTTGATGAGATTGACGAAGGGCTCCTTGAGCTGATAATTCTTGGAACCGTCCAGGCAGGAATGCTCCAAAATATGGAATACGCCCGTATTATCCTCGGGCAGGGTGCGGAAGCCCACCGAGAACACCATCTGGCCGTCGTCACGGTCGGAGTAGTAGAGGGTGGCGCCGGTTGCTTCGTGTTGAAGCTTCCAGTAGTGAGCGTTCAGCATGGGGATCTCGCCATTGCGGATCACACGGAAGCCGTTGATCACAGAGCCAATCGTTAATTCGATCATGATATATTTCTCCTTACTTATCATTCACATCATTCCAAGCGCGGTCCCGTACTTGGATATACTTAAAGAGATTATACCACATTTTCGCGTATAATGCAAGGGAAAACAGGGGATTCTAATGAAAAATAATACACAAAAGTGTGGAGAGGTGCCAGTATGAGTCAAGATATTCTGTTTCCCAACGCTCATATCCTATCCGCGGCCACGGTGGTCGGTAAAAAGGAGCATGAGGGGCCCTTGGGACATTGTTTCGACTTTTTCAACATTCACGACAGATTCGGGCAGGACACCTGGGAAAAAGCCGAATCCGAAATGCAACGCATGGCGTTATCGACGGTACTGGAGAAAGTGGAGCTCGCTCCGAATCAGGTCGATATGCTCTTTGCAGGTGATCTTTTGAATCAATGCGTAGGCTCGTCCTACGGACTGCTCTCCTATGACATTCCCTATTTCGGCTTGTACGGAGCCTGCTCCACCTCGGTTGAGGGGCTGATGTTAGCGGCATCCATGATCGGAGGAGGGCACGCTCAGGTAGCGGCGGCGGTGACTTCATCTCACAACGCGGCGGCGGAAAGGCAGTTCCGTACCCCTTTGGAATACGGTGGTCAGCGTCCGCCCACGGGACAATGGACGGTGACGGGGGCGGGCGCGTTTATCCTTTGTGATCCGTCTCAATCGAAGGGACGCGAAATGGCGAAGGTAACCTGCGCCATGCCGGGGATCGTGGTGGACATGGGCATTTCGGACGCCAACAACATGGGAGCGGCCATGGCGCCTGCGGCGGCATCTACTCTCCTTCGGTATTTTGAAAAGAGCGGAAGCTTTCCCATTGATTACGATCTCATTGTTACAGGGGATCTTGGTTGGGAAGGAAGCCGCATCCTTTGCGACCTGATGATGGCCGAGGGGCGGGATATCTCCGCCAACCACAACGATTGCGGCAAGCTGATCTTTTCCCGCAACACCCAGGATACCCACGGAGGCGGCTCGGGATGCGGATGCGCCGCGGTGGTACTGGGCGGTTACCTGCTTCCCAAGCTGCAATCGGGGGAGCTGGGGCGTATCCTATTCATGGCAACGGGGGCCATGATGAGTCCCGACAGCGTCAAGCAAGGGCAAAGCATTCCGGGGGTGGCCCATCTGCTTTGCCTGGAAAGTCCCCTGTACGGAAAGGAGCAGTAATATGGATTGGAATACCATCTTGGATGCGGTGCTTCCCTATCTCCGCGCGTTCCTCGTGGGAGGCGCATTCTGTCTGATCGCGCAGATCCTCATTGACAAGACCAAGCTGACACCGGCGCGGATCCTGGTGATCTACGTTGTTGCCGGCGTTGTATTAGGGGGAATTGGGGTATACAAATATATCGCGGATTTCGGCGGAGCCGGGGCAACGACGCCGCTGACGGGATTCGGGTATCTGATCGCCAAGGGAGTCAAAAAGGCAATAGACGAAAAAGGGCTTCTCGGCGCTCTGACGGGCCCGTTGACCGCCGCCGCGGGCGGTACGGCCGCCGCGCTGGTTTTCGGTTACGCGGTAGCCTTGATCTGCAAGGGGAAGCCCAAGGAATGACTATTGTCGGATCCCGAAACCGTCCCGCAGTTTTTCAATGGCGGCTTTTTCGATGCGGCTGACGTAGGAGCGGGATATGCCCAACTTGACGGCGATCTCCCGTTGGGTCAGGGACGGGATCCCATCCAGCCCGAAGCGCAGGGAGATGACTTGCCGCTCGCGGGGTTCCAGCCTCGTTCGCACGAGCATCAAAGCCCGCTGTCCTTCCACGTGGCGCATGACGTCCTCCGCTAAATTCTCCTCGCTGGATATGACGTCGGTATAGGTCAGGGGATTTCCGTCACGGTCTACGTCGATGGTCTCGTTCATGGACACCTCGGCGTTGAGCTTTTTCTGGGAACGGAAGTGCATGAGGATCTCATTTTGAATACACTTGGCCGCATAGGTAGCGAAACGGGCGCCGTTGTCAACCTTGAAGCTATCCACCGCTTTGACAAGGCCTATGGTGCCGATGGAGACCAGATCCTCCTGGTTCTTGGCGGTGGCATAGTATTTCCGCACGATGTGGGACACCAGGCGGAGGTTGTGGAGGATCAGCTTCTGCCTCGCCTCCCTGCGGGCATCCTCCGAGCCCGCGCGGGCCAGGCGGAAGGCCTCGTCCTCCTCTTTGGCTTCCAGCGGAGGTGGGAAGTTTTGGGCGGTGCTGACTCCGAGGATGATGTGGAGCAATTTGAGAATGGGTGAAAAAACAAAACCGATCATAGGCAGCCTCCTTGCGTTTTTGTATCTTATGCGGCGAGGGCTGTCCCACATACACAGGAAACCGTACAGCGCGGCGCAAAGATTTTCGCCTACTTTGGCGCGCAGACATCTCCCGTTCATCTTGTTCTGCGATTCATAACACAAAAACAACCTTCTACGGCAGAAATCTTCCCGTAGGAGGTTGTTTTTCCTGTCTGTATAAGCTCACCGAATACCGTGCCGCTCCTTCCCTGCGACGAAGGTTTCGCTTTCCCCCGTGAGACCTCGTCGCGAATTGTGACCATTTTGAAAATTGTTGCCGTCGGGCGGCGCAATTTGCGACAAAAATCCACTTCGGTGTTGAAATTTGCATGGATTTGTGGTATACTGTATAAGGAGATTTTTCGCAACAAAGCGATTTGCCATACCATACACGTCTCTACGGTTCTGACGAGGATTTACGATTTGCGTTCGGAAGCGTAGAGGATCCCCAAAATAAAACGGAGGTTTTCCCATGCCGAAATACGAAAAGCTCTCGGAGAGCACGGCGCAGGCGATACAGCTGGCCAAGGAAACGGGCGTTTACCCCAACGTTGCCTTCCCTGACAGTATGGTGATCCGCCGCCGCAACCTGGCCAAGGACACGGCTACGGTTTGGCGCCCCACCTTTGTGCACGATATCGACAAGATCATGCACTGCCCCTTTTATAACCGCTACACCGACAAAACGCAGGTATTCTCCCTGTGCAAGAACGACGACATCACCCGCCGCAGTCTGCACGTGCAGCTCGTTTCGCGCATTTCCCGCACCATCGGAGCCGCTCTGCACCTCAATCTGGATCTCATTGAGGCCATCGCCCTGGGACACGACATCGGTCATCCGCCCTTTGCCCATAACGGCGAGCTGTACCTGGATGAGCTTTGCTTCCAGCATACGGGACGGCACTTTTACCACAACGTCCATTCGGTTCGCGTATTGGACGGTATCTATCCCTACAACATCAGCTTGCAGACCCTGGGCGGTATTCTGACGCACAACGGCGAGCTTTTGTGCGAGGAATACCATCTTGAGCCCATACCGAGCTTTGATGAGTTCGATCGCATCATCGAAAAGTGCTACGAGAGCAGAGATTTCACCCGAAAACTCATGCCCAACACCCTGGAGGGTATTGTGGTGCGTATGGCTGACGTGATCGCCTATCTGGGCAAGGATCGGCAGGACGCCATGCGAACCAAGATGGCCGAGGAGAGCATGTTCGTCAACGAGGATATCGGCTCCATCAACGCCGAGATCATCAACAATCTGGTGGTCAACGTCATTGAAAACAGCTACGGCAAACCCTACATAAAGCTGGACACCAAGCATTTCAAGGCGCTCAAAAAATCCCAAAAGGACAACTACGAGCTGATCTACAATAACGCCGCAACCTTTGCGGGGCTCAATACCACGGTACGCCCCATGATGGCCGAGATCTACGGACAGCTTCTGGACGATCTCAAGGCGGGCAACCGCCGCTCTCCCATCTTCTCCCATCACATTGATTACATCAACTCGGCTCACTATAAGCGCGAAATACCGTATGAGAGCTCGGAGCCCAACCAGATCGTGGTGGATTACATTGCCAGCATGACGGACAACTATTTCATTGAACTGCACGGCTACTTATTCCCGAACAGCGATCTTCGCGTGGAATATAAGGGCTATTTTGATGCATAAGGAGGGCCGCAGATATGTTTGAACCCATTCGCTCACTCATTGAGCAATACGATACCATCATTCTTCACCGTCATACCAAGCCCGACGGGGATGCCATCGGCAGTCAGATCGGTCTGAAGCACCTGATCATGGATAACTATCCGAACAAGCGGGTTTTCGCTGTCGGTGATGCCGCCGGGCGGTACGCGTTTATGGAGGACAGCACCCCCGACGAGATTGGGGACGAGACCTACAACGGCGCTCTGGCCATCATTCTGGACACCTCGGCCCGCGCGCTCATCAGCGATAACCGCTACACGACTGCCGCAGAAACTGCCCGTTTGGATCACCACATCTTTTGTGAGCAAATCGCGGCTGTGGAGATCACCGATACCTCCTTTGAAAGCTGCTGCGGACTGGTGACGGCTTTGGCTATGGAGGCAGGCTGGCGCATGTCTTCCTTTGCGGCTACGTCGCTCTATACGGGTATGATCACCGATTCGGGGCGCTTCCGTTACGATTCCACCACCCCGGAGACCCTGCGTCGCGCCGCGTACCTGTTGGAAGCAGGCATCGACACCTCCAAGATCTATCGCAATCTGTATGCGGACGATTTTTCCTACATTCGTTTGCGGGCGCAGTTCGTGCTCAAGGTGTGCTTCACCCAGAAGAACGTGGCCTACATCTATACGACGGCCGACGAAGCAAAATCCTACGGCGTAGATACCTTTACCATTTCCCGCGGCATGGTGGGAGTCATGGGCGAGATCCGCGGCGTGGATATCTGGGTAAACTTCACCGAGAGCGATAGCGGTGTGCTGTGCGAGTTGCGCTCAAGCCGTTATAATATCAACCCCATTGCCGTGAAGTACGGCGGCGGCGGTCATGAAAAAGCCAGCGGCGCTACCGTTCCCGACCGTGAGACGGCTATGCGTATGCTCGCGGATCTCGATCAGATTACGGAGGTGTGCCAATGAGTATGGATCAAATGAAGGCTGTACTTGACAAGATCAAGCAGTACGATAAGATCGCCATTTTCCGTCACAAGCGCCCTGACGGCGACGCCGTTGGCTCGACCCAGGGTCTGTGCGGTGTGCTTCGCGCCACGTATCCGAATAAGGACGTGCGCCTGATCAACAACGACTTTGCCGATTACGTTGCTTTTCTCGGGGAGGAGGATGCTCCCCAGCCCGACGAGTTTTTGGCGGATGCGTTGGGAATCGTGATCGATACCGCCACGGTGGAACGCATTTCCAATCCCCAGTACGCCCTGTGCCGCGAGCTGATCAAGATCGATCACCACCTTGCCGTGCAGCCGTACGGCGACGTGATGTGGGTTGAATCCAACCGCTCCTCGGCCAGCGAGATGATCGCGGCCCTGTGCTACACTTTCCGCGACGAGCTGATCCTGACCCCCGAGGCGGCAACCGCCATTTATACGGGGATGGTCACGGATTCGGGACGCTTCCGTTTTCGCTCGGTTTCGGGGGATACCATGCGGTTGGCGGGTATGCTGTTGGACGTTGGTATTGACACCGACACGCTGTACGCACAGCTGTATATGAAGGAATTCAACGAATTCAAGTTCCAATCCCACATCTACCAGAAGATGAAGATCTCCAAAAACGGCGTCGCGTATCTCTACGTGGATCGCGCCATGCAGGAGAAGTTCGGTTTGACAGGCGAGCAGGCAAGCGCCTGCGTATCCTATATGGATTCCATTAAAGGAAGCTTGATCTGGTTGGCGTTCATTGAGAACGACGACGGAACCATCCGCGTTCGTCTGCGCTCCCGCTTCGTTACCGTCAATCAGTTGGCTGAAAAGTACGGCGGCGGCGGTCATGCTTGCGCTTGCGGCGCAACCGTACAGGACAAGAAGGAAATGAGGAAACTGGTTGCGGATGCCGACGCGCTTTTGGGTGCTTATAAGGCGAGCAACGGAGGCTGGTTATGATGAAAATACTGATTACCAACGACGACGGTATTGCCTCTCCCGCTCTCCCCAGGCTGGCCGAATGGGCACGTCAATTTGGCGAAGTGACGGTTGTTGCTCCCCGCGTCGAGCAGAGCGGCAAGAGCCAAGCCATCGACTTTCACCGCTCCGTTGAGATCAAGCGTGTGATGCTTGAGAGCGGTATGGAGGTATGGGCGATGGATTCAACGCCTGCCGATTGCGTGCGCTTCGGCGTAACGGGGCTGGGGGCGCAGTACGATCTCGTGATCTCGGGCATCAATCGCGGGTACAATCTGGGAGACGATATTGCCTATTCGGGAACGGTCGGCGCAATTTTTGAGGCGGCGCGTCTGGGCATCAAGGCCATTGCTCTGTCTACCGACGTGGACAGCTTTGACAATGCCTTCGCCGAGCTTGACTCGACCTACGCCTTCATAATCCAAAACAAGCTTTTTGATCACGCAGATCTTTTGAACGTAAACTTCCCTGCTACCCCCAGTCAAGGCATTTCCATCACCCGACAGGGCGGCATGTTTTACAGTGACGAATTCGTACACTGCGGAAACGATATGTACATGCAGGTGGGCGAGCCCGTCAAAAGCGAAAGCGATGACCGTTCCATCGATATCAACGCGGTGCGAGGCGGGTACGTGTCTGTCACGCCGCTTACGGCCGTGAAGACCGATCTCGTCGCATACGACAAGCTTACAGCAATTCATACGTAAACAAAAAACCGACGAACCAAGTTCGTCGGTTTTTTTGCTGTAAGAATTTCAAACGCGCGTCGGTCGATCCAGGCGTAGGTTACGCAGTCTGCCTCGACGGTATTGCGGGAAAGGCTTCCCTCCGCGACAGGCACGTAGGGAGTCGGATTGCAGTCGGTCTTGCTGGATATGGTACCGCCGCCCGTAATGTTACCGAACATCTCACCCCAGCCGCCATAATAGTTCAGGTATTCTCTGAAATCGTTATAGTGGTTGTAGGTGTAGAAAACGTAGACAACATCGGTGGAATCGGTGATGCCGTTGCCATTGAGGTCGTTCCAGGTGTAGACGATGCGGGCGGCGCCGCGGGTGATCCGCGAGCCGTCGTTGTAGATTCTGGCAATATAATGAGGATCGCAATCGGTGCCCGTGGTGCCGATATCCATTTCCCAGTACGTCAGATCGCCGCCGCAACCGCTGATGCGCGGAAGCTCGGGCTCGTAGGGGTAACGGGAGGTATCACCGGTAAAACGCGAGTGGTTCACCCGCAGATTCTCCCCCCAGACGCTGGAGGTGGGCTTGGTGTTCTTGCCTGCGGCGTGATTAGCGGGGACAGTGCCGAAGGCATAGACGTATGCGGCAACCTCCTCCAGGGTAACGTAGGCGCCGCCACGGTAAACACGGAAGACCTCGCGGCCGTAGGCATCCACCACCACGTAGGTGTTATTGTCGATGTAGTAGGGTTCGTTGTTCTTGATGTACTTCCCGTCTTGCTCAGGGCGGTACTCCGAGATATTCGGCGCCTGATCCGGCACATAGGGATACCCCGAGAGTTGAGCGTTTTGGGTGCGGTCCAGCGCTTCCTCGTAGCTGCCTGCAGGCTCGTATCCGTCGGGAGAGCGCTCAGCTTCGATGATCACCGTCGGCGGGATGGTTTCGGGCTCGGCGGTGGTTTCGGGTTCGGTTGTAGTCTCGGGCTCGGTTGTAGTCTCGAGCTCGGTCGTAGGTTCAGTAGTGAGCTCGGTTCCCGGTTCAGTTGCGGGTTCGGTTACAGGCTCGGTTACCGGTTCGGTCTGTAGCTCGGATTCGGGCGCAGAATCCTCGGCCTCGGGCAGGGATTCTGTCCCTTGCTCGGTCTGAACTCCGACGGTGGTGTCACCCGGTAAGCCGCTGGGATCCGACAGGCCGGTACACCCCGACAGGGTGACAGCCAGGATCAGTAACGTAAGCAGAAGAGATCGTAACGTATTGCTGTATTTCATGATTCAATCCTTACTAAAAAAACTTTGCCGTTTGATTATACCATAATTCCCTGTTTTTTTCAATACCCTTCGTCAAAAAACTCCCACGGCAAATTGCCGTGGGAGTTAGTGGTTTTACCGAAAACGAGGATTACTGATAGATAACCTCGATTGCGGTGATACGAGCCTGGCCGTTGGTCGCAGTGCCGGTATTGCCAACACTGAAGGTAACGGTAGCTGCGTTCACGGTAACGACGGAAGCGGACTCGACGTTTGCCCCATCAAGGGTCAGAACGCCGGTGTTCTGAGAAGCGTAGGTGATCTTAACAGACACGATGGTCTTGCCTTCAGCCGCAGTAATGGTGAGGGCAGGATTCTCAGCCTGATAAATTCTCCAGTTCTCGCCGTTGGTATAGTACTTACCGGTGTTTACACCGTAATTACCGGAAGCGGTACCGACAGCGGTTACGGAGATGTCGCCGTTCAGATTGAACTCGGTGTAAGGCTTGGAATTTTCCCAACCGTTAGCTGCTGCAAAATCAGCGATGGTGACGTTGAGAGTGGTCTGATCGCCGGAGGGCTCTGCTGCGCCGCAACGGTCGCAAGAACCTTCCACGTAGTTGTGACCAAGAGCGCTACCCTCGGTTGCGCCGCAAACGGTGCAGGTCTTGGGAGCGGTGCAGGTAGCATCGGTGAACTCGGTGCAGGTGTGGGCGGAAATGATCTCTGCGGTTGCGCCGGCAGCGATCTGTCTGCTTCCGCCGTAGGTAGCCATCTCACCGGTTACGGTGATCACGTCGCCGACCTTAACGTTGGTCTTCATTCTGTAGATGTACAGGGTAACGCCCTCGGCATCCACAATGGTAACGGTGATATTGTTGTACTGCTCGTTCCAGGCGGTGTTGATCTCCTTAACGGTACCGGTAACGATTACCTTGGTGCCGTCGGTGGCCTCAAGTGCCTCGGGGATGGTCATTTCCTTAGCGGACTCCTTGGGAGTCTCTGGCTCCTCGGGCTCAACGGGAGCCTCGGGCTCAGCGGTCTTCTCAGCGCCGATGAACTCGATAGCAGAGATAGCGATCTCAGTACTCTTGGGATTATGAACAGCAACCCAAACGTTGCCACTGTAATCCACGTTAGTCAGATCGACAACTGCTTCGCGAGCGCCACTTGCCCAACCGTCGGAGGAGAATACCATGTCGGTGTGAGCGATGTCGCCGTCAAAGTTATCGGTGGTCTCCTGGCCGTAGGAGGTGTTCTGGCTCTTCAGACCGATGGCCAGAGAGGAGGCGTCAGCAAAGTTTGCCTCGGTGCCGGCGCCGCCGTCGCAACCGTAGGTGATCTTAACGGCAGAATACTTGGACAGGTCGATGTTGCCCAGGTCAATGGTTACAGCATAACCCAGAAGCTGCAGGGGAGCATTGTAACCGGCAGGAACGAAATCAGTTCTGAAACCAGTACCGCCAAGGGTAGCCATGTCGATAACCAGGTTCTCGTAGTACTCAACGACGGGCTCGTCGGGAGTATCGGGAGTAGCAACGCCAACGACGAGGGAGGAGGTGTAGGTACCCTCAACCAGCTCGCCTTCAACGTAGGTCTGAACGCCCTCAGCAGCGTACTCCTCAGCCTTCCAGCCGGTGAAGCCCTTATCGCCGGAAACGTACTCAACCTCATAGAAGAAGTCGCCGGTGATGCCGTAAGTAGCCAGATCAGCTACGGTAAAGGTGGTGTTGTCGGGCTGGTTCTCGCCGGTGAGCACGAAGATGGGCTCAGCAGCAGTAGTGGTAGCGTAGTCGGTATCCCAAGCCCAGATTCTGAAAGCCCAGGTGTTGACAGGCTGAGCATAAGCAGCCATGTCCTTGATGATGATGGACTTCAGGAAGTTCTCGCCAATGTTGAATCTCTGACCGAACTTCTTCTCGTTCATGCCGCTGAAGGGACCGCCGTTACCGCGATCACCGAGAAGAATAGTCTCATCGGTGTGCTCAGGAACCTCGAAAGGAGCGCGAGCGGGCAGAATCACGGTGAAGTCGTTCAGCACAACAACGGTGCCGTCAGCTGCCTTGTACAGAACGCGGATGTGGTTCTCGCCCAGCAGGCCTGCCAGAGAGATGGCGATCTGCATGCGTCTACCGCCGTCGGCACCGGTGCCCTTAGCGGCGTTAACTACGTCCTCGCCGGTCTCCCATGCCCACTCATCATTGTAGATAGCCTCGCCACCGTTGATCTGGTAACCGAACTGACCCAGCTCACCTACGTAAGCGATCCAGCCCCAGTAGTACAGAGTGTCAACGGAGAAATCGTTGAAGGTAGCAACGAAGTTCCAGCCAGCGGAAGCACCGGGAGCAAAGACACCGGTTCTGCCTTCGCCGTAGAACAGCTCGTCGAAGGACTGGTGCTTTACAACGGCAGAGCCGTTCCAATCAGTCTTCTCCAGGGTTACGAGAATCTCCTCACGCAGACGAACCACGGTGCCGTCAGCCAGCTTAACAATGAAGCCAACCTTGTGCTCACCGGCAGTCAGACCGGTCAGAGGAGCGGTGATCTGGAAGCGAGTAGCGAACTCACCGGCAAGACCGATAACAGCATCCTCGGCAGCTGCGGTGAATGCCTCGTCATAGAAGAACTCGTAGGTGTCAACGTAGTAACCGTAAGCATCGATTGCCTGATCGAAGCCGATCCAACCGCGGAGAGCGATGGACTGAGCGGCCTCACCGGTCTTGAAGACAACCTTGTTCTCCTGTGCGGTCAGCTTGTCGCCTGCCTGACCATCCTGCTCGAAGTACATCTTGCCGTTGGCGAAGAAGGTGTCGAAGGAGTGACCCTTCATACCGGCAGCTTCCTTCTCTACGTAGGGAAGGGGCTCTTCGGTCTCGAGCTCAGTCTCGGTCTCGGGCTCGACGGGCGGGTCGATCTGCTCGGAATCCTGAGGCTCGTCGGGCCACTCCACGGGCGGCTTGGTGCCGTCGGGCTCGCTGTCGGGCGGGGTCTGAGGCTGGGTATGCACCTCGGGACCCTTCTCGGGGGTCTTTTCGGTATCAGGGGTGTTGTTATTGCTTTCGCTCTGACTGTCGGAGGGGTTGACGGGGGCGTTGGGATCTGTGAGCAGCACGTCGCAGGACACGGCGGGCAGGACCAGCGCCAGGGTCAGAAGCAGGGCAAGAATGCGCTTTTTCATAATGCTTGTTCCTTTCGTATGTATGTGAAATGAGAGGATGCTTGGATACGCACCTTTATTATACTACATAACACTCAAAAAATCAATAGGGAACGGGAAAATTATCCCAAAAAGGGTCTGCCTCACGTGGGAGGCAGACCCGAAGAAAAATCAGAGGATGCTTGACGGTTATCTTGTCACGGTGTTTTATGCGACGGGAACACCGACAATGATGGAGGAGGCGTAGGTACTGCCAACCCGATTGCCGTTCACGTAGGTTTCAACTCCGGGGTCGACGTAGTCGAGGGCTCTCCAACCGGTGAATCCGCCGCTACCGGACAAGTAGTCGATCTCATAGTAAATATCACCCATGATGCCAAGCTCGGCGGGGATATCCAAAGAGAAGGTCATATTATCCGGATGGTTTTCGCCGACAAAATTAAACAGCGGCTCGGTGGAAACCGTGGTGGCGTAATCGCCCTTCCACCGCCATACCTTGAACGACCACGTGTTGACGTTGCCGTCGGAGTAGGTAGCCAGATTCTTAATGGAAATGTTTTTCAGGAAATTCTCGCCAATGTTGAAGCGCTGTCCGAATCTATCCTGCGGCGCAGTGAAGGGGGCACCGTGACCGGTTGCGAGATCAACGGCCTCATCGTAATGGTCGGGAACCTCAAAGGGAATTCGGATCTCGGGGATGGAGATGTGAGAGAATGGGAAGACCTCAACCGTGTCGAATTTGAGGCTGCCGCCGCGCACGACCATACCGATCTGACTTTCGCAGGTAGCTGCGACCAAAGTGTCGTAAAAGGTGTCGGTGGTTCCGTCGGCCAGCCTGACGGTTACCTTAGCTGCAAAGCCGTTCCGGGGAGATACCTCGTTAATGTCGGCATACTCGATAGAGCCTTCTAATTCAATGACTGCCATGGTACGGCCGTCCACGAGAATATAGATATTCTCGCCGTCATCGGCCATGGTCAGCTTGGTGCCGTTGCAGGGGAGGGAGTAGGACTTATTACCTACACGGGTGACATTGTTTTCATCGTAATACTTAACTACAATGTAGAGCGTACCGGACTCAATGCGGGCGTAAATGCCTGCACCGCCGGTGCCGGAACTATTTCCCATTCCGTTCGTGCCATCGGTCTCGTAGTAGTTGTTGATTTTGTAGATGCCGGCGGCAGGATCAAACTTTTCAATCAACTCGTCGGAATTCACGACATGATACCCGCGGACGAACATCCAGGAGCACCCGCCTGCCTCGAGCAGGTTGGTTTTGAACACATATTTGCCGTTGACGTCGGCGTACATCTCATTGATGGCATCCATGTAGTAAGTGCCATCGGGCTGAATCAGGCAGTTGGAGCCGAGGGGGAAGCCGAAGGTGAAGTAGTTATTCAAATCGGATTCCTGAACGTTTGTGCCGACGCTGTTAGAGGATACGTGGGAGGAGAAGGTATTTGTAATGTCCTTGGGCTTCTCAGGCAGCACCACGGTAAACTCGTTCAGGCAAACCTCTGCGCCGTCAGCGCTCTTGTACAGGGTGCGGACGGTGTTTTCGCCCTCCAGACCGGCCAGGGAGATCATGATCTCCATACGACTACCGCCATCTGCGCCGCAGCTGAGGGCTGCATCGATAACGGGCCGCTCGGTTTGGATGGCAAATGCGTTGTCATAAACGGGGGTTCCGCCGTTGATCTGGTAACCGAACCGGCCGAACTCGCCGCTGTAGGCGATCCAGCCCCGGTAACAGAGATTGTCATAGGAAAAATCGTTTAGAGTAGCGACACCATTCCAGAGGGAGGCCTGACCGGGTCTGAAGCAATCCTCAACCCTGCTGTTACCGATACACATATATAGCTCGTCGAAGGACACGTGCTTGATGATGGACTGATCCTCTTGCCAGGTGGGTGCTTTATAAGTCTCGTAATCGTAATCCTTGGCGTACTCAGCGGTGTTGAAGAAGCCGACGTAGGCGATGTCAAAGTAGTCACCCTTGTCGCATCCGGAGGTGAAGAAGTCGAAGCGGAGGAAGTTCACGAGATCATTCTCAATTGAATGGATGCCAACGGCGGTCAGATCAATGATCAGCAGATTCCAAGCCTCTCCCTCATCCCAGTAGACGCTGAAGTTATCACCCTGGCCTGTGGGGCCTGCGCCCGAGCCGATGAAGAACTGACCGTCCAATACGGAATTGGTGCGATAGCGGATGGCCATGTAATGGGGCAAGGTATACCCGGCATCATCGGGGAGGAGGTAGATGCAGGGGTCATCCCCGGTGGCGGTCAAGCGCACGAAGGAGGCGTTTTGCTCCTCCAGCACGTCAACAGACCCGATGTGCCACGTCGGCCGAGTGATATGCAGATCCGCAATATCCTCGGGCGTGATCATCAGGACGGGCAGAGCGGGATTGGGAATCACGTAGCCGTACAGGGTGATATCCTCGGTGATGGGGGTGTTGAAATCGAATTTGTAGGGGGTATCGTATACGGGTTCGGTATACCAGGCGCCCTCAAAAGTTCCGACGGCAGGATCGATCTGTACCGTGGGTTCTTTAGCACGGTTGCCCTCTGTGACGATCTGGATGTCGGGCTGCTCGTCGTAACCCTTCAGCACGAAGGTGACGGTGTATTCTTTCAGAATATACTCGGTCTCGGGCTCATAGTAGTCAGTCTGAGGCTCGTCGTGCCAGCCGTTGGGCTCGGTGTCCTCGGGAGGGGTCTGAGGCTGGCTTTCGGGGGTTACGGACACGGGGGCTTTTTCCGTGGTAGCAGGGGGATTGTTCTGCTCTTGACTATCGGATGGATTGACGGGAGCGTTGGGGTCGGCCAGCAGGATGTCACAGGACACGGCGGGCAGAACTAGCGCCAGGGTCAGAAGCAGGGCAAGGATACGCTTTTTCATGGTAATTTTTCCTTTCTGCGTGAAATGGGCTTCTGTTAACCATATTATACCATCCATCCGACGGAATGTCAATATATGGGGAGGTGTTTGGCGGTGGAGATTTGCTTTTTTTATGACTTGAGAACGCCCTGAAAGGATCCTTGAAAAAATATTTTGCATTTTTTGAAAAAACTTTTGCAAAACCCCTTGACATTTTCTTCGGAATCGTGTATAATCTATACCGTTGTCGCAAGACAGGTTGTCGAAGACAGCATGCGAGAGTGGCGGAACTGGCAGACGCGCACGTTTGAGGGGCGTGTGGTTCACACCGTACGGGTTCAAGTCCCGTTTCTCGCACCATTCTCATAGTATAAAAATGCAACTATGTCAAAAAAGCCTTGCTACGCAAGGCTTTTTTGATTTTCTAAAAGCATCAAAACATCCGTTTAGTACAGTGCAACTTTTTCCGAGCAAACGGGACTTGACCCCGCGACATTTTGGCAAAATTGAAAAAATTGTTTTTTTTGATATAATCAACACAGTAAATCAGAAAGCGAGAATGTGTATGAAAAACGGATATACGATGGTTCGCAGACTCAAACTTACCCCCTTTGAACTGCGAATCATAATCGATGCACTTAATGCAAAGCGCTTGAAGCAGAAAGCAAACGGCATGGATAACCGCGAGACCTCCAACCTCATACTATATTTGCTTGACGTTCTTGAAGCTTAATTACATACGGTCTTAATAAGCCGACTTTACGACCACTCTTGAAGTGGAAATAAAGTCGGCTTTTTTTGTTTCCGTACTTTAGAATTCGGAGGATTCGAAATGTACCTTGAAAAGAAGAATAGTGCCCTTTACGTGCACGATTTGGTAAAGTCGGCAAAAGGGCTCCAACCCGCACGTGTGGGCTTTCCGTACAGAAGATCTATCTGCCGGTGTAGCAATTGTCTGTATTCATCCGGCGGGAAATGCGCTTTGAAAGTATGTTGCTGCATGGAGGAGCGCATCTTCGCACATACCTGTTCCTTTGGCGAAGTGCTGCGGCACTGTTTTGCCGAAATCGGAAATGCGTCTTTCCGTTACCGCCTGCGGTTGGCAATGGAAAGAGGGACGGAGCTGCATAGCTGTTTCCTGTCGCCGGGTCATGGCAAGAGATTCCGTGAGGGATTGAACCGTGTCGGCAAAGCGGATCATTCCCTGATTGCGCAGATCTATCTGCTGGCTGCTCATGAGGAATTGTGGCAGGAAACGAGCAGAGTATTGGAGGAGGACGGTGTGATGTATTCAGCTTTGGCCTACGCGGTAAGCGAGTTGGATGCAGATGCCTTTGAGTTGTACCTCGCGGCCTCTGTTTGGAAATACGGTGCCATATCTGCCGGTTACGCGGATCTTTCGGATGAGGAGGCAGTTTCTTTCGATGTGTTCCGAGCCATCTGTTATTCCGTCCCTCTTGGTTTGTACGGAATGGATGCCGTAAAGGTCAGCGAAAGAAAGCCCAAAAAGCAAAAGTGTCGTAAGCGAAAGGAAGGGAAGATGCGTGAGCGGGACATCCATGAAACAGAGTGTTGAGACGGTTCACATAATCCCTCTTGCTCAGATTGATGATTTCCCGGATCATCCTTTTCAGGTTAAGAATGATGAGGGCATGGAACAGCTTGTTCGCAGTATCGAAATGAACGGTGTTCTAACCCCTGTTGTTGTTCGCCAAAAGGAAGACGGTCGCTACGAGCTGATTTCCGGGCACCGCAGGAAATACGCCTGCGGTATCTTGGGTGTCACGCAAATACCTGTCATTGTTCGGGGACTGAGCCGAGACGATGCCATTATCGAAATGGTGGATTCCAATCTTCAACGGGAACACATCCTTCCTTCAGAGAAGGCCAAGGCCTATAAGATGAAGATGGATGCGATGAAGCGGCAGGGAAAGAGAACGGATTTAACTTCCACGCCAGTGGCGGGGAAGTTAAAGGAGCGGGAAACGGCCACGATTATTGGAGAAGCCGCGGGAGAAAGCGGTGATCAGGTTCGCCGTTACGTTCGTCTCAATGAGCTTACTCCCGAACTGCTTGAATTCGTAGATGAAGGTAAGATCGGTATGCGCCCAGCCGTAGAGCTTTCCTACTTGCAGGAGGAGGAAATGCGCGATCTTGTGGATTATATCGACACAGAGGGGACGTTCCCATCTCATGCTCAGACCATTCGTATGAAAGAACTAAGCCGTACGGGAGAACTGAATACGGCGGCCATCAATGAGATTATGTGCGAGGAGAAAGGGAATCAAAAGGTGCGTATCAAGATTCCATTGGAAAGGATCGAAAAATACGTCCCCGAAGGAAGCAGTGAAAAACAGATTGAGGAGATCATCGTGAAGGCGCTTGCATTGTATCGCCAGCGACAGAAGGAGAACCGCGACCCGCGATAAGACAATTTCATGCCGAGATTACGGGGTAAAGCAGATGAAACAGCATCCGCGCTTTGCCCTCATTTTTTATGCCTG
This sequence comes from Eubacteriales bacterium, assembly GCA_045643785.1. Taxonomy (GTDB): domain Bacteria; phylum Bacillota; class Clostridia; order Oscillospirales; family CAG-272; genus CAMEON01. Next base: position 4,305 of record JAZRFR010000179.1, on the reverse strand, counting down.
AAACAGAAAAGAGGTGGTGCCTATGATTGTATTAAGATGAACTTTCATCCTGAAAAAGTAAACAGCAGGAGGTATAGCGTGAAGAGCACAATGAGATCACGCATTGCTGAAATCGGAGCCAAGCTGAAAGGGAAGTTCGCCGAGGGATATGTAGATACAGCGGTGAAAATGATCATTGCCGTTGTGATCGGCGGCCTTCTTTTGGCAGGGCTCTACACCATGTTCAATGGCGTTCTGCTTCCCGGTTTGGCAGAACGAATTCAAACCATGTTCGGCTGAGACGATTCATGACCGAATATTTGAGAAACAAACCGAAATCAAAAAAAGAAAGATATGAGGAAATTCAAAATGAAGAAGATCATCAACAAGATTCAGTCCAAGTTCAACGCCATCGCCATCAATGCCAAGACCGCCGCAACCGCTGCAGTGAACAATGCCCGCGCTGAGGGCTTTGTCGATACCGGCGTGAAGATCATCATCGCCGTTGTCGTCGGTGCCGTCGTGCTGGGCGGTCTGTACGCCCTCTTCGATGGCGTGATCCTGCCTACCCTGGAGACCCGCATCGAGGGCATGTTCGATTACGCGGGTTAATAGGGTGGCGGAAGAATAAAGCGGAAATATGAAAAACAATTGCCGCCACCCCGAAATATTCCTTGCGGTCTGACAGACCGCAAGGAATATTTCCCAAGGTTAAAATCAAAAAAGAAAAAGAAAGAAAAAGAGGTAAAAACCATGAAGAAGATCATCAATAAGATTCAGTCCAAATTCAACGCCATCGCCATCAACGCCAAGACCGCCGCAACCGCTGCCGTGAACAATGCCCGCGCTGAGGGCTTTGTCGATACCGGCGTGAAGATCATCATCGCCGTCGTCGTCGGTGCCGTCGTGCTGGGCGGTCTGTATGCCCTTTTCAACGGCGTCATTCTGCCCCGTCTCAACACCGAGATCGGTGAGATGTTCAACTACGCTGGCTAAAGAGTGGCCATCTATGGTGTGCAGTAACGAATAAATACGCTGGACACACACCTTTTTTTCAACGGAGGACGGGGCCACCGTCCTCCTGATTTTTTTAGGAGGACATATGGAATATATCATGTATGCCGTTCACTTGCTGGCACTCGTCCTTATCACGGTTGTTGCAGGTGGCTTGCTGAACCATTATATGCTTCAACGCGGGTTTGCCTACAACCTTTACCTCACGTATCTGTTCATTCCGGTTGTGGGTGTTACTCTCTACCTTGTGGGAGGATTCACACTTTGGACGTTGAAGGGGATGGTGATGGCCTTGATCCTGCTGTATGCTTCTGTACAGGATGTTAACACCCATGAAGCAGACGATTTCCTGTGGGTGATGCTCGTGATTCTGTCTCTTGTCAATTTTGGAGATGTGAGCATTGGCTCTATGGTGTTCGGTGCCATTGCAGTATTTGTTCCGCAGATGGCAATAGCCATGTTTGCAAAGAAGGGCGGTATCGGCGGGGCGGATATCAAGATATCTACCGCCGCCGCCTTATCCCTTGGCTTTTACGGAGGTGTGATCGGCTATATGATCGGTCTTGCATTCGGTGTCATTTATCAGACGATCCGCAACAAGGTACAGAATCGATCCAATCAAGAGCCGTTTCCGTTGTTACCGTTTCTATCGACCGGTCTTATGATCGGCTATTTAATCTAATAATTAGGAGGAAATGAAACATGAGTTTCGGACAATATGGCGCAAAGCCCAGGGGAGTCAAAGCACCGAAGGCTCCCAGTAAGAAGCCGTTCTCCTCGAGAACGGTTATCGGTGTGATCTGTATTCTTCTCGCGTTGGTTATCACCTTTGGTGTTGCGCCCCTGGTGAACCGTTTCACCGATCAGAAGGTAGATATCGTGCGCTTGAAGGCAGACGTACAGAGAGGCCAACTCATTACCGCCGATCATCTGGAGACGGTCAACGTGGGCCTGTACAACCTCCCCGGTAAGGTCATCAGGGACAAGCAGGCGGTCATTGGTAAGTACGCCACTACGGATCTCTATACGGGGGACTATCTGTTCGATGCTAAGCTGTCCGCCCACAATAAGAGCGCGGAGGACGTTCTGTCGGGACTGAACGGTACGAAGGTGGCGATCTCGGTCAATATCTCGGACTTCGCCGCGGGTCTGTCGGACAAGCTGGAGAACGGCGATGTTGTATCGGTGATCGTCTATGACAAGGAAAACGATATTTCCAATATTCCCGCCGCACTCCGCTACGTGCAGGTCATTACCGCCACGACGAGCGACGGTATCGATAAGGATATGATGACCGAAGGTGGGAAGGTAGCCACTGTGACACTTTTGGCCACACCCGAGCAGGCGGAGCTGTTGGCCCATTACAATGGGACGACTACCATCCATTTCTCCCTTGTTTACCGAGGAGACACCGAGAAAGCCAACGACTATATCCGTGTGCAGGATGAGTATCTGAAGCAGCATCCCATCGACAACACCGTGAAGGAAAAAACGGAGGATAAGAACCATGGGTAAGCTCATTGCCGTTTGGGGTTCTCCGGGAAGTGGAAAAACCACATTTTCGGTAAAACTCGCGGAGGCGCTGTACAATCGCTCCCGCGGCAAGAGCGCGGTGATCGTTGTGTTCACCGATATTGTGACACCCACTATCCCGGTCATTTTTCCGAATTTCCGTTCGGATGACATATTTTCCATCGGCTCGATTCTGTCCAAACCTGATTTCTTTGCCGATGACGTCGTATCCAACATGGTCATGACTAAGGACAGAATGAATCTCGGCTATCTTGGCTACAAGGATAGCGAAAACCACCACAGCTTTCCCGAATATACGGATAAGAAAGCAAAGTATCTCTACGATGTGCTTGTCGGTATTGCGGATTACGTGATCGTGGATTGTATGTCGCTCCCCGACTCCAACTTCCTCACAAGTGTGGCTTTGGAGAACGCGGATCAGATCATTCGTCTCTCCACTCCTGACCTCAAGTGCCTGAGCTTTCAGATGTCGCAGCTTAAAACCTTCGCGTCCCGTGGGTATCTCCGCGAGAACGATGTGGCGGTGATGAACATTCCCCGAGAGGAATTTAACCTTGCTGCCGCAGATGCAAGATTGCACCTCGGAAAGATTGCGTTTACCATTCCGTATTGCAGTACGCTCGTCGAACAGTATATGGAGGGAAATCTGTATGAGCCGATGAAGGACAAGAAGTTTATGCAGATCATTAAGTCTATCGCGGAAAAGGTGGTGTAAGGTATGGCACAGATCGAATTATCTTCGCTTGTAGGTCTCACACAGAGCTATATTGCGAAGAACTACGCGACAGCACTTATCGACAAGAGTAAGACGGCAGAACTCAAAGCATATATCGGGAAGTACCTCTATGATACGGGTTACTCGGTAGCAGGGTATGATAACAAAGGCTTGATCGAGCGCCTTTTCACCGAAATGGCAGAGTATTCAATCCTCACAAAGCACCTTTCTGACCCCGACCTTGAGGAGATCAATATCAATGGTTGGGATGATGTGGCACTCACGCACCTTGACGGTCGTATTGAAAAGGCAGAGGAGCATTTCTTCTCCCCCCAACACGCCATCGACGTTGTGAAGAAACTTCTCCATCACTCGGGTATGATCATCGACAATGCGGCTCCCATCGCACAGGGTCATCTTCCTAACAATACCCGCATTACCGCGCTGAAGGAGCCCATTGTGGATGCCGACCGAGGGATCGCGGTCTCCATCCGTATGCTCCATCCCGCGCGGGTGGATCGTTCCAATCTGCTCAGATCCGAGTCGATCACCGAGGAAATGCTGTCCTTCCTGGAGACTTGTATGCGGTACGGCGTTTCCTTTGTAGTGGCCGGGCGTACCAGCTCGGGGAAGACGACGCTTCTGAACTCGTTGCTGAGCTCCATCCCCGACAACAAACGAATCTATACCATTGAATCCGGTGCACGGGAATTGTCTCTCGTCAAGAGAGACGAGCAGGGAAGGGTCATCAACAACGTGGTGCATACCCTCTCCCGTCCTTCGGATAAGGATATCTACGACATTTCCCAAGAGGATCTGGTCATGGCCGCACTCCGATTTGATCCCGACGTGGTTTGCGTGGGTGAGATGCGAGACGCAGAGGCTCATTCTGCCGTGGAAGCAAGCTCTACCGACCACACCGTTGTCACGACGGTTCATGGCGGCGGCGGACGGTTTGCCCATCGACGTATCGCGTTCCTCTCGCAGAGACGGTTTCCCATTGATATGCAGATCTCCATGCAGCAGGTCGCCCTCGCCTTTCCCATTGTGGCGTTTGCCCACAA